>VSPN01000022.1 GCA_009775355.1 Muribaculaceae bacterium
GGGGCCGGCAGTTGCAGGAGGAGTTGTATGAGAGCGGGAGGGGAGTTATTTGCGGGCGAGGAGGGTGGCGAGGGTTGGCATTCCTTCGGTGGCGGGGGCTTTTATGACGTGGACGCCGGGAATGGCCGAGGTGTCGGCGGGGGCAGGGTCTATGTAGTATATGGGCGTGCCGGGGCGTACGCATTGTATCAGGCCGGCGGCGGGATAGACCACGAGCGATGTTCCTATAACGACGAAGATGTCTGCCTTGTGTACGAGTTCGACGGCTTTCTCGATATTGGGCACCGGTTCCTGAAAGAAGACGATGTGGGGACGCATGAGGTGACCGTTGCGGCCTCGGGTGGCGGGGGTCGTCTCAAGGTGGTCTATGTCGAGCGTCTCGGTGTATTCAGGATCGCTGACGGAGCGGATCTTCATCAGTTCGCCGTGGAGATGGAGCACATTTTCTGATCCGGCACGCTCATGGAGATCGTCGACATTCTGGGTTATGATGTAGACATCGTAGTCTTTCTCCAGCTCGACAAGGGCGAGATGAGCGGCGTTGGGACTCGCGCCGACAAGCTGTCGGCGACGTTCGTTGTAGAAACGGTGTATCAGATCGGGATCGCGGCGAAAACCATCGGCCGAAGCCACCTGCATGACGGGATAGTTCTCCCATAGGCCGTCGGCGTCGCGGAATGTCTTTATGCCGGACTCGGCACTGATTCCGGCACCTGTGGATACTACTAAAACCGGTTTGTTCATAGTTATGATTTTTTGATCTTCAGAGCCTTTATAGACAATAAAGTCGTTAAACGACTTCAAAGATACGAAATTTCGTGTAAAAAAGAAACCTCCGCGACAGAGAGGTCGCGGAGGCCTTTGCTTGACTGACGGATCTTCCGTAACGGAAGAAGCCGCATCATGTCACGGAATATATTAACCGTTAACTTTCTTCATGTGAGCGATGAGGTCGAGCACCTTGTTGGAGTAGCCGATCTCATTGTCATACCAGCTGATGACCTTTACGAACTTGTCAGTCAGGTAAACGCCGGCGTTAGCGTCGAAGATCGAAGTGAGGGGGCAGCCGAGGAAGTCGCTTGATACGACATCGTCCTCAGTGTAGCCGAGCACACCCTTGAGCTCACCTTCGGCAGCCTCTTTCATGGCAGCGCAGATGTCTTCTTTAGTAGCGGGCTTTGCGAGGTTGACAGTAAGGTCAACAACAGAAACGTCGAGAGTGGGGACACGCATCGAGATACCTGTCAGCTTGCCGTTGAGCTCGGGGATAACCTTGCCTACAGCCTTTGCAGCACCGGTAGAAGAGGGGATGATGTTGCCGGCAGCGGCACGGCCACCACGCCAGTCCTTCATAGAGGGACCGTCGACAGTCTTCTGAGTTGCAGTAGTCGAGTGAACTGTAGTCATAAGACCCTCTACGATGCCGAACTTGTCGTTGAGCACCTTGGCGATGGGAGCGAGACAGTTGGTTGTGCAGGAAGCGTTTGAAACGAACTTCTGGCCAGCGTAAGTGTTCTCGTTGACACCGACTACGAACATGGGAGTAGCGTCCTTTGAGGGAGCCGACATAACAACATATTTAGCACCGGCCTCGATGTGAGCCTGAGCCTTCTCCTCGGTGAGGAAGAGACCAGTTGACTCAACAACGTATTCAGCCTCGACAGCGCCCCAGTTGATCTCCTTGGGGTCGCGGCATGCGGTAACACGGATCTCCTTGCCGTTCACGATGAGAAGGCTCTTCTCGAGATCGTACTCTACAGTGCCGTCGAAACGACCGTGCATAGTGTCATACTTAAGCATGTAGGCCATGTAGTCAACCGGAAGGAGGTCATTGATTGCCACAACCTCGATGTCTTCTCTTTTGGTAGAGGCACGGAAAACGAAGCGACCGATACGGCCAAATCCGTTAATACCAATCTTTGTCATTACTTTAAAATTTTTAATATTAGGGTTAAACTTTATTGTAGTCAGTAATTGTTCTATCAATCGGCAGGGATATTCAGGGCGCGGGCGTCCTGTAACACCGCGAGCCACTTTCTAAACATTAGAAGCAACCTATGAGGTTGCAAAATTAAGAAAAAAATCGCATATTTGCACAGCGATTAACAAAATTTAGACAAATAGAGCAGTAATGGGAAAATTTATCGAAGACTTTAAGGCTTTCGCCCTCAAGGGCAATATCGTCGACATGGCTGTCGGCGTGATCATCGGCGGTGCGTTCGGCAAGATCGTGACCTCCCTTGTAAACGACATCATCATGCCGGTCGTGTCTATCGTCACCGGCGGCGACGGCTACAAGAATCTCAAGTATGTCATCACTCCGGGCAGACCTGCGGCGGGCGATGTGGCGGCGGTGGAGGAAGTGGCCATCAACTACGGTCTTTTCATCCAGAACATAGTCGATTTCCTCATCATCGCACTGTGCATCTTCATCGCCCTGCGCTATACGGTGAAATTCATGAAGAAGGAGAAAGCGGCAGAGGAGGCGGCGCCTGCTCCGGAGCCCACGGCCGAGGAGAAACTTCTGACCGAGATACGCGACATTCTGAAGAGCGAGAAATAAGGCTTTTCAGGAGCAGGAAATAAAAATCATATTGCGGCCGTGTCGCACATGGCCGTGAGAACCGCGAGTGCGTCTGACACGGACTTCACTCCGGAGACGATCAGGGAATGTTTCGGCGGCTGCGAGGAATCGCGCGCCGGAATGTCCCTGAGCGTGCATATACGGGGAATGGCCTGCAGGTATCCGAGCACACGCCCAAACGCGGGAGAGCGGTAGTATGCCTTGTTGTCGTCGTCGACGAAATAGAGGCGCATCACGCCCCCTTTGAGCACAATCCGCTCGATTCCAAGTCGCTTAGCCGCCATTCGGAGCGGCACAACCTTTATCAGTTCGTCGGTCACCACGGGTATGGCGCCGAACCTGTCGGCGAGGGCTGCGCGGAACTCCTCGATCTGTTCGGGACGCTCCATGTTGTCAAGTCGCCGGTAAAGCGATATGCGCTCGCTCTCCTGCGGCACGTATTCGGGTGGAAGACGCAGCTCAAGGTCGGACTCGACGGTGACGTCGGTCACGAATTCCTCAGCCGCTCCGGCGCTGACGTCGGTGAATGTGTCGGCGAACTCCTCGGTCTTCAGCTCGGTGACAGCCTCGCGGAGGATCTGCTGGTAAGCCTCATAGCCGAGGTCGGCAATGAATCCGGACTGTTCGGACCCGAGCAGGTTGCCGGCGCCGCGTATGTCGAGATCCTGCATGGCGATGTGGATTCCCGATCCGAGGTCGGAGAAGTTCTCGATTGCCTGCAGTCGGCGGCGCGCCACGGGGGTGAGCGGTTTGCCCGGGGGCACGAGCAGATAGCAGAACGCCTTGCGGTCTGAGCGGCCGACGCGCCCGCGGAGCTGGTGAAGCTCGCTGAGGCCGAAGCGGTCGGCGTTGTTGACGATTATCGTGTTGACATTGGGCATGTCTATGCCGTTCTCGACGATGGTCGTAGATAGGAGCACGTCGTAATCGTGGCTTGAGAAGTCGATTATCGCCTTCTCAAGCTGCTCGGGAGGCATCTGCCCGTGGGCGGTGACGATGCGCACGCCCGGCACAAGGCGGCGGAGGCGAGTCTCCAGCTCGACAAGATTCTCGATGCGGTTGGAGACAAAAAAGACCTGACCGTTGCGCGAGAGCTCGAACTCCACGGCCTCGCGCACCACCTCGTCGTCGAAGGTCGAGACGTTGGTCATGATGGGCTGTCGGTTGGCCGGGGGAGTATTGAGCGAGCTGAGGTCGCGCGCGCCCATCAGCGAGAACTGCAGCGTGCGCGGAATCGGCGTCGCGCTCATGGTGAGCGTGTCGACACTCGTCTTCATCTGCTTGAGGCGTTCCTTGACGGCCACGCCGAATTTCTGTTCCTCGTCGATGATGAGAAGTCCGAGATCCTTGAACTTCACCGACTTTCCGATAATCTTGTGGGTGCCTATGAGAATGTCGATCCTGCCCTCGGCGAGATCGGCGAGGATCTGTTTTATCTCCTTCGGCTTGCGGGCACGCGATATGAACTCCACCCTGACGGGCAGGTCGGCGAGACGCGACGAGAAGGTGTTGTAGTGCTGCATGGCAAGCACCGTGGTAGGCACGAGCACGGCCACCTGCTTGCTGTCGGCGGCGGCCTTGAAGGCGGCGCGGACCGCGATCTCCGTCTTGCCGAAACCGACGTCGCCGCAAATGAGCCGGTCCATCGGCCGGTCGAGCTCCATATCGGCCTTTACGGCCTGTATGGCACGAAGCTGGTCGGGGGTATCCTCGTAGATGAAGCTTGCCTCCAGCTCATGCTGCAGATATGAGTCGGGGGCGAAAGCGTGGCCTTTCTCGGTGCGGCGGCGGGCATAGAGGGCGATCAGCTCGCGGGCCATGTCTTTCATCTTCGTCTTGGCCTTCTCCTTCATGCGTGCCCACGCGCCACCGCCGAGCTTGCTTATCTTCGGGGGCACGCCATCCTTGCCCCGGTATTTCGACAGCTTGTGCAGGGCGTGGATCGAGACGAGCACGAGCGCGTTGTTCTGGAAATAGACCTTGATCATCTCCTGCGGACGTCCGTTTATGTCGGTCTTGACGAGTCCGCCGAAGCGTCCTATGCCGTGATCGATGTGGACAATGTAGTCATCAACCTCGATCTGGTTGAGTTCCTTGAGCGAGAGGGCGAGCTTTCCGGCCCGGGCCTTGTCGGAACGGAGGCTGTATTTGTGGAAGCGGTCGAAGATCTGGTGGTCGGTAAAGAAGCAGACATGCGTCTCGTGGTCGACAAACCCCTCGTGGAGAGTGGCGTCGACGGCAGTGAACGTTATCCTGTCGCCACGGTCGGCGAATATGGACCGGAGACGCTCCGACTGATGCTGCGAGTCGGAGAGGATAAGGATCCGGTAGCCTTCGTCGAGAAAGCGGGTGAACGATTCCGAAATCAGCTCGAAGTTCTTGTGATAGAGAGTCTGGAGCGAGCATCCGAAGCTCACGTGGCTGTCGGCGCCGAACGAGGCCGGAGCCTCCTGGACGCCGAAGCAGATCTGGCGCAATACGCTGAATTCAGCGGCAAACGTGTCGGGATCGACCACTTTCTCCATGGCCGAGCGGTCGCCCTCGTCGGCAATGACGGCCGATTCGGAAAACTCCTGCGACGCGACAGCCCTGACACGCTCCGTCACATAGTCGGGCTTCATGGCTGCCACAACAGTATCGGGGCCCATGAAGCGGAGCAGCGAGACACCCTCGCCGCTGTCGCAAGCCGAGGGGGGCACAAGGGAGACGGCGTCGACCTTGCGCTCGGAGAGCTGGGTCTCGACGTTGAACGTCCGTATGGAGTCTATCTCCGTGTCAAAGAAATCGATGCGGTATGGCAGTTCGCCGGCGAATGAGTAGACGTCGAGAATCGAGCCCCGGCGGGCAAACTGCCCCGGCTCATAGACATATTCGACCGAATTGAAACCGAGCTTGACGAGGCGCGCCACGACATCCGACATAGGAATCTTCGCGCCGACCTTCAGCTGGATCGTGTTCTCATCGAGAGCCTCACGCGCGGCCACCTTCTCGGCAAGAGCCTCGGGGCAAGTCACGACACAGCGCAGGCTGCGCGACGAGGCGAGTCTATCGAGCACATCGGTGCGGAGTATCTGCGAGGGGGGATCGACCTGACCGTACTTTATGTCGCGTTTGTAGCCCGAAGGGAAAACGGACACGGCCTCCTCGCCGGCAACAGCCCTGATGTCGTTGTAGAGATACCCGGCATCAGTCATGTCGTCGGCCACGACAAGCAATGGCGACTTGAGACAGTCTAACGAGGCGAAAAGCAACGCGGGTGCGCTTCCGGCAAGTCCGGAGAGGGATATGCGGCGTGCCTTCCTGTCTTTGATCAGCGCGCGGACGGCCTCCATCCTCGATGGAGTAGCGAACAGAGAAGAGGCTTCACTCAGAGTCATCACCTGCCGAGAATGCTGTTATAACGTCGGGAATCGAGAATCTCGCGTGCGGCCCGGAAAGCCTTGTCGTTGCGGAGCATGTAGGCGGTCTTGCCACGGTCGTAATAATAGCGGCCCATAATTTCCGAACCGAGGTATTCCTCGATCTCGGGGCGGTGAGTGTCGAGATCGCGGTCAAGATCATGGATCAGGAGCTTCTGGAGCGAATCGAATGCCGCGGTGGTCTCGTCGCCCATGTATCCCTCTTCGGTAGCTATGTCGCGGAGCTGCTTCATGGCCTCCTCCATTACGCGGTCGTATTTGAAGCGCGCCGGATCGATGCTCTTCTTGAAATCGGCATACATGCTGTCGGTGATGACAAATTTCTCCGGAGCCGCCACTTCAGGATGGGAGGCCGCGAAGCGGGTGGCGTAATCGAAGCTCCAGTTGTCGCGCACAACGTTATAGACCAGACGGTTGACCTTGCCCCAGTCAATCACGGTGTCGGGCACGAGTCCCCCGCCGTCGCGGATGGTGCGGCCATGAAGCGTCTTGTATTCATGAGTGAGGCTGTCGGGAATGCGCGACACCGATCCGTCTTCGTTGCGATGTGCATAGTCGAGAGCCTGGATAAGGCGTCCGGAGGGGGTGTAGTATTTCGCTACGGTCACTTTCAGCACGCCCGAGAACGGGAGAGGGCGGGTGGTCTGCACGAGACCTTTGCCGAAACTTCTCGATCCGACGAGCACACCGCGGTCAAGATCCTGAAGCGCGCCGGCGAGAATCTCGGAGGCCGATGCCGTGGCTCCGTCGATAAGCACGGCCACCGGAATGTCGGGGAAGAGCGGGGAGCGCGTCGTCTTGTAGACGCGTTCAGCCGCGCCGTCGCGACCGCGTGTGCGCACCACTTCGGTGCCTTTTGGCAGGAAATAGCTGAGGATGTCGACGGCACTCTCCACAAGTCCGCCGCCGTTGCCACGGAGGTCGAGAACAATGTTTCTGACACGCGGGTCACCCTTGAACTCCTCGAGGACGGCCTTGACCTCGGCGGGCGACTTGTTGATGAACGAAGTGAGCAGAATATAGCCAGTGTTGCCGACCACGGTGTGATACGGCACCGAGGGCTGCTGAAGCATCTCGCGGACGAGAGAGACCGTGATTATCGAGTCTTCGGCATATGGCCGCAGCAGAGTCATGGTGACCGGCGTGTTGGGGCGTCCGCGGAGCACTTTGGTGACGTCGGCGCTCAGTTTGCGTGACACATCAATGGAATCGACCTTCAGAATCCTGTCGCCGGCCTTGATCCCGGCGCGGGCCGCCGGACTGTTCTCCATTGGCGCGGAGATATATGTCGAGCTGTCGCGGTCCATCAGATAGGAACCTATGCCGCCATATTCACCCGTGGTCATCTTCTGGAGAGCGTCCTGCTCCTCGGCGGGATAATACTCTGTGTACGGGTCAATTGTGGCAAGCAAAGCATCGATCGCGGCGTCAAACGCCCGGTCGGGAGCGATTGAATCGACATAATTGTCCTGCAGCTCCTTGACAATGGAATTGAAGGTGGTCAGATTGCGGGCGAGAGCCGCGTCAGCGCTTTTCTGCGGGGCGGCATAGGCCGTTATGATGGCGGCCAGGATGGCGGCCGCAGCGGTGAGTGCGAATTTTCTCATTTTATTTTAACACGGATTTGAGAAGAGAGATTATGCCACATGCCACAAAAAATGTTAACACGCGAGCCGACACAAGGTGACCGGGGTTCAGTTTCCGGAAGCGGGCACCGGGGGATGGGGATAGTCGACGGTATAGTGCAGTCCGCGCGACTCCTTGCGTTCGAGAGCCTGGCGCATCACGAGATACGCCACATTGATGATGTTGCGCAACTCGCAGAGCTGGCGTGTCGGCTTCGAGCGCCGGAAGAGATCTTCGGTCTCACGGTAGAGGATGTCGAGCCGGTTCCATGCGCGTTTGAGCCGGAGGTCGCTGCGGACAATTCCTACATACGTGCCCATGATGGCGTTGACCTCGCGCTCGCTCTGCGTGATGAGCACAAGCTCGTCGGGATGCTCGGTGCCCTCGTCGTTCCAGTCGGGCACATCGTCGCGAAGCTCATAACCGCCTACAAGCGATTCGGCATGACGCTCGGCGGCGTCGGCATAGACCACTGCCTCGATGAGCGAGTTTGACGCAAGGCGGTTTCCGCCGTGAAGGCCCGTGCAGCTGCATTCGCCGACGGCATAAAGCCTCTTGATCGAGCTTTCGCCATCAAGGTTGACCTTTATTCCGCCGCAGAGGTAATGTGCTGCGGGGGCCACGGGGATCATATCGCGGGTTATGTCGATGCCGAGCGAGAGGCATTTCTCGTAGATATTGGGGAAATGACGCCGGGTCTCGTCGGGATCCTTGTGGGTGACGTCGAGGAAGACATGGTCGGATCCCGAGAGCTTCATCTCGGAGTCGATGGCGCGGGCCACGATGTCGCGCGGCGCGAGCGACAGGCGCGGGTCATACTTGTGCATGAACTCATCGCCGTCGATGTTGCGGAGCACGGCTCCATAACCGCGCATCGCCTCTGTAATGAGAAAAGAAGGGCGGTCGCCGGGGTGATAGAGCGCGGTCGGGTGGAACTGGATGAACTCCATGTCGCTGACGGTGCCCTTGGCGCGGTAGACCATAGCGATGCCGTCGCCGGTCGATACGAGAGGATTGGTCGTGGTGCCGTAGACGGCGCCGATGCCCCCTGTGGCCATTACGGTGACACGGGCGAGGAAAGTATCGACCTTGCCGGTTGCCTCGTCGAGGATGTAGGCTCCGTAACAGGTTATGTCGGGAGTACGCCGGGTCACGATCACACCGAGGTGGTGCTGCGTAATGATCTCGACAGCGAAGCGGTGGGCGAAGACGTCGATGTTGCTGTCGGCGAGGACAGTCTTCACAAGACTCTGCTGGATCTCGGCTCCGGTGTTGTCGGCATGGTGCAGGATTCGGAATTCGGAGTGTCCCCCCTCGCGATGGAGGTCGAACGATCCGTCATCCTTCTTGTCGAAGTCGACGCCCCACGAGATCAGCTCGCGAATCTGGTCGGGAGCGTTACGCACCACCTGCTCGACGGCAGCGGGGTCGGAGAGCCAGTCGCCGGCCACCATAGTGTCGTGTATGTGCTTGTCGAAGTCGTCGACCTTGAGGTTTGTCACAGACGCCACACCGCCCTGAGCGAAATTCGTATTTGCCTCGTCGAGTGTGGATTTGCAGATTATCGCTACCTTATGGCCGCGTCTTGCGGCCTTGAGGGCGAACGACATTCCGGCGATGCCGGAACCGATGACCAAATAGTCGTATCTGAATGTCATTTCCTAATAATTACAATCAACCTGCAAATATAATTAAAAAAAAAAGAAACTCGGCGATCAACACCGAAAAATAAACAAAATGACTGCAAAACGCCGCCCCTTTAACATTTTGCGAGATGGTATCTAAAGGATATCTCTGAAATTAGAGATATCCACACCATGAAAATCACCCATTGACTCACCGGCATATATGACCTTCTTCCGACCGGTCAAATCAGGGAATGCCCGGTAAAATGCCGAAAGGCCTTTGATAAAATCAGGATTAAATGTCATTGCAGATTTAATTTCCATACAATTGTACGTGCTTCCCGACTTTTCCAACAGATCCACTTCGTTTCCGTTTGAATCACGATAGAAATAGATATAAGGCGTCCTCCCCATGTTGAATCTGCCTTTCATATACTCCATGATTATCATATTCTCAAACAGATGGCCCCTCATTTTATCACGCTCCATAACAGAGGGAGACTCTATTTCAAGCAACCAGGATGCCAGTCCGGTATCATAGAAATAAATTTTCGGGCTCTTGGTTAGTCTTTTGCGGGTATTAGTAAAAAAAGGGGGAAGCAGATACACTATGTATGAAGCCTGAAGCACGGAAAGCCAAGCGTTTATCGTATTGACCGAAACCCCGATTTCATTAGACAGTTCCGAGGAATTAAACACACTGCCGATTCTGCCGGCACATAGGCTTAAAAATTTATGAAATGCATCAAGATCTCTTATAGCAAGCAAATCTCTCACATCTCTATCCAAATAAGTTCTTGTATAATTGGGATAGAATAAACGAGGAATATTCTTGTCGCACCATAACGCAGGATAAAATCCCTTGTAGAGAAGGTCATTGATACCCATATTGCCGACCCTCCCCTTTATCTCCCTCAGAGACAAGGGCAAAAGCTCAAATAAAGCCGTGCGGCCTGTCAACGACTGAGTAATCTGTCTGATCAAAGCGAAGTTGGAACTTCCGGTCAGATAGAACTTTCTTTCCGGATGAAGATCGACAATAGACTGAATGTATGAGAGCAAATCGGGAACCCGCTGCACTTCATCAATAATCGCCATATCCGAAAGACCACTGAGAAAGCCTTTGGGATCAGATGAAGCAAACAACCTTGTATCAGGATCTTCCAATGAACAATACGGAATGTCAGGAAACAAATGACGAAGCAGTGTCGATTTCCCTGACTGGCGAGGTCCAGTCACAGTAATGACAGAAAAGAACCTGCCAGCCTCTTCTATCGCCTCTGAAACTTCGCGTCTTATATATGAACCGGGTTCGAAAGTCTTCATTTATGTAAATTTTAAGTTGAATTGCAAATTTACATAAATATTTCAATCTATCCAAATTATCAATCACTTGCAAAAGGACAACAACCTCAGAATTCTGAGGAAACAGAGGGGTTGACCATGAAATAGCGGGCGCGGGGCGAGGCGAGACAGAAACCGGCCACGCTTGCCGAGGGGGAGAGAGTGCCGTTGACGGTAGCCGACACTCCGGCCTGCTCCGGTCTGAGCAGACGCATGAGCGTGTGCATGAGCCTCTGGTCGGGGAGCGACGGGTAACCTACGGCAGGCCGTATCCCCCTGTATTCCCCTCTGCGTATCGCCCGGTAATCGAGAGGCTCGGCGGGACTGTATCCCCACAGGTCCACGCGGGCGAGGCGATGCAGCCATTCAGAAGCGGCCTCCGCAAGCCTCAAGGCCCGAGAGCCAGGCGGGCAGATGACGTGCATCGGCCTGGCGCGGCTTCAGGCCGGAAGCAGACAGAAACTCCGACAGACGCGCGATATGCTCCGGCGTCGTGCCGCAGCATCCGCCGACGATGCTTACAAGCCCCTTGTCGAGAAGCGGACAGAGTTGGGCGACGAATTTATCGGGATCAACGTCATATTCGCCGTCGGGTCCGGGAAGCCCGGCATTAGGGTAGAAAATAACCGGAAAAGGACTCGCGTCAGCAAGACGCCTCACAGCAGACGCCAGGCCGGCAGGACCCGCCGAACAGTTGAAACCGAGAGCCACCGGCGAATAGGGGGCTACAGCGGCGAGAACCGCCTCAGGCGTATGTCCGGACAAGATACGCCCCGAAGTGTCGGAGATGGTCAGCGACACCGCCACCGGGACAATTCTTCCGGCACGCTTCATGCCTTGAGCGGCACCGTGAAGCGCGCCTCTGATGTTGAGCAGATCATAGGCTGTCTCGATCAGCAACATGTCGACTCCCCCCTCGACGAGAGCTTCGGCCTGGTCGGCATAAATGCGGGCGAGAGTGCCGAAATCGACCGCACGCTTCCAGTGGCATGAGGAATCGCACGGGAAAGAGGCCGAGAACGCAGTCGGCCCCATGGAGCCGGCCACAAAGCGGGGGCGCGTCGGATCAAGAGCGGAATAATGGCGCGCCCGGCGCACCGCGACACGCGCACCGGCGAGATTGAGATCGCGGACAAGCCGGTCTGTGCCATATTCACGTTGCGAAAGAGCATTGGAGTTGAAAGTATTTGTCTCGATTATGTCGGCACCCACTTCGAGGTAAGAATCATGCACAGAAGCCACTACCTCGGGGCGCGACAGGTTGAGAATGTCGAGATTGGAGAGGAGCGGGCGCGGATGGGTCATAAACCTTCTGCCCCTGGCTGAATTTTCGTCGGTCACATGCTTCCTGATCTCAACACCCGTCGCGCCGTCGAGCAGCAATATCCTTTTACCTATCAAATCTTTCAGTTCCATAACAATAACAGCTTGAATAACGATACCCCGCCGGTGCTCTGACCGTACTGTCAGTTTCCGAACCCCAGTAGACTAACGAGACAGCCGCGTAGTTTTCGTACATGTTGTAGTTGTGGAAGACATCCCGGCGGGCGAGGTTGAGAAGTCCGAAGCCGCCGTTGATCTCGATACTGAACATGTCGAGTTCCAGACCGAGTCCGATGGTGTACATAAGATTCCAGCGACGCCAGACGCCGTTTGTGCCGAACATGGAGTATTCAGAGCCTTGTCCACCTACTTTACCGGCAAATGTGTAAGAACACTCGAAACCGGTGTTGACGTTCATTTCAAGCATGTCGGATAGAGAAAAACCATGACCGGCAAAGACCGGGAGGCTTATCCGGCCTCTTCTGAAACTGCGCGTCTGCCACACGGGTGCACTATAGCCGGACGAACGCTCTTTCATCTGCAGTTGCGAACTGACATACCACACCGACAATCCGGTCTCGACAAACCATCCCGACTTATGGTCAAACCTGACAGCGCCGCCCAACGCGCCGCCGTAACCGACATCCTGCCCCGGCGTCTTTTCCGAAGAGAATAACGGACCGACCATGTCTATGATAAACGACGCTTTTATTCCGGTCCTGACTTTCCAGTTCGCGGGCAACGCATCAGTCTCATTCACATCCGGTTTAGCCACCGCCGTCTCTACAGACTTCATTTGCCCGACTTCCGGCAGAGCATCAGGTATCAGACGGTCAACTGCGTTGACCGCACCCGACAAAAAGAACAGGGCATAACTCAGAAGTAAGATTCTTGTCATTTTCATAATCATTCTGATATCTTTATTGTTATGATGTATCACACAATATGCGTTCAGATTGGGGCGTCGGCTGAGACGGGGAGGAGGAGGGCAGCGACCGCGGCTTCGGCTGAGGTTATTCCGGCGCGGGCGGCGGAGGCTCGGAGCGCGGCGGGAGTCAGGGAGTCAGGGAGATCGGGAAAGAGACCATTGAGCGCGTCGGGGAAGATCTCGAGAGTTTCGGCAAGGATGAACTGCGCCGACGGGTTGCCCAGAATAGCGGCACGGGCGAAGTATTCGTTGGCGAGCCGGTGGTCGTAGGGCATTCCGAGTCCGCGCGATGCCGCGTGACCGAGCAGGACGTATGCACGCGCGGTCTGCGGTTCGGAGGGGTCTATCTGCCTGAGCAGCGAGACTGCGGCTGCGTAAGCTCCGAGATTCCAGTATCGCAGCGCCTCGTCGAGAGAATCGGATGAGGTGTAGCGGCTCCAGCGCGAGGCCATCATGTTGACCAGGCGCGCCTCTGCGTCGGGGAAGCCACGTGATATGGCGTTTTCGTAGAGCGAGACCGCCCTGGCGGTGTCGCAAGGCACAGCCTTTCCACGCGCGTAAAGATCGGCAAGCAGCGTCATCGACTGCGGAAGTCCGGCATCGGCCGCTCTGCCGAGATAAGCGGCCGCCAGAGAGTCTTGTGCTGCGCAACTGGAATCATTGTCACCTGATGATGAAAGGATAAGATAAGCGAGGTTATGGGCGGCCTTTGCATCGCCAAGATCGGCGGCTCCACGCATCCACATGAGCGCGGAATCGCGGTTTTCGTCAAGAAAGCGCCCCGAATTCGCGGGGAAACCGGTCTGATACAGGAAGCCGAGATAATTCATGGCCGGAGCGTAACCGGCACGCGCCGAACGCTTCAGCAGAGACACCGACCGCGCCGTGTCGGCTGGAATCGTGTCGAACCCCCGTTCGAGCAGGGCGGAGAGACGGTAGAGAGATTCAGGATCACCGCTTTCCGCCTTGCGCTCGAAAGCCTCGTACGACCTGCGCGCCTCGGGAGTCATGGCCCGGAGGGCTATGACGGAGAGGAGAAGGAGGAAGAGGGTGTGAAACAGGTGCTTCATGTATGAGAATGGTTTTCAACGCCTCGGAAAGGCACTGCTCCCGGGATTGCTCCGGTCAGGAGCGGGGAATGAGGGTGACGAGCGGGACAAGCATCTCCTGGAGAGAGATGCCGCCGTGCTGGAAGGTGCCTGTATAGTACTGCACGTAATAGTTATAATTGTTGGGATAGGAGAAGAAATCCTCGTTGAGCGCGAAGATGAACGTACTCGACAGATTCGGGGCCGGAAGACCGAACTTGCGCGGATTGTGCATCTCGTAGACCTGACGGGGATTGTAGTTCAGGTTCTTGCCGCACTTGTAGCGCAGGTTGGTGTTGGTGTTGCGGTCGCCCACGACCTTGACCGGGTTGTCGACACGGATCGTGCCGTGATCGGTGGTGACGATCACCTTATAGCCAAGTTCGGCGAGGCGTCGGAAAATGTCGATCGAAGATGAATGCCTGAACCAGGACTCAGTGATCGACCTGTAGGCTGCGTCATTGCTTGCCAGCTCGCGGATCATCTTCGATTCGGTGCGGGCATGCGACAGCATGTCGATGAAGTTGAGCACCACCACCTGCAGGGGCAGGTCTTTCGACGAATTGAGACGCTGCATGAACTTTTCGCCCGCCGAAGAGTCGTTGAGCTTCGCGTAAGAGAACTTCTCCTTGCGGCGGAAACGGTCGAGCTGAGTCTGGATCAGTTCCTGCTCATGGATGTTGAGACCTTCGTCTTCATCCTCCTCGACCCAGAGGCCGGGATACATCCTGGCGATGTCATAGGGCATAAGGCCTGCGAAGATGGCGTTGCGGGCATACTGTGTGGAAGTGGGAAGAATCGTGGTGTACATCTCCTCGGAGACATTGAAGAACTCCGACAGAAGAGGCTGGAGCACCCTCCACTGGTCGAGCCTGAAATTGTCGATAAGGAAGAAGCAGACCTTATCGCCGTTGTCGAGAAGAGGGAAAACCCGGCGGCGGAACACCTCATGGCTCATGAGAGGATGGTCGTCGGTAGTGACCCACGACTCATAATTTCGCTTCACAAACTTGCAAAAATTGGAATTAGCGTCACGCTTCTGCATGAGCAGCATCTCCTCCATCGGATTACCGGTCTCCGACAGTTTCAGTTCCCAGCGCACAAGCTGACGGTAAACATCCATCCAGTCATCGACCGAGCCGGCGGAATTTATAAGCTGCGATATCTTGCTGAAATCCTGCTGATAATCAGACGAAGCCTGCTCGTTTACGATCTCGCGGCTGTGGAGATTCTTCTTGATCGACAGCAGGATCTGGTTCGGGTTGACAGGTTTGATGAGATAGTCGGCGATCCTGTTTCCGATAGCCTGGTCCATGATGTTCTCCTCCTCCGACTTGGTGACCATAACGACAGGCACTTCGGGATGCCGCTCGTTGATCAGATCGAGAGTCTCCAGACCGGATATGCCCGGCATATTCTCGTCGAGCAGCACAAGCGAGAAAGAATCGTTGTCGAGCGCGTCGAGCGCGTCACGGCCATTCGAGACAGTGGTCAGATCATAGCCTTTGGCCTTTAGAAAAAGAATATGGGGCTTTAGGAGATCGATCTCATCGTCGGCCCAGAGAATTTTATCCATATCGTGAGTCACTTATTTCGGTTCGGCGGTTCAAATCACGGTTCAAATTCGAGTTCAAATCACAGTTCAAATTTGGGTTCTGATTCTGGTTCTGATTCCGGCTTTGACTGCGGCTCTGATCCGGATTCTGATCCGGATTCTGATCCAGGCTCCGGTTCAAATTCCGGTTCAAATTCCGGTTCAAATTCCGGTTCGGTCAGCGGTTCTGAATCCGGGTTCTGCTCTTCACCGGATCCCGGAGGCGCCCCGTCATCAGCCTCGTCTTCTATTTCGGCGTCAATCACCTCCTGTTCGGTCTTCTCCACCATATCATCCTCCTCGAAGCGGAAGTACTCTTCGAATGAACGTCCCTCACGAAGCAGAAGTTCAAAATTGTTCTTGCTGATCATGATCGGCCGCACACCGTCGGGTAGGTCAAAACCTTTCTCGGCCATCACCGACCGGTAGTGCTCCAGCTGCCTGAGATTGGCGAAGCCCTTCACGATAAGAAGGCCGACATTGCCGAAACTCATCGGTTCGAGGTCGAAATCGCGCACTACAAAAGACGAGAAGTTGAATCGGGCCACATCGTAAAGCAACTGGTTTGCGCTGACAGAGTCGCGCGGGAAGGCGAGGACCAGATACTGCGGAGCCTCCGGGTCGCGCTCGAAATTGGCCGGCTGGCCGTCTGCGCCGAGCGGCACGGAATCGTTCGAGAGTCTCATGGTCCAGATCATGCCCCGCGAATTCGACAGCCCCGCACGCGGCGTGCGTCCGGCACGCAAGCCCTTCATGATGCCTCCGGCCATGTCGGTCATGTCGGTGTCGGGATAACGCTCAAGAAGAGCCGTGAGCTGCTCCCTGAACTTTTCGGTGTTGTCTTCGGTCAGATAAGAGAGCGCGTCGATGAAGATGAACTTAGGGAGTATCTTCGACAGCGGGAAATCGCGCTCCATATCGGCCGTCAGACTGTGAACTACGGCGTTGTTGTCTTCCAGATATGCGTCATAGGCGCGGGCATACATCTCCTCCTGCACCTCGTTCATGCGCCTCAGATTGTCGAAATAGGCGGTATCGCGCATAGCCTTGCCATAAGGAGAATCGGGGAAATCAGAAAGAATGAGCTGCCTCCACCTCTCGGCCTCGGCGGTCTCGCCCCGACGCACGGCCATTAGATACATGTTGTAATAGACGTCGAGACGGTATATATTGTCGGGATAACGGTCAAGAAGCCTGCTGAACTCCCGGCGCGACGCGGAGAAATCCTCCAGCTTGTCTTTCAGAATGAGACCCATGTTGTAGAGACCCTCCTGAATCACATCGTTGGCCGTCTGGATCTCTTCTTCAGTCTTCGGAATCTGCTTGAGGTAATACTCCGGCTGATGCGGATCATTCTCGGCATCGAGACGGCGCCGGTTCTCCTGCTGCTGCTCGGGCGTAAGCGTTGAGTCATTCTCGAGCGCGGTTCCGTCGTCATCGGAATCATCCTCGTCTTCATCGCCTAACGAAAATGTCGACTTGTTGCGTCGACGCCAGTCATCCTCAAGCTTGCGGGCGCCCCATCGGCGCTGAAACTCATTCTTGCCCTGGTTCTTGGTCATGGCGTTATAGAAATACCATGACTTGTCGGAATTCATCATGAAATTACTGGTCGAGCCCTCATCCTTCTTTATGTTTTCCTGCCCCTTGGCCTCCTGCTCGGCGAGATACTCGGCCCTCTTGGCCTCCTCGGCCTCCTTCTTCTCCTTCTCGATAAGCTCCTTTGCCAGACGCTCCGCCACCTTGCGCTGCTCCTCGGGCGACATTTTCGAAAGAGTCAGAAGAGAATCCTGAAGCTCGACATTGCCTGCATAAAGGGCAAGCTCGTCGAGAACGTCGCTGCGGCGCTTCAAGACCTTATAATCGGGATATGACTCCGGCAACTGGGGCACAGCCTCCGAATAGCAGGGCTGAGCCTTGACATACTCCCCCTTGCTGAAATATATGTTTCCGAGAGCGAGCTGGGCAAGAGCCTTGTCGATGCCGTTGCGCGTGGACTTCTCGACGGCGAGCCTGTAGTTCTCGAGAGCCTCAGCCGTGTCGCGGCGCGAGAGATAAAGATTGCCAATCGCATAATAGATCTGGTCAAGAAACTCCGAGTTGCGCGCATATCGGGTCATCGCCCTGAGCGAGCGCACCTCACCCTTGATGTTAGAGCCTTCGAACACCTCCGAGCGCTTGATACGAGCGTTGAACTTCGCCCTGTAGTCGGTCGAGACACCCGAACCGGCCTTGTTGAAAGCCTCATACGCCTTCTTCTTCTGTCCGAGCGTGGAATAAACCTGTCCGAGCAGAAACCAGAGCCGGTTCTTCTGGCTGCCGTGAGCATACTTCACCGCAGAGGCAAGAAAAGGCTCAGCTTTCTCAAACATGCCCGAGCGAACGTAATAGTCACCCCATGCGAGATTATAGAGATTCTTCAGATTTCGGTTTACAAGATCCTTCTCCTTGACGAGATGCATGGCGTTCTCAGCCTCATAGGTCCAGTCGAGTGCGCAGTATGAGAGCGCCATCCAGAGGCGCGCCTCAGTGATGACCTTGGGCAACCACTTGAAATGCTTCGAGATATAGAAGAAAGTGGCGGCCGACCCCGAGAAATCGCCGTTGAAATACTGCGCCTTGCCCATGGTAAGCCACGAATTGTGGAGAAACGGATTGAACTCGTCGCGGGCGCGGAACGCCTTTTCCTTGTCGGACGATCCCTTTTTGGGCGGTTTTTTCTTTATGGAATGCAACTGGATCGACTTCTGCATCTTCTCGATGGTCCGCTTGAAGTCGCCCGACGGCTGCGGACGCTTCTGGTCGGCTCGCGCCTCGGCCGGATGGATGAGCATTGTGCGTGTATAGTCATCCTGATACCCCGCCTCCATAGCCTTAAGCTGCTCGTCATAATGCGTCTTCCCGTTGAAATAGACATTATAACGCGTGTTGAAAGCGTGCCACTGGCGCGACAGCGGCGTATTCTTCTTCGTGCTGCAGGAGGCGAGCATAAAAGGGATCGCCACGAGCATCAGAAACTTCAACAGATTTTTTGTAAAAACAGGCATAGAATTAAAACGACTGACAAGTATATCTTATTATTGCATTTTTTTTTGTAATTTTGCGATATGCGAAAGATAATGTGCATAATGGGCGGTATACTGATGCTTGCAGGATGCTCGGCAAGCGGCAAGCAGGGGGAAGCGGCGACCCGCGACAGCGAAGGTGCGGCAGCGGCAGCAGTGGAGATTCCGGTCTTCGACGCCGACAGCGCCTACAGCTACGTGGCGCGTCAGGTCGGTTTCGGCCCCCGCGTGCCCAACACCCCGGCACACGACGCCGCCGCGGCATGGCTTGCCTCAGAGCTGCGGAGACATGGAGCAGAAGTCACCGAACAGAAAGCCGATCTTCGAGCCTTCGACGGCACAATGCTCAGATCTACCAACATAATGGGGAGCTACAACCCCGGCGAGACCAACCGGCTTCTGCTTCTCGCACACTACGACACACGCCCCTGGGCCGACGCCGATCCCGATAGCGAGAACCACGGCAAAGCCATCGACGGCGCCAACGACGGCGCGAGCGGCGCCGGAGTACTTTTAGAGGCAGCGCGGGCCTTCGGCCGCAGCAATCCCGGACTCGGCATCGACATACTCTTCGTCGACTCCGAAGACTACGGCACCGAGGGCGACGACACAAGCTGGGCACTCGGAGCAAGATACTTCGCCGAGAATCCGATCAAGCCCGGCTACCGCGCCACACAGGCCATCCTGCTCGACATGGTGGGTGGGAAAGGGGCCGTCTTCCCCGCCGAATACTTCTCTCGCCGGTCAGCCCCCGGACTTGACGACGCATTCCGGGCCGCAGCCGCCAGAGCCGGCCACGGAGAGAGATTCCCCAAGATCTACGGAGGAGCCGTGACAGACGACCATGTCGAGCTGATCAGACAGGGCATCCCCGCGATAGACATAATCGACTACCGTGTCAACGAGGGTTTCTGTCCGACATGGCACACCATGTCGGACAACATGGAGAACATCGACCGAGAGACCCTGCGTGCCGTCGGCGAGACACTTCTCCGCTTCATCTACGAATAACCAGACAGGGAGGCGGCCCGGACCACGGCATCCTCCCGCGCAAGAAAAACAAAAGATATGGACTTCATACAGGAACTTACATGGCGCGGCATGGTTCACACCGTCATGCCCGGCACCGACGAACAGCTCAAGAAAGAGATGACAACCGCCTACCTCGGCATCGACCCGACGGCTGACTCACTTCATATCGGCCACCTCTGCGGAGTGATGATGCTCCGTCACTTCCAGCGCTGCGGCCACAAGCCTCTGGCACTTGTCGGCGGCGCGACCGGCATGATCGGCGACCCCTCGGGCAAATCGGCCGAGCGCAACCTGCTCGACGAGGAGACACTGCGCCACAACCAGGAGGCGATCAAGCAACAGCTTGCCAAATTCCTCGACTTCGAGAGCGACGCCCCCAACCGCGCCGAGCTTGTCAACAACTACGACTGGACGAAAGACGTGACATTTCTCGACTTTGCCCGCGAGATCGGCAAGCACATCACCGTCAACTACATGATGGCCAAAGACTCGGTGCAGAAGCGCCTCAACGGCGAGGCCCGCGACGGACTGAGCTTCACCGAGTTCACCTACCAGCTTCTCCAGGGCTTCGACTACTATACGCTCTACAAGGACCGCAACTGCCGCCTCCAGCTCGGCGGTTCCGACCAGTGGGGCAACATCACGACAGGCACCGAGCTGATCCGCCGCAAACTCGGCGGAGAGGCATACGCGCTGACCTGCCCTCTGATCACCAAGGCCGACGGCGGCAAATTCGGCAAGACCGAAAGCGGCAACATCTGGCTTGACCCGGCCCGCACATCGCCCTACAGGTTCTATCAGTTCTGGCTCAACGTCTCCGACAGCGACGCCGAGAAATATCTCAAGATCTTCACCTCGCTGACCAAGGAGGAAATCGAGGCACTCGCCGCCGAGCACGCCGCCGATCCGGGACGCCGCCCGATGCAGAAGCGTCTGGCCAAAGAGCTGACGATCATGGTACACAGCGAGAAAGACTACGAGGCCGCCGTCGAGGCATCGGCGATACTCTTCAGCAACCAGGCCGCAGAAGCTCTCCGCAACCTCGATGAGCGCACGCTCCTCGACGTGTTCGAGGGAGTGCCGACATTCCAGATCAGCCGGAGCGAGCTTGAGGCCGGCATACCCGCGCTCGACCTTCTGGCCGTTAAGTCGGGAGTGTTCCCCTCCAAGGGAGAGGCCCGCAAGATGGTACAGGCCGGCGCGGTGAGCGTCAACAAAGAGAAACTCACCGATCCTGCGGCGACAATCGACGCCTCATCGCTTCTCGGCGGCAAATACATACACATCCAGAAAGGGAAAAAGAACCATTTCCTTCTGATCGCAGAGTGACAGGAAGCCATATGCATGTCTGCCGGTTCATAAAGACACTTGCACTGACACTCACTGCCGCGGCCGGACTCGCCGCCGCGTCGTGCGGAGGCAGTCACGACAATGACGGACTCGACAGCCTCTACAGGGAGGTCGACGCCGAGATCACTCGGAGCGGACAGTATATGGCCGAAAAAGAAAAACGCATCGCAGACCTTCGCCGCGAATATGCCGGAGAGACCGATGACCCGCGCAGACTGCGGACACTCGACCGACTGATAGAGGAGTACGAGTCGTATATCAGCGACTCGGCCCTCTTCTATGTGTCGGAAGCCGAAAGCGTGGCCTCGAGGCTCGGCAACACACGCGAGAGAACGCGCCAACCGCTATCTCAAAGTCAGTTTCGACGACGCCAACTTCTTCGCAACGCGCAGTCGAGCCGCATGCTGCCCGTGATCGACAACGCCTACGACACGCGCCAGAAGAAACTCCAGTCGCGCCAGCGGGTGCTGATCTATATCACCATCGGGCTTCTGCTGCTCGTGACCGGAGCCGTGTTCTACATACTCAAGCAGATCAGGCGCGTGCAGGAAGCCAACCGCCGCGTCAGCAAGAGCAACAGCGAGCTGCAGGCCATGTCGGCCCGGCTGCAGGAGATGAACTCCACCCTCGAGAAGACCAATGAGGAGCTTAAACTCTCAAACCGCGTCACCGAGGGATACGCCGGACTCTTCATGGAGTTCAGCTCCATCAACATTTCGGCACTCCAGAAATACCACCTCGCCCTGCGCAACCTCGCGGTGCAGGGAAACGTGAAGGGAATACTCAAGAAACTCGACTCAGGCGATGTGGCGATCGACACCCTTAAAGACTTCTACGCCAAATTCGACGAAGCGATCCTGCACATCTATCCGCAGTTTATCGAGAAGGTCAATCAGCTGATGACCGACGGCAACCCCATAGTGCTCAAAGGGGGAGAAAAACTCAACACAGAACTGCGCATCCTCGCCCTGATACGCATAGGCATAACCGACAGCGAGAAGATCTCGCAGTTCCTCCGCTGTTCGATCTCGACCATCTACACCTATCGCTCCAAGCTGAAGAAGAGAGCTAAAAATCCTGACACGTTCGAAGCCGAACTGATGGTGATCTGACACAATCCGGACCCTTTGGATACGCATCATGACACAGGCATAGAGTGGAAAAGGCGCGTGAGTTTGACCCCTGTCGATTATACGGCAGGGGAATTTTTTTTGTAGTTTTGAGAATCCTTGTCCTGGCACGGCGGGGTTCAATGTCAAATACTACAAAATATGATTGCAAAATTAAAAAACATCCTGTAATCCTCGCCTCCGCAGATATAGGTCAGCAAAGCGATTGTCAAAAGGTCGGAAAGTGCATACGTGCAACGTCCTGTAACCCGATGATCCGGTACTGTCATAAAGATTTCGTTCAGCATAGCCTCAGTATCTATATTGTTGATTTTCAACTATAAAGATACAAAAAAATATATGAGATACACAAATATTACCGCACTAAAAATCAGACAATTGTCCATTTTTTCAGTGCTATAAAACTACTAAGAATTTATGACTTCGGATATGCTGGATTCAAAGTATTTCGCCAACATCTATCATCGTTGACTCAAAGCAACCGTTAGTTATCGCACATAATTTTGATGCGGTTGCCCTGATATTATTTCAAAAATTCTTGCATAATCGAGAGAATTTGTTTAAATTTGGCGCAATTCTTAGGAATTACCGTAACTTTCAAGTAAAAAGCGTAAAAACGTTTCCTTGATGTTGCCATTTTGGAATTTTACAAATTAAACAACTTGAAAAATCAGTTATTTAACAGTATAATCTAAAAAAAATCATCACATTCTAAGCCATTTCATTATTAACATAGTACGTCGAAAAGTAATTTGGCTCGCTTTTCGTCAAGCTTAATTAACTCGAGCCTATGCTTTATTATATGAAAAGAATCTCTACGCTACTTCTGGCAGCAGCCATCAGCATCACTGCCAACGCAGAAAGCACAAAAATGCTGAAATTGGGTACTCTAACACCCGGAGTAGAAGAACCAGGACTTGTCGCCCAGGGCATTTCGCCCAATGGCAAATATGTATGCGGCAATCTTGAAATGGGCATGGGTTATTTTATCTATAATCTCGAAAACGATGAATGCGTCTATGACGTAACCAGTGACCCCGAAGGTGCCGAACTTCGTCATGTCAACAACAACGGCCTGGCAATCGGCTACAACGGTCCTGGCATCACATTCTCCATGGACAAAGTAGAAACTGTTCTGGAAACACCTTCCGAAGAATACAAATATGTCCTTGGTGAAGCTCTCACCAACGACGGAAGCGTGATGATTGGTGAACTGGTGGGAAGCGGCTACATAACTTATGCAGCCTATTCTGCCAATGGCGGCAAATGGACGATGCTCCCCCAGGGTGACAGCGAAACTCTCGGCCAATATGCCGAATCAGGTTCTACAGCAAAATATATCAGTGGCGACGGCAAAGTGATTCTTGGCCAAGCCGGTGGTCTGCTTGGTCCATCAATTCTCTGGCTCCAGAACGAACAAGGAGAATATGAACTCTATCCTCTCTTCACCACAATACCCGAAGAATACCTCTCGGGCGACAAGGCCTTCCATGACCTTAGCCCTGCATCGGTCAGCGATAATGGCAAATATGTCCTGATGACAGCTTTAACCATAATCGGCGACCCCTACGACCCCGAGATGGGAGGACAGCAAAACTACATACCCGTTGTCTATAACACCGAGACTCAGGATTGGACTATCTATGATGAACCTCAGACCGTGGACGAATATGGACTTGGCCTCAGACCCACTGCCATCGACAACGATGGTAATATCATCGGTATCATAGGCATTCCTAATGTGGCGTCATCCGGCAGCTTCTATCTTAAAGCAGGCGCAACTCAGGCAATGAGCTATCTCGAAGCCTTTCCCTCGTATGCCGAAATCTTCGGTCTTCCTGATTCTGTCGGATACTGCCTGCCCACCTGCATGTCGGCAGACGGCCGCTATCTTGTTGGCTACGGCTACTACAGCGAAGACTTTTATGATGAAAGCAAGCCGGCATATTGGACATCATACGTTATCGACACCAGATCTGACTCAGGCGTTGCCGCTCCCTCTGTCACCGAAAGTAATGTCACAGTCGAGGGCATCTATACTATCGCCGGCCAACGTCAGCAGCACACTGTCAAAGGCGTGAACATCATTCTCATGTCCGACGGTTCGACTCGCAAGGTCATCATCAAGTAAACGGACTCTCATAACTAAAAGCGGGGGCGTGATAGTTCGCTATCACGCCCCCGCTTTTAGTTAGAGCGTGTTTTAAACACCGGCACATGATTTATTGTGCCCCGGTTCGATTATATGGTACAGACCCTTGTCAATCATTTTGCGAGGGATGATTGAGAGCATGGTCTCAACCATGCTATTCAACATACGGTGTCGGATAAAATCATTGCGGGTATAGATTGACACACACCGACGCGAAATATATTCGCCCTCTATAGGTCGTACATTTTCTCGCTGTTTGTCTGTCAGAAAAGGAAGATGCATTTCCGGTATAATTGTGAAGCCGCCGTTTATATCTACAATGCGTATAAGAGTCTCTATGCTTCCGGCCTCATAGATATGCCGACCGATACTCCTTGTTTTGCAAAAACTGAACGCACTTTCCCGCATGCACTGCGACTCCTTCATTATCCACATCTTCTCATGCACAAGATCTGCCGGATTAAACACCGGAATTTTCAAAAGGCACTCCTTTGCCATATATACATGGAACCGCTCGCTATAGAATGGTATTTCCCGGACCTCCGGAGTCTCATGGCCGCTTATTGCCACACCGATGTCTATTTTCCCCAATCGGAGAGACTCTATGACTGCATCTCCATTCATTTCGTTGACTGTCAGATTGACATCGGAATAAGTGTCGGTATATTTTTTGATAAACCGAGGCATGAGATAAGGTGCGATACCGGGGCCGATACCTATTGAAAGAGAACCGGTGACTTCTCCCTTATGCTCTGCGATTGTTTCTGAAATCATATCAGTCTGCCCCAGAATCTTCGCGGCTTGGCTTATCACAGTCTCTCCGATAGCTGTTGGACTCACACTCTTATTGCTCCGTTCAAAAAGACGGACTCCGAGTTCTTCTTCCAGCTTTATGAGAAGTGCGCTCAGTGTAGGCTGAGTCACATCAAGTTCCGCAGCAGCTTTTGCAAAATTGCGATATCGGTCTATTGCTACTATATATTTCAGTTGTTGAAGAGTCATGATAGATAAATTCTATGCAAAGATACAAATAATCTGTTGTCGCTCTATTATGAAGGTGCTAATTTTGCGACATATTTTAAATGTAATTTTATGGCACAGAAAAGATTTCATAGATATTTACCGGCCAAAGGCCGGTCGCTGTATTGGATACTGCTGGTTTATCTTGCAATAGGTTATTTCTATCCAGTAATAGGACTCTTGGCGTTGGTATGCATGATAGCACCTGTGGCATTTGCTGTAAGCCGAGGCCGATGGTGGTGTGGGAATGCTTGTCCCAGAGGTAATATGTATGACCGTCTGCTGGCGAAATACTCTCCGCATCGTCCAGTACCGACATTTGTCCGGACATTCGGCTTCCGTCTGTTCATGGTTCTTTTCATATTTACTATGTTCGGTGTGCAGATGTATTTCGCATGGGGAGATTGGAAAGCCATGGGGCAAGTATTCTGGAATATCATAGCGATAACCACAGTGGTAGGAGTGTCCCTATCGTTTATCTATGCACCACGCACATGGTGCACCTTCTGCCCTATGGGCACACTTTCATCTTGGGCTACTCCAAAGAAAGCTCCATTCCCCAAGGCATTCACCAGTGTCAATATTGATGCCTCATGCCAGATGAAATGCAAAAGTTGTGCAAAGGTGTGCCCCATGCAGATCACTCCTTATGACAGTCGAGGCTCGGAGACAGGATATCTTCATGCCGATTGCATAAAATGTGGCAAGTGCGTTGCTGCATGCCCTCTAAAAATCATGAAAATTAAACCTCAAAACCTTATAACTGATGATAAAAGTCAATCGAGAACTATGCCCGCATGACCATGTGTGTCCATTGATACGTCTCTGCCCGGTAGGTGCCATTACTCAAGGTTCCGACGGCTATCCTGTCATAGATCATGACAAGTGCATTGAATGTGTAAAGTGTGTCCGTTCATGTCCAAAGAAGGCGATGGAAAAAATATAGACCCTGTTCCCCAGTATTTGTTAACGCCGGGGCGGCAAGGCGTCGTGCAGATGTATTCGCGCAGTGAGGGAGCAATGTGGTTGCATTGGTGGCGTTGAAGAGCGTGAGCACACTCCATCGTCACATGCAAAAATCGTCGCAAGCTATGCGACCCTGACGGCAACATTTATTATTAAACAAGCTCTAAGTCCACCTGTATTGACACTTGCATTATCAAGAACGATGAAGGTCGGTTTGGTAATTGTAAGAGAGAAGTTGTCGATAAACCCGGCTACATTCTCCGCCTTTATGCTCTGACGACTTGTGAACCCATGGTATACATTGTCTCGGCTGACCATCCCGAAGATGTTGAGCCTTGCGGATTTCATGGACGGTACAAAGACATTCTCTCCGGGGAACTGCCAGCCGTATGGTACATATCCTTGTGTACACACATGGCTTTCATCTCGGAAGAAAAGGTCGATAAGTCCCTGATTACTCAGACTTTCAAGTATTTGCGACTTCTCGCGCTTAATTGCATGGAGTTGCGGCGAGGGTGTTATCCCCGGGCGTTTGGGGATACGCTTATATCTTGCGCCAAAACTTCTAAAAAACGTCTGAAGGTAATGTCGCCTGCTGTCTTTTCAGAGGCATTCTCCCATAGTTCCCTGGTGCTTTTCACGCATTGTCGTTCCCGTGATACAGCATCTCTGACCAATGCCTCGTCCGGGCAATCCATTATTGGCTTGCGACCCTGGCCGGGCTTTGTCTTCAGTCCCGAGATTCTTTTTACCTTCTACCGGCAAGGAAGATAATGGGAACATAATGTCTACGATAGTATTGAGAGGCATTGCTCCCGAGCCGAACGCGGTGCAGACTTCACTAATAACGCGAAGCCTCTGCGGCTCAGTGCTCTCCGCGTGAGGTTATTGGAGTGCTTTGACTCGGTGGGCTCTCGCGGAGGGGCGCGGAGGCGCAGAGGGCTTCGCGCTGGTATTGAGCACGCATCCGGACCGGGAACAGCGGCTCTCCGAGCCGGTGAAAATTGTGGGGGAAATTTTGAGAGGAGGGCTTTTATCAACGCCTCGGAGAGGCGCTGCTCCCGGGACGGACGGCCGGTCAGCGGAGGTGGGTCTGGATGTGGTAGCGGGGGCGGTGCTTGGTCTCGATGTAGACCTTGCCGACATAGAGGCCGACAAGCCCGATGGCGATGAGGATGAAGCCGCCGACAAGCCAGATCGAAAGCATCAGCGACGACCAGCCGTGAACCGCCGTGCCGTTGACGAGCGACACTATGACGTAGATGCCTATCGCTATGGCGATGAGGATGAATATGCCGCCCATGGCGAGGATGCCGTAGATCGGTGTGACCGAGAAGGATGTTATGCCGTCGAATGCGAGCGTGAGCATCTTCCTGAGGGTGTATTTGGTCTCGCCCGCCTCGCGCTCGGCGCGGACCTCCTCGACGGTCGACGAGGGGAATCCGATCATCGGTATGATGCCGCGCAGGTAGAGATTGCGCTCTTCATATTTCTCCAGTTCAAGGATTACGCGGCGGGTCATGAAGCGGAAATCGGCATGATTGTAGATCGTCTTGAGGCCGAGGCGCGCCTGAAGCTTATAGAACGACTCAGCGGTGAACCGCTTCATGAAAGAGTCGGACTCGCGCGAGGACCTGACACCGTAGACCACATCTGAGCCGGCATAATATGCGTCGATCATCTCGGGGATACATTCGAGGGGATCCTGCAGATCGACGTCGATAGTTATCACGGCGTCGGCCGATTCGGGAGCATTGACCGCTGAGATCATGCCGGCCATGATGGCGTTCTGGTGACCGACATTGCGCGACAGGTCGAGACCGTGGCAGACCGGAAAGCGCCGGTGCAGATCCGAAATGATGCTCCATGTGCGGTCGCGGCTTCCGTCGTTGACAAAAAGCAGGAAGCTGTCGGGCGCGATCTTGCCGGCGGCGACAAGATCGTCGACCAAAGCGATAAGCTTTGGCGCGGAGATGGGGAGCATATCCTCTTCGTTATAGCATGGCGCCACGATGGCGAGTCTGATCGGTGTCATAGAGATGTTGGTTAGGTGCTCTGAATTAACGACACAAAGATAACCAGCGGCGGCGGAAAACGCAAGTCAAATCGGGAAAAACGGATTAAATGAGGTTAAAAAAAGTGAGAGAGGGGGAGATAAAAGGGAAAAGCGACCGAAAAGGCGTTGTAGAGATAACCGCCGGGTGCGACAGGCGGACAGCCGAAGCACATGGCGAAGAAGCCGGGAGCGGTCGGAATCAGGCCGAACCGCACAGAAACGGCAAAATTTGCAGTCGGAGGCACAACGCATGCGGCGGCGATTTGTAAAATAAAAAAATTTTTGGTAATTTTGCAAACTCATTGTAGCCTGTTGCGAGACAGACCGAAAGCACGACAGAGTCGGCGGAGCGGGTCGGCGTGACAGGCGCGGTGACGCGCTGAAAGCAGCAAGCCTCTGTAGTTCAACGGATAGAATAGAAGTTTCCTAAACTTTAGATAGGGGTTCGATTCCCCTCGGAGGTACGATATGAACAGATCCGCGCAGCGGGTCAAAAGGAGAGACATTGGAAAAACTGAAAGAATTTGAAGTGGAGCTCGCCTTGATGCAGGCCGAGCACTGCGAGAAGGACTACAGGATCGACAAGTCGTTTTTCGAGTCAATGGAGAACGACAGCATCCTCGGGGCCGACGTAGATGTGCTTGTCGACATCGACAAGCGCCACGGGAGCTACGAGGTGGAGATCCATTGCGAGGGGACGATGCAGGTTCCCTGCGACCGGTGTCTTGAGGCGGTTGACCATGAGGTCGACGCCGACTATCATGTCACGGTCAGATATGGCGAGGATTATGACGACAGCCGCGACAACCTGCTCGTGCTGCCATACAGCGAGACACGCCTTGATCTGGCAGGACTCATCTACGACACACTGTTGCTGACGATACCGCTTCGGTGCGTTCATCCCGACGGGGAGTGCGACACGGCGATGTCGGAGACACTCCGGCTTCACAAGGCACCCGGAGATGACGAAGAGACCGGCGGGGAGCCGGCGACAGACACAGAATAAACAATAACTTAAAAAAATAAGAAACAATGGCACATCCCAAACGCAGACAATCGCACACCCGGACCGCGAAACGCCGCACGCACGACAAGGCACTCATCCCGACAATCGTACTCTGCCCGAACTGCGGCGCATGGCACGTATACCACACCGTATGCGGCGAATGCGGCTTCTACCGCGGCAAGCAGGTGATCGAGAAGTAAATAACCGAAGCGCCGGCGCGACAGCCGGCAGAGAAAAGCAAACAATATGCCAAACGCTAAGATAAGCGGAATCGCGTCGTACGTGCCCGACGACGTCCTCGACAACGAGATGCTGTCGAAGATGGTGGACACCAACGACGAGTGGATCACGACCCGGGTCGGGATCAAGGAGCGCCGCATACTGAAAGATCCGAACAAGGGATCGAGCTTCATGGGAGCCCAGGCCGTAGAGCGACTCCTCGCCGAGACAGGGACTCCGAAGGAGAGCATCGATCTTCTGATCTGCGCCACATCCAATCCGGACTACCGTTTCCCGTCGACAGCGTCGGTCATAGCGCACGAGGTGGGGCTTGAGAAGGCCTACGCCTACGATATCCAGGCAGCCTGTGCGGGCTTCATCGTCACGATGCAGGACGCCCGCGCCTATATCGAGTCAGGTCTCTACAAGAAGATCGTCGTTGTTGCCGCCGAGAAGATGTCGAGCATGACCGACTACGAGGACAGAGCGACATGCCCGCTGTTCGGCGATGCGGCTGCGGCGGTGCTTGTGGAGCCTACCGAAGAGGAAGTCGGCGTGATCGACGGCGAATTCCATGTGGACGGCAGCGGACTGAGCAATCTGCTGATGAAAGCCGGTGGCTCAGCCCACCCGGCGAGCCACGAGACAGTGGATGCCCGCGAGCACTATATCTATCAGGAGGGGCGCGTGGTCTACAAGAACGCCGTGCGCGACATGCTCAATTCCTCGCAGTCAGTGATGGCCCGCAACAACCTGAGCGTCGATGACATAGACTGGTTTGTGCCTCATCAGGCCAACCTGCGGATCATCGAGGCTGTGGGGGGCAGGATCAAGATTCCCGAGGAGAAGACACTTGTCAACATCCAGCACTACGGCAACACTTCGGCCGCGTCGATACCGTTGTGCCTCGACGAGTACAAGAACAAGCTGAAGAAGGGAGACAAGATAGTGATGACGGCCTTCGGCGCCGGCTTTACATGGGGAGCCATGTATCTTGTCTGGGCATTCGACCCCAGATAAGCTGACTCCGGAACATACGCATAAAAGGGCATCAGAACAATTCCGATGCCCTTTTCTTCTATCACGACGGACTCGGCGAGGCAATGAGCCGGGCTGTTTAATAACCTTAAAATGGTGAACAAAGCGGGGAGCGCGAGAGTTGAAAACACAGGCATACTTCACCGGGCCGGACAGACGCCCGCACAAGCAGCCGGAGATCAACTCTTAAATCCAGAATTATGAAAGATACAGAAAAAATCGTGGAGGAGGGACTTCTCACCGGAGACCCCACAGACGAGAACGCGAAGGCCTATGAGCCGGACCATAAGGAGGAGAGCGTCAAAGAGGGCCACAAGGCCGGATTCGTCAACATCGTCGGCAACCCCAACGTGGGGAAATCGACGCTGATGAACGATCTTGTCGGCGAACGCATCTCGATCATAACCCAGAAGGCGCAGACCACACGCCACCGCATCATGGGCATAGTCAACACGCCCGACTACCAGATAGTCTATTCCGACACTCCGGGTGTGCTCAAGCCCAAGTACAAGCTTCAGGAATCGATGCTCGAGTTCTCCGAGGGAGCGCTCACCGACGCCGACATACTTGTCTACGTGACCGACGTGGTGGAGGATGCCGAGAAGAACAAGGACTTTCTCGACCGCGTGGCCAGGGAGAAGATACCGGTGCTTGTGGTGATCAACAAGATCGATCTTCTGAAAGGTCAGGACGCACTGGAGGGTATCGTGTCGAAATGGCACAAGCGGCTGCCTAACGCCGAGATATTCCCGACAAGCGCGCTTGAGCACTTCAATGTCGACAACCTCAAGGCGCGCATCGTGGAACTGCTGCCCGTGTCGGCGCCGTTCTTCGGCAAGGACGCCCTGACCGACAAGCCGGCGCGGTTCTTCGTGACCGAGATCATACGCGAGAAGCTGCTTCTGATGTATGACAAGGAGATACCCTACAGCACGGAGGTGATCGTCGAGAAATTCGACGAGAAGGAGGGGGCGATACATATCATGGCCGTCATCTATGTGGAGCGCGACTCGCAGAAAGGGATCATCATAGGCAAGGGTGGCGATAAGATCAAGAAGGTCGGAATCTCGGCACGGGCCGACATCGAGAAATTCTTCGGCAAGAAGGTATATCTTGAGCTGTTTGTCAAGGTCGAGAAAGACTGGCGGAACCGCGACAACAAGCTTCGCGAGTTCGGATATAAGGAATAGGGAGAGGTCAACGCCTCGGAGAGGCGCTGCTCCCGGTGAGGACAAGGCGATAGAAATCAGACAGGTGATAAAAAATAACAGATGAGCAAATTAATAGCAATAGTAGGGCGGCCGAATGTCGGGAAATCGACACTCTTCAACCGCTTGACGCAGACAAGAAGCGCGATTGTCGACAACACCGCCGGCACGACGCGCGACCGGCAGTATGGCAAGGTCGACTGGAACGGACAGGAATTCTCGATCGTTGATACCGGCGGCTGGGTGGTCAACTCCGACGACGTTTTCGAGGAGGAGATCAACAAGCAGGTGGAGATCGCCATCGAGGAGGCCGACGTGATACTCTTCGTGGTCGACTTGACCACCGGCGTTACCGACCTTGACGACAAGGTGGCGCAGATCCTGCGCCGGTCGAAGAAACCGGTCATCGTGGTGGCCAACAAAGAGGATGTGGGCGACGCACGCTTCAACGCCGCCGAGTTCTATTCGTTCGGACTGGGCGACCCGATCGATGTATCGTCGGCCAACGGGTCAGGCACCGGCGATCTTCTCGACGAGATCGTGAAAGACATGCCCGAGAAAGAGGAGGAGGAGGCACCCGAGGAAAACGTGGCCAAATTCGCCATCGTGGGGCGTCCGAACGCCGGCAAGTCATCGCTGATCAACGCCTTCATCGGCGAGGAGCGCCACATCGTGACCGACATAGCCGGCACGACCCGTGACTCAATCTATCACCGCTACAACAAGTTCGGCTTCGACTTCTATCTTGTCGATACCGCCGGAATCCGCAAGAAGCAGAAAGTCAACGAGGATATCGAGTATTACTCGGTGATCCGCTCGATCCGCGCCATCGAGGCGTCGGACGTGTGCATACTGATGATCGACGCCACACGCGGCATCGAGGGTCAGGACGCCAACATCTTCGGCCTGATACAGCGCAACCGCAAGGGCCTGGTGGTGTGCGTCAACAAGTGGGATCTTGTGGAAGACAAGTCAATACAGGCCCAGAAGCGGTATGAGGATGCGATACGCAGCCGTTTCGCGCCGTTTACCGACTTCCCGATCATCTTCACCTCCGCGCTCACCAAACAGCGCATCTTCAAGGTGCTCGAAACTGCGATCGCGGTCTACAACAACCGCCGCCGCGTGATACCGACCTCTCAGCTCAACACCTACATGCTGGAGCAGATCGCCGTCACTCCGCCGCCGAGCAACAAGGGAAAGTTCATCAAGATCAAGTATGTGACTATGCTCAAGGAGTCGATCATACCTACATTCGTGTTCTTCTGCAACCTTCCGCAGTGGGTGAAAGAGCCTTACCGGAGATTTCTGGAGAACAAGATACGTGAGCAGTGGGACTTCCACGGCACCCCGATCGCGATCTTTATGCGCGAGAAATAAGACCCTAAATAAAACAGACAACAAAAAAGTCAATGCGAGTGCGCATTGACTTTTTTGTTATTGTTATGCGGAGGCACTGCCGCCGACAGGTCACTCCTCGATTTCGATATCAAAGTCATCGCCGAAGAGATCCTCGCCCGCATCGGCAGAGTCACCAGACATATCTTCGGCTACCTCCTCGTCGGATGACTCGACCTCAGCCTTCTTAGTTTCCTTGCCGGGAAGGAAGGGGCTGCGCGTCGCCTTTGGAGCAGACTTCTTCTCCTTCACCTTCTCATGCACGAGCTTCTCAAGTTCTTCAGAAAGTTCCGGATTGTCGGCGAGCACCCGCTTCACGGCCTCGCGGCCCTGCCCGAGCTTCGAGCCGTTATAAGAGAACCATGCTCCCGACTTCTTGACGATGCCGAACTCAACAGCGAGATCGAGAATCTCGCCCGATTTCGAGATGCCCTCGCCGAACATTATCTCAAACTCAGCCTTCATGAAGGGGGGAGCCACCTTGTTCTTGACCACCTTCACCTTGGTGAGGCGCCCGACGGTGACGTCATTTTCCTTGATATATGAAGAAGAGCGGATTTCGATGCGCACAGATGAATAGAACTTGAGGGCGTTGCCGCCGGTGGTAGTCTCGGGGTTGCCGTAAACCACGCCGATCTTCTCGCGGATCTGGTTGATGAAGATGCAGCATGTGCGCGTGCGAGAGATTGTGCCGGTCAGCTTGCGCATGGCCTGCGACATGAGACGCGCGTGGAGACCGACATTCTTCTCGCCCATCTCACCCTCGATCTCGGCCTTGGGCGTCAGCGCGGCCACAGAGTCGATGACGAGCACGTCGATCGCGCCCGAATTGATAAGCTGCTCGGCAATGTCGAGAGCCTGCTCGCCGTTGTCGGGCTGCGCGAGCCAGAGATTGTTGACGTCCACACCGAGTTTTTCGGCATAAAAGCGGTCGAAAGCGTGCTCGGCGTCGATGATTGCGCATATGCCACCCTGCTTCTGGGCCTCGGCTATGACGTGGATAGCCAGAGTGGTCTTACCCGAAGACTCCGGACCATATATCTCGGTGATACGTCCGCGCGGCAGACCGCCAACACCCAGAGCCAGGTCGAGACCGAGCGATCCGGTGGGAATCGTCTCGATATCCTGCACCGCGCCGTCGCCGAGACGCATCACCGCGCCCGTGCCGAAATCCTTCTCCAGATGGGCCATCGTCACGCCGAGAGCCTTCAGTTTCTCATCTTTATCCGATATGCGGACGCGAGGAGCCGCAGCCGCTTTCTTTTTTACTGCCATAACAAATGATATAAATATTTCTACTGCAAAGTTAATACATTTGGCCGCGTAATCATAATATTGCACAAAAATAAAGAATTAAAAAAAATTAACCCGCTGCAAGAAGATTGCAGCGGGTTGAGAATGATTCAATCTCAGAATGGTCACGAGGTCAGAATTGCATTCCCGCGTCGGAGACAAGAGTCTTGTCGTCGGCCACGGTCGAGCCGATGGTGGTGAGAAGGTCGCCGACCACACCGCCGTTCATGCCGATGCGCATGGCGCGGAGCTGCGTCTCGCGTCCGAGCGACGCCCTGCCGCCGGCAAAACGGAGAGTGGTGCGGGGATGCACGAAACGGAAGAGCGCGATAGCGTCGAGCACTTCCTCATCTGTGAGAGGAGCGCTCCCCTCAAGCGGCGTGCCCTCGATAGGGCAGAGAATATTGATTGGAATCGAATGCGGCTCCACGCGACGCAGGGCGAGCGCGAGTCCGACGCGCTGGCGGGGAGTCTCGCCCATGCCGATGATTCCGCCCGAGCAGACCTCGAAACCGATCTCGCGAGCCGCGTCGATCGTCCTTATCTTGTCTTCAATGGTATGAGTGGTGCAGAGACCGGCGAAGAAGTCGGGAGCAGCCTCAAGATTGCAGTGGTAGCGGCGCACGCCGGCATCCCATAGTTTCTGCAGTTCATCGCGGTCGAGAAGTCCCATCGAGGCGCAGAGACCAATGCCTCCCTTGCGGTTCAGTTCGTCGTAATATGAGCAGGCGCGGTCAAGCTCCAGACCCGACATCTTGCGGCCCGACGTAACAAGAGAGAAGCGGCGTATGCCCTGCGATGCGTTGTGCGACGCGTGGCGCATGCACTCCTCACGCGATATCAGGGGATAGACCTCGACCTTGGTCTTGAAATGCGCCGACTGCGCGCACCACTTGCAGTTTTCAGGGCACTTGCCCGAGCGAGCGTTCACGATCGAGCATGAGTCGAAAACAGGAGGACAGAAGCTGGCCGTGATTTCCGCGGCGGCGGCATAGAGGGCCTCGCGGCAAGAGGGGGCCGCGTCGCAAAGATCATAAGCCTCGTCGGGGGTGATTTCGCCACCGGCGAGGATTCTCTCTTTAAGAGTGTCGATAAGGGTCATGGTTGATGAGGGTTAGGTCAGATATTTTAGCTAAGATAGATATTTTAGCTAACTTAGCTACTTTAGCTATGATAGCTATTTTAGCTACTTTAGCAATCAAGGGAAACGTTGGCGCGTTTCCCTTGATTAACGGTAATATTTAAAAGATAAGTCTATCTGACCACATATTTTTTGCCGCCCGCGATATAGACTCCGCTGTCGAGCCCCTCGACTGCCGAGGCGCGTTCGACCCCGGCTCGCACACGGCGACCCTGCATGTCATACACATCGACAAGAGATTCAGTCTGACCGACGCCGTCGTCAGCAATCCCGCCGCTTCCGGCTCCGCCCGAAGCGAGAGCCCACGCGTCGAGCGACAGAATCCTTGTGCGCCCGTCGGAGAAGACGGATATACCGTCGGCAGTTTCCGAGAGGGGGAAGACGCGGATAGACTGCGCCCAGCGGTCGTTGACGAAAATATCGAGAATCGAGCCGTCGATGAAAAGATCGATCTTCATCTCCGAACCGGCGGCGGGACGCTCCGGAAGAGCCATGCGGTAGACGCCGTCGTAGACATGCGCGTCGTTTGTCCATCTGCTCAAGGCCGAGAAGTCTGCCACTATCTCGCCTGTCGAAGGGTTGTAATAGACCTTACCGGCAGAAGAACCGTCACCGAATATGTCGAAACCGAAGCGGGCATCGCCCACAGTGAACCGGGCCAGGATCTCGGCGCGGCATCCGCCTACAGGATCAAGAGAGCGTGAGCCGTCGAGATCAGTGTCGGAAAGAGAGAAACGCTTGTCGGAACGCATGGCCGTCAGACTTGGATAAGGTTTCTGAACCAGAGAGCCGTCGGCAGCCAGACTCCACTCGCGCGGCAGCGAATAGCAGTGCGCCCAGCCGAGCGAATAATTGTTCTCGCCAGAGAGCTTGTCGGGCACAATGCCGAGAGCTATGGTCCGGCCATCGTGCGTATACACAGTGGGGGAGAGCAGGCCGTAACCGTCGCGCGAATTCATATCGACAGTGCGCGGGCCAAATTCCGGAGCGAAAGTGCCGTCGGCATTGATCGAACCGACCCAATAGAGGCAGCGCACGCCCTGCGAGGTGCCGAGAGGAGTCACTGTGAACAGCCATTTGCCACCGGGCATGGGAGTGATGTTGGGCATCTCCCAGAAAGTGCCCTGCGATGCCGCGTCGGACGCCGAGAAGAAAATGCGGCCGTCGTTTGAGAAAGAGTGTGTGACAGGATCCATTTTATGAAGCGTGACAGCACCGAGACCACCTTTCGACGTGCCGACAATGATATAAGCATTGTCGCCGTGGCGGAAGAAATAAGGATCGCGGAAATCATCGCTCAGACCGGAAGGACGGCCATTGATGAGAGGGTTGGAAGCCGACTTGTTCCACTTAATCAGATCATCACCCTCAGGGGTGGCCATGCAGATGGTGGCCTTCGCATAATCGACCGCTGTATAGATTGCGGCCGGTTTTCCGCCTGTCAGCACGTCATCGGTCACGATCGCACCGCTCCAGCAACCCTTGATGTCATAGGGGTCGCCGGGAGCTATTGCGATCCTCTCCTCGCGCCAGTTGATAAGATCGGGCGAAGAGACATGCCCCCAGTGGAGCCGGGTCATGTAGGGCCCGTTGGCGTTCTTCTGGAAGAAGAGATGCCAGCGGCCATCCGAATAGGTCATGCCGTGGCACTCGTTGGTCCATGCCGTGGCGGGCATTCCGTGGAAGCGGGGGCGGAGTCTCTGGCCTTCGTAACGCGAAGCGGGCACCGACAGGTCAGCCGCGTGCTCTGGAGAGAAAGCTGCCACTTCCGAAGCTGACATGGCCCGGTCGTGGATCTCGATATCGTCGATCAGACCGTTGAACGTATTGATCATGAAAGGACCCGAAAACGCACCGTCGGCGTCACGGCCTATGGTCAGCTTTGTGGCGGAATTGTCGCACGATCCCATGGTGCGGGCCTCGCCCGCCTTCACGCCGTTGCGGTAGAGAGTCACCGACTTCGATGCGCCGTCGATGACAGCCACAAGATGACTCCATTCGTAACAGGGGAGGATATCGGAAGCCTCGACCGAGACCTTCCAGCCAGCAGAATAGCACTCGAAGGCATACTTGCCGGTATATCCGAGCGAGAACTGCCACCCGTCGCGAGCCTGGTCGTCGAGAGTTCCGGCAAGCCGGATCTTCTGTTCCGTCGGGGTGTCGAGCGCGACCACAGGATAAGTCTCGGGCGCGACCCACATCGAGAACGTAAGCGAAGATGCTGCCTTGTCTCCGGGAGCGACGTTGCCCTGGGCGTAAGCAGAGAAACCGTCGAGACGGAGAGCCTGACCGGCTGCACCGTCCACGTTCTCGGGCATGGTTTTCGAATAAAGGAAAAGTGATGATCCGCCGACGGTCTCACGAATTGATTCGCGACTCTGGAGATCCATCGGGACATGGAGAATGCGGGCGGCCTGAGAGCCGGACACCGCTACGGCCGACAACAGGGCCGCTGTATAAAAGAATCTACCGTTCATGATATTCTGTTTACAGAATCCGCAGGGCGCGAAGGGAATCGCGGCCCTGCGGAACCTCAATCCAATTAACCCGAAATGTAATTATAAATTATGAATGATAAAGTATGAATTACAAATTTTAAATATAAATAACAGACTGTTATTTAAGGTAGTCGAGAATGTTGGCAGTCAGCTTCTCGACATTGGCCTGATAGGGGTTGGCGCCTGAATTCTGGTTCCATTCGTAGGCCGCGAAACCGTTGGCGACGCAGCGTCCGTGAACCGGAGTGGCGAAGAACTCCACAAGACCTGCCACGCAGTGGTCGCGCACGTGACCCCATGTGGCGAGCACGAGCGAACCGGTCACAGCCTCGAAGTTGGCGATCACGTCAGGATACTGTCCGCGGCCATAGATATTGCAATCCCAGAGACAGTTGTGGTCCTCGCGATGACCCGGGCCGATAAGGGGGAGGTTGAGATAGCCGTAGCCGTTGGGATCCTCAAGCAGAATGCCGTTGAAAATCGCGTGAGCCGAGCGGTCGTAATAACCTTGGTCGGAGCCATCCTTGAAATCCACACCGAGGAAGGGGTTGATCACCCACACGTCGTCGCCGCTGCCCCCTTCGCCGCTGCCGAATACGGTCGGCGCCATGTTGTCGGGCACGAAACCGAGAGGCACGGTGAGCTGGGTGGCCATGTTGGAGAGATAGAGACTGCCGCCGTTGGCCGAATACTCGCGGAGAGCAGCGATAGCCTCGTCAGAGCAGATCTGCGCGGGCAGATTCTCCCAACCGAGGGGAAGGCCCACACGGTCAATCTCGATCCAGAGCACCGAATAAACGTCGGGATCGAGCGATACGAGAGCATCGGGCCAGATCAGCTCGGCGTTCTCCTGCTGCACGAACCATGCCGCCGCAGCGCGCTCGTCGTCGTCGGGAAGCTCGGCCACAGAGGGAGCGGTCATCAGATAGCCCATCTTCGGAGTGATATAGGGGATTCTGACCTTCACGACAGAAGAGACAGAGGGATAATAACTGTCATACATGGCCTGCACGTCATAAGAGAGATCCGTCTCCATCGGCTGGGCCTTGAGAGTGTATTCCGTCGTACCGGCGGGGAGGTTAATTGCCGCCGCCTCGTCACCGTTCGTCACGATACGGACACCGGTCACACCCTCACCAGCGGGATTTGTCCATGAAAGAGTCACCTTGCGACCCGAAGTCGAAGAGGAGAGAGCCGAGACGCCCGGCAGCTCCTCGACGGGGATTACAGCTGTGGCCGACACGCCCTGCGACACATAACGGTCATCATAGCAGACCTTGACCGTGTAGATTCCCTCGACGCCCATCGGCTGGCCCTTGATGACATAAGACGTGGCCGAAGGCCCGAGACTTACCGGCGAGGAAGTCTGCGCGTCACGGATGAAAATGACATCGGTTATTCCGTCGGCTGCCGGCAGAGTCCACGAGACATGCACATCGCGGCCTACAACCTCGGCGTCCATACCCGATACGACAGGGAGATCGGGAAGAGGCTCATAGCCCGTAGGCTCGAAATCGGAGCAGGAAGCGAGAGAGGCGACAAACGTCACGGCAGCCCCGATCATATATCTGAAACTGGTTTTCATTTCTTGGGTAGTGAGATAAGTTAACGGTTATTTGTAAAGATCACCCGCGTTGTCGAGCTGGTTGAGCGGCACGGGGAAATAAAGGTCGGCCTCGCTCAGAGAGGCACCCGAATAATAGGGCTGGAACTGCGACTCATACTGATAATAGTTCGTCACGGTCTCGACGGCATTGCCCCAGCGGAGCAGGTCGAACCAGCGGAGGCCCTCCATGGCGAGCTCCACGCGGCGCTCATGTCTGACAGCCTTGCGGGCATACTCCTGCGTCCATCCTGAAGCGGGATACTGACCGACGGCATAGTTTGCCTTCATCGGGTTGCAGTCAACCGGAGTGTAGGCCGGATCGACCGAACGGGCAGCCTTTGCACGCACCTGATTGATGAGCGAGCGGGCCTGGTCGAGATCCTTGTTCTGCTCGATAAGAGCCTCGGCCTTCATGAGGAGCACGTCGGCATAGCGGATGATGATATAGTTGAGCGACGACGCACCCCAGGGAACGATGCCGGTCTCGCAGAACGGGCTGTCGGGCGAAGTGTAAGCCTTCTTGCAGGAATACTGGCCATAGAGCGCGATGTTGCGTGTCCAGTTGACCGTGTATTCAAGACCGCGCCAGGGCATTCCGATGCGTCCGAAAGTGAAGTCGAGACGGGGGTCGACATTTCCCTGATAATCGGTGTCGGCCTCCGAGACAGTGTTGCCCACCTGATGGACCGAACCGTCGAGCCAGGGGAGACCCGCATCGTCGGTGGCGAAGGCGTTGATCAGATCCTGCGATCCGAGATAGAAGTCATCGCCGTTGCCGTAATAGGTGGAAGTGCGCGAGTCATCCTTGAAGTTATAGGTAAGGTTGAGACAGTTGCAGTAGTTATACTGCGACCCGGAATTGGCCGAAGAGAACTGCACCGCCATGACAGACTCATAGGTGTTGTTGAACTCAGGCTTCGACATGTCGAGGAAGTTGGGATAAAGCTCATACTTGCCCGAAGAGATCACATAGCCGGCATACTTCTCAGCCTCCTCGAAATCGGAGCAGAAGAGATCGACACGCGCGAGCACAGCAGCCGCCACATATCTGTTGAAACGGCCTGCCTGAGGCACATCCTCAAGCATCACCTCGTAAGCGTCGCGG
>VSPN01000023.1 GCA_009775355.1 Muribaculaceae bacterium
TATAAAATTAGTTGCACCCAAAAGTACACCCAATTTTGGTGACGTCAAAAAAGCGTTAACGATTGTTTACATTTCATCGGTAATCGCTAAAACGCTTCCTTTCAAACACATGAGCCGTTGTGATTGTTCACTTGCCCGATAATTTGCTTCTCGTCCTCTCCGCTTTTACAAGTTTAAGACGCTGAAAGACAGTTGATTACAACATCTTTCAGCGTTTTTCATAGACGCAGTACAGACGCAACACCGTTCCAGATATTCGGTAAATGACGGTCTAAATCTGTAGGGACATCGCTTTGCGATGTAGAACGGTACACGCCTACATCGCAAAGCGATGTCCCTGTAGAGGTGAATGGCAGACTCGAGAGTCAGTCGTCGCCATTGCGGATGCCCTTGTACTGGCCGAGCAGATTGAAGCGGTGTTCAGACCCGTCCGACAGGATTATATCGTAGCCGGCATTGCGTTTGGTTATGCCAGTGACGGATAGCGATGCGAAATTTTTAGTTACATATTTCTTTACGGTTCCGGGCACAAGAGCCTCCGGAACTTCGCGTTTGCCGCAGTTGACCAACGTCCAGCTTCCCTTGTTGCTGAATTCTATCTTAGTGCCGTTGGTGAGCTTGACATCATAATCGGTCTTTTTCAGCAGATGTTTGTCGACCTTGATCATGCTCACCTTTGCTTTTGGGAAATGCTCGTCGAGCATGGTGCGGGCTTCCTCGGGAAGATCCTCACGGTCAATTGTGTATTTGTCAAAGATCGAGGCATGAGCGGTCGACAGGCAGAATATCAGCGCGAGAAGCGCAAACAGCAGTTTTCTCATTGTAAAAAGGGTTGTGATAAAACGTGTAGAATGAGTATCACCCCCTAAACGCGTCTTTGCGCACACTCATGATATCCGTTAAATTTCTTTAGATAAAAGTAACAGCCGTAAGCACTCGGTTGAGTAGTATTGTGGAAAGACAATTCAACACCAGCTGACGCTTAAATTCCAAGAGCTTGCTTAATAATAAGAGCTTGTTTAATAATAAATGTTGCCGTCAGGGCCGTATCTCTGCAAAGGTCATGCAAAGTTGCAAAATCTGTCGCTTTTGCGGAATTCTGTTGGCAAAAGTCCGTAAAAATTTATATATTTGCAATCAATGGCCAGAGTGACTGCCATCTTATGTAAAAACAGTAATATATGACAGGAAAGAAAATGAAATCGGTTCTGATGTGGATATTGGCCATTATATGCTACTACGCATGGTTTCAGGCTTTCTACAATGTCATGCGCTGTGGGGCGGTATTCCCATATTCCGATTTCAGGTCTGTCATGCTCGGCATAGCCAATAATCTGCCTCCGGTCATTCTGGAGTGTATGCTGAATCTATTTATAATCTTCCATCTTGTAAGAATCAGAGATCTTAGAGTGAAGATCTGCATTGACATGATCCTGTCTGTAGCGGGAGTGGTACTGATAAACTGGCTGTATATTATTGTGAGCGGTAAAGATGTGGAAGACTGGGCCGGAACTGTGCTTGCTGATATTATTATTTTCTTCGGCATAGAGGTTTTGTTTTATTTCAGACGGCTATCACGGATGCGCGAGGAAATGGAAGAGTCACGACGGCAGGCCATGCAATACAGATATGACGCCCTTAAGGCACAAATCAACCCCCATTTTCTGTTCAATTCGCTCAACATACTGAATTCTCTGATATCGATAGACGCACAGCGTTCGAAGAGGTTTATACATGAGCTTTCACGTATGTACCGCTACATAATGTCACAACATAACCGAGAGACGGTCAGTGTTGCTGAAGAATTTGATTTTCTTGCCTCTTATGTGTCGATACTGGAGATGCGCTACAACAATAAGTTTTCTGTCTCGCTTCAAGGCGAGCCGACTGCCGGACGGCGTATAATACCCTTTACCATGCAGCTGTTGCTGGAAAATGTCACAAAACACAATGCCATAACTTCGGCCACACCGATGATTGTCGATATTCATGTGGGTTCAGACGGCATAACCGTGACAAATCCGGTGTATCCTCGTGAAAATGTATCGGGAAACCAATTTGGACTCAGATACCTCACACAGCTTTATGCATCGCATGACCGGCGATTCACAGTAGAAAAGACAGATCAGTATTTTACGGCCCATGTGCCTTATCTTTAAGATTATGAGAATCAGATATGCCATTATCGAGAACGAGGAGTATTCGCGAATCAATCTGCAGAATATCATAAAGGCTGTCAGGCCCGAATACGAATTGATATTTTATTCCGAGACAGTCTGCGACAGTGTTTCAATGCTTTCGAAATCTTGCGTGCCTGATCTGGTATTTATGGATATCGAGCTTGATGACGGGAATTGCTTCGACATATTCAGCCGTGCGGATCCGGAGATGCCGGTCATATTTACGACTGCATACGATGAGTATGCACTAAAGGCATTCAGAGTCAACAGTGTGGACTACATATTAAAACCCATAACGGAAGAAGATGTAGAGAGAGCCATATTGAAGTATGAGAAAAGAAATATTGCGGCACGCGACTGGAGACAAGTATCGGAAGACTACACATCACTACGCACCCGCTCGCGTATGCTTGTCAGCGACGGCAACGGTTATTCGTTTGTGCACACCGACGATATTGCATGGTTCGAGTCTGAAGATAAATATGTGTCGATCAGACTGAATAACGGCAAGATTCTGCTCACCGACCAAGACTCTCTTGATATGACGGCGCAGGTTCTTGATTCCGACCGTTTTTTCAGGATATCTCGTCAGGTAGTGACATCGATCAGTGCGATCTCAAAAGTAAGCAAGCACCTTAGAGGGCGTCTTCAAGTGGAACTGCGTGCCGGATCGGAGAAAAGAATGGAGACTGTCAGCGCGGCCCGCCGACCCGGATTTCTAAACTGGCTCGGACATATATGAATCATGGTATGGTATGCCAGGACATAAAAGCGGCTCTGTCGTTCATTGCGACGAGTTCAGTCCCCCAAATGTCAAATTCGTCATTTTTTGATTTGACCCGATCCTTTCATTCTATAACTTAGCAGTGTGCCGAAAGATTGCGAATAGCCTCCGCATGTCTGGCAGGGCTGATTCCGAGGATTATAACAAAGGTCTTCCCCCGGACTCGGCTTTATATTCACATAAGACCTTTTCCAGACAGATCCATATGAGAGATTCCACTTTACTTGCATTTTCGGTTCTGTGTCTTGCTGCAGTCTTCACGGCATCTGCGCAAATGCCGTTCGAGAGGGGAGAGCAGCGACATCTTTTTGGTTCGGGCGATCTTGACGGTCTCGCCCCAGTCCCTCATGATTACAGAGAGGCGTTTTCTGCTCCGTCTTCTGTTAGGCCGGCGCCGACTGCGCGTCCGCTATATACATCTCCCGAGGGTATAACGCTGTGGGGCAATGTAGTATATGCCCGTTCGTGGGGAGATGACGGCGAACTTCCCGGATTCAGCGCATACAATTATTCTTCGTCCGGACTGGGAGTCTCACAGGTCGTGCAAGACGAGTGGATCTTCGCCAACGGTTCCGGGGCGTTCTACGACGGGAAATTCCGTTTCATATCAAAGGGCTATACCACTTATCTTTATGCGGTCTACGATGTCTCGACCTGGACGCAGACATATCAGGAAATGTCTACGGTCAAGTTTCAGAAGCTTGTGGCGAGCGACTGCGACTATGACCCGATAACAGGTCTGACCTACGGATGTTTCTGGAATCCCGACACACAGGAATATGAATTCGCCTCTGTCGATTACGAATCATGCACGCACACCACGATAAGTCCGATGGAGATCTTCTCGGCGATTGCCATCGACAGCAAAGGTGTGATTTACGGCATAAAGGAGTCTGACGGCGGACTCTACATCATCGACAAGGAGACGGGGGCTCTCACATTTGTCGGCCCGACCGGCATTCAGCCCTATCTTATACAGAGTGCCGCTTTTGACAGAAGCAACGATGTGCTTTACTGGGCGGTGCGCCAGACCGGAAGCGTGGCCTATCTTGCCAGAGTCAACACTGACACCGGAGCTGCCACGAGGCTCGCGTATTTCCCCGACAACGAGCAGATCACATGCCTCTTTGTTCCGCCGTCGGCCGTCGCCGGTGCTCCGGGAGCAGTGACCGGACTCAAAGCCGATATCCGGCCCGGCGGCACAGACGTGACCATGAGGTTCACTATGCCGACGGCCGACGCTGACGGAATATCTCTTGCCGACGCCACTCTGGAATATCAAGTGACTCTGGCGGGAAAAGAGATAAAAACAGGAAAAGCGTCTCCCGGGGCACAGGTTGAGACCGTATTTGCAGCTCCTGAAGGATACAGCGCGATAACTGTGACGGCATCCGGCGACAAGGGCCGAGGCATTCCTGTGGAGCGCCGCATATGGTGCGGCGCCGACACTCCGTCGAAAGTGACTGACGTTGCCGTGTCGGTCGATAGCGACAACCTCGTGTCTCTGTCCTGGAAAGGCTCTGAGACCGGAATCCATGGTGGCTACATCGGTCTTTCCGCACTTAGTTATGACGTGATCCGCATGCCTGAAGGAAAAGTAGTGTCATCACGACAGAAAGAGACTTCTTTCTCCGAGACGCTCGGACAGGGAATGGCCGGAAGCTATCATTATGTCGTGATCCCTTACGCCGGAGATTTGGCCGGTGAACCCGCCGAATCCTCGAGAATTACGGCAATCGGTGCGTTTGCGGTTCCATACAACGAAAGTTTTGACTCAGAAGCCGGCTTTGAATCATTCATGACCGTAGATTCCAACGGTGATTCCAAGACATGGTACTGGAACTCGCAGATGCAGCTTGCACAGTATTATGTGAACTGGAGCAAGGATGCCGATGACTGGCTTCTCACTCCCGAGATCGCCATGGAGAAAGACCGGCTTTATGTGCTCTCGTTCGACTGCCGCGGGTGGAATGGAAACACTGCTGAGAAGCTTGCCGTTGCGATCGGTAAGGGAACTGATCCCTCCGCTTATACAGACATAATGCCGATTACCGAGATCAGGTCGGGCGACATGCAGACCTGTCGGCTTATTTTCAGTGTGCCGGAAGATGGTGACTATAGAATCGGATACCACTGCACGAGTCCCCGCACAGCGATGTATGTTCTGATCGACAATATATCCGTGACCGACGGCATCTCTCCGACGGCTCCCGGCATGGTGACGGATCTGACTGTCGTGCCTGATCCGACAGGTCTTCTGTCGGCCGATATTGTATTCACGACTCCTTCGGCTGATGTGTTGGGCAATGCCCTGACTTCTCCGGTCGACGTCGAGATCTGTCGCAATGACACGGAGACTCCGGTTGCCGTGCTTTCAGGTCTTGAACCGGGCAAAGAGCATACATATACCGACACAGATGTCATCGACACGGGAATCAACCGTTACGTTGTCAGGGTCTCGGGCAATGGCGGCAAGGGTCTCCCGGCTGAATCTTCCGTTTATGTAGGTCAGGACAGGCCGATGGCATCGGAGTCTGTCACCCTGCAGGATAACGGAGACCACTACATGCTCTCATGGGCCGAACCCTCTGCGGAAGGAGTCTCATATCCGCCGCATCCAGTCATCCCGTCTTCTCTGACCTACAATGTATATTCACCCGACCAGGCATTGCTGGCGGAAGGAATCGAAGGACTTTCATTCCGACTTCCGGAAAGCTACGTGACCGGCGAGCAGGGACTTCTCTCCTTCTATGTCACTGGTGTATCGCCTGCCGGCGAGGGTGCTATGGCGTCTTCGAACGCCATACTGACCGGCAAGCCATACGACCTGCCTTTCCGCGAGAGCTTCAGGGATGGCGTAGATCCTGATTCGTTCTGGTGGATAGGTGGCGGCAATCCTTTCTATCCCTCTGCCGACAAGGCATATGACGGCGACGGCGGGTGTATCAGGTGGAAAGATTCAAGCTGGGAGAAGACAACATGGTTCAATTCAGCGAAACTCAATATCTCGTCCGCCCAGTCTCCATCATTGCAGTTCGCATATTGGGCGATACCGGGCAAACATTTGAAGATAAGCACATACATATCTCCCGAAGGGGGCGAAGACATATTTCTCGGCGAGACAGACTTCATGTCGGAGACAGGAGACGAAGGATGGCGCCTGGCTTCATTCGACCTCACTCCCCACAAGGAAGGCAAATTCGCCATTGTCAAGTTATATGTGGAGAGTCAGGAGACATATGACTATTACAATCCGCTTTATCTTTATTTAGACCAGATCTGCGTTGTCGACACGGATGTGGCAAACCTGACCGCAGCCGCGCTTTCCGCTCCGTCCACGCTTTATGCCGGCCAGACAGGTCAGATCAGTGTAGTCGTGCAGAACTCGGCTTCCAAGGGTGTTGGCTACAAGGTCAGCATGTATGTAGACGGTGTGGCTGCCGATTCGCGTGAGATACCGTATATCGGTCCGCTTTCACAGGAAACCGTATCATTCTCTTACACACCGTCAGTGCTCTCGGATGCAAGTGTCAGCTTCCACGCTGAGATCGAATGCGCGGATGATCTCTTCCCTGCCGACAACACAACGGGGAGCGCGGTCACCGATATTCTGATTCCTGACTATCCGGTCGTGACAGATCTGACGGCTTCTTTCGGAAACGGCGCGGTGGTTCTGAACTGGAGTGAGCCTGCGTGTGATCTGGGCGTGGTGAGCGAGTCTTTCGAGGATTACACTCACAAGGATACAAATTTCGGGTTCTGGACAACCGTTGACCAGGACCTGGGTTGGGCCTTTACAAACCAGATAGTCGATGTCGGATACCATAATGTGCCGATGGCGTGGGCGGTGTTCAATTCGATAGCCGCCGGAGTTTCCGAAGACGAGGCGCAATATTATGAGGCGCATACCGGCACCACCTCGTTGCTGGCGTTTGCCTCGCAGCCCGAGACCGTGAAGAGGGGGGTGGGCAACGACGACTGGCTCATATCGCCGGAACTTTCATGCACCGCGTCGCATCTACTGACGTTCTGGGCCAAGGCTGTTAAAGGAGACAAATACGGGCCTGAGTCTTTTGAAGTGCTCTATACCAGAGGATTCCCGAATGAGACCGGGGCTTTTGTAAGCCTGGGAACATTCTCGGCTCCGCAGTCATGGACGGAATACTCCCTGCAGATCCCGGAAGGAGCGCGGTTCTTCGCGATACGCTACAGGACACTGGGAGGATTCTACATGATGCTTGACGACATCGAATTCGAACGAGGCATGCTTGAAGTGACAGGCTATTCCATATTCCGCGACGGTAAAAAGATCGCGGAAGTTCCCGGGGCAGCCAATTCGATCTCCGATTTCACTGCCGATGTGAATGAGAAGCATACTTACACGGTGACTGTGAAATATTCGAACGGAGAGTCAGGCATGTCGAACGAGGCGCTGACCGACATGTCGGGAGTCGATGGAGTCAGAGGTCTTAGGGAATGTCCGTTCGATGTGTTCTCGGCAGACGGAATCATGGTGCGCGGCAATGCGACTGATCTCAAGGACCTCCCGCGTGGCGTCTACATCGTCAACGGCAAAAAGGTGATTAAGTAAGTGTTCAAATTTAAACGATAGTAAGTGAAAAGAAATCTTTTATACAATATGCGAGCTTGTTTTTTGCCGATTCCGGCTTGTCGCTCAGTCGCATAGCCCGCTATGCTCCTTCGCTCCGCACCAGAATCGCCTAAAAAACAAGCTCGCATATTGTATAAATTAAATTTGAACACTTACTTATCTGAAGATTTTTCTACAGCAATACATAGTCCGCCCCAGGAGACACAGGTCTCCTGGGGCGGATTGAGCATTATCTCGGTATTGGATCAATAGTTCTTGGCCTCGATCTCAAAGAAGCTCTGCGGATGCTCGCATACGGGGCATACGCCGGGAGCTTTCTTGCCGATCACGATGTGTCCGCAGTTGCGGCATACCCAGATCGTGTCGCCTTCGCGCGAGAAGACGATACCCTCCTCAATGTTGGCGAGAAGACGACGGTAACGCTCCTCGTGGTGACGCTCGATTGCGGCCACTGCGCGGAATTTGCGGGCGATCTCGGGGAAGCCCTCCTCTTCTGCCTCTGCGGCCATACGGTCGTACATGTCGGTCCACTCGAAGTTCTCACCTTCGGCGGCATCGCGTAGATTGGTCATCGTGTCGGGCACCTTGCCTTCGTGGAGAAGCTTGAACCAGAGTTTGGCGTGTTCCTTCTCGTTGGTTGCTGTCTCCTCGAAGATTGCAGCGATCTGCTCGTAACCCTCCTTGCGGGCTTTCGAGGCATAATATGTATATTTATTGCGTGCCTGAGACTCGCCTGCGAAGGCGTCCATAAGATTGCGCTCGGTCTTTGTTCCTTTGATGTCTTTCATTTTAACCTCTTTGTTTAAGTTATTACTCGTAAGTTTATGTTTGATTTATTTGTTTTATTCTCTGCGATTTAACAGTCGGCGTTTCGGGTTCTTCCGCCGCACTCCTTACAGTATCCTTTGTAGAACACGTCGGCAGATTCAAGCGTGCAGCCTTCGGGCAATCGGATTTCTCCGAGGTTCATCTCCACATCCATGATCTTCCCGCAGCATACGCACCGGAAGTGTGCGTGAGGTTCGAAGGCCGACAGGTCGTATCTTGCCAGTCCTGTCTCGATCTCGACCACACGCGCCAGGCGGTTCTCGGTCAGCGAGTGGAGGGTGTTGTAGACTGTAGTCCTCGACAGAGAAGGCATCGATGGTTTCAGCACATTGTAGATCTCCTCAGCCGAGGGGTGTGTTCTCGCATTGCCGATGTGCGACAGGATTGCTATCCGCTGCACCGACGGCCTCATGCCAGCCCTGTGCATCATCAGAGTGATCTCCGCATCCGATATTGTAGGATTTGTCTTCATCAGTTTTGCTTTAATGATTACAAAGTTATAAATAATTCCAATATCGTTAAAACGATTAACATTCTTTAACCGGTATATTATGGTCTTTTAACTACTGAAGGGGGATTCCGCGCGCCACAGCGCGGAATCCCCCTTCGGGAAAAAGGTTATGTGCAGTCAGAATCCTGGCCGGTCTGTCATTTGATTTTTACGCATCTTACGGGCAGGGCGAATGAGGGATTCGCCTTAGCTTTGGTCTCCTTGAATGTATATATGTCGGGGTCGTTTACACAGCTGATTGACAGTCTTGACACGAAGCGGTCGATAAGACCCATGTCAATAAGTTCCTCAAGGGTGTACTGCTGCATGTTGGGGTTGTCGAGCACGCCGAGATAGTCGTCGATCACGACAGATGCGTTCCAGCACATGTATCCGGGGAAGCCGACCACATTCTCGCCTGTGTCGTACAGTCTGTTCTGGTTGCCGGCGGGGAACCATGATGTGCTACCTTCAAACGTATAGTATGCACCTGACTGGTCAGCCTCGACCTTGATAATGTCTACATAATTGTCTCCCCATTTGTCGCCGTCGGGAATCCTGTAGCCTGCGGGACTCGGATCAAGATCCGTCTTTTCGGAGCCCCACAGTGTGTAGTCCGTGTCCGACTGCCATGTGCCGACGGGATTGCCGGTAAAGAATGTTGTCGGAGCGGCGATCGATTCTTCGAGAGTGGCGCATTTTTTCTCGACTGTCCATTCGAGACCATAGGCGGGGTTCATGACAGTCCATTTGCGGGCTTCGTTGAAAGTTTCACCTTCGGAGTCCCATTCATCCTCGAATCCTGCGAAGATAGGCACCGGACGGCCCCACTGGTAGACCACGGCTCCCCATGCTTTCTTGCCATCTTCCTTGGTGGCTCCGGTAGCTCCCATGAAACGGTCGAGTATCGTGGCGCCCCCTTCGAGACTCTTCTCTTCCGGCTTCGGCGTCATCCAGAGAAGCCACACCCATATTACCTTCCCCTCGCTGTCGAATGCAGCCAGAGCGGCGTTGCCGTAATTGCCTGTGGCGGTGAAGCTCACCTTCCCGTCGGAATAGTTCACATCCGACAGCAGGTGCTGCTCGGTGTCGGCAGGATCGGCTTTCTGCGCCCAGATCCAGTCAACGTCGGCCACGCCCTCGATAGCCTTTCCGCTCGGGAGGTTCGTGAAGAATTCATAGTCGCCGGCACGGGATACGATATATGTGTTGGCCGGTTCGGAGAATGTGAAAGTCTCGTTGCCGCCCGGTTCGTAAGAATCGGGGCTGAACGAAATGCAGTCGACGTCGGCATGATTGAAGGTCTGCGTATTGCCGTTCTTGAAGTGTACGGTAAATGACTGTGCGCAGAGAGTCAGAGCCACCGAAGCGAGAGCCAGGACTGAAGAGAGTGAGCGGTATGAGGTAAAGTTTTTCATCATCTTATGAGTTTGAATGATTGTCCGTTTGAAACTGAGATAATATAAGTGCCGGCAGAGAGTGCGGAAAGATCAAGCGTCACTGATCCGGAGGCGTCTGCCACGGCGGAGGCGGCAGTCTTGCCGTCGGTGGAGTAGAGGGTCACACGTGTGCCCGGTTCAAGACCCGACACAGATGCGCTGTTTCTGTCGCGATAGGTCAGGCGGGTTTCGCCTTCGGCAAGGGCCGGAGCTGTCGAGCCTGGATCTCCGATCACGAATTTCTCGACCGAATCGCAGTCGTATTCGGCCTCGACAGTGCCGGCTTTGATCGTCATCATGGGTGTCTGAAGGCTCACCACGGGTCTGTCTTCGAGGTCGAAACTCGTTGTTGTCCCGTCGCGGAAACTGACAATGAGGTATTCGGCAGCGGCTCCCTGCGATATAAGCAGTGCGGCCGCCATCGCCACCATTCCTCGCGAAAATCTGAAAACATGTGGCATATGAAAAGGATTAAATGGTTTATGGTTTCATTTGCAAAGTTGCAGGAATAAAAAATCAAAAAAAATGACATAGTTCATTATTTTGCCATTACAGGCACAACAAAACGATGAAAATTACATTTAAAGATATAAGTAAGTGCACAAATGTCTATAAAAGTTGAATTGTCAGAAATTCTTGCCATGCACGCGCCTCTTGATGAGAAATGCCTGGAGGCCATGCGCGGGTCGGTGGAACTGCTGCGGGTGCCGAAGCGCAGCATTCTCATGCGTCAGGGCGAGGTGTGCCGTTATTTCTACTTCAACCGGTCGGGCATAACGCGGGTGGTGCATGACAGCGACGGCATAGAAGACACTATCTGTTTCGGCACCGGAGGCGATGTATTCACCTCCCTGCAGTCATATTATGAAGGCGCGCCATCCATATTCTCGCTGACGACTGTGACTGAATCTGAAGTGTGGACTCTCTCTTACGAGGAGATGGACCGTCTTTCGGAGCGGTTTCCGTCGCTTGTGCTCTGGATGCGCAATCTTCTGCTCGGACAGGTCATCACCTTTGAGCGACGTTATCTTTTCTTCGGCAAGAACGATGCCGAGACACGCTATATCAATTTCATCAACCAGCGCAACAGTCTGCTGCGCGACATTCCGGTCAAATACGTGGCGCAATATCTGAAGATCGCGCCCGAGTATCTGTCGCGCATACGTCGCCGCATCGCCGGCAAATAAGTGAATTGCCTGAAAATAATAAGAAGTCTCCTGATCGACCCCGTGGCCGCAGGAGACTTCTCGGATTTTAGGCCCCATCCCACAAAAAATGTTAAAGCAGGGGTTGCTTTAACATTTTTTGTGGGATGGGGTCTTATTTCAGCGTGAATTTCTGCGTGAGCAGGCGTCGGCTGTCAGGGCCGGCCATCACCTCGAATTCTCCCGGCTCGGCCACATAGTCAAGATTGTAGTCGTAGAACCGGAGATTGTCGGGCGTGATGCGGAACTGCACGGCCTTGCTTTCGCCCGGTTTCAGCGATACGGTCTCGAAATGCTTGAGTTCCTTGACAGGGCGTGCCACCGAACCGCGCACATCGCGGATGTAGAACTGCACGGTCTCGTCACCCTCGCGCGAGCCGGTGTTGGTGACAGTCACCGTAGCGGTCAGCGCGCCGTCAGGATCCAGTGTGTCGCTGTCAAGATGGAAGTTGCTGTAATTGTAGTCAGTATAGCTCAATCCGTAGCCGAACGGATAGAGAGGCTCGTTGGGAGCGTCGATATAGTTCGAACGGTATTTCTGGAATGATGGATCCGCCGGATTTTTCGGGCGTCCTGTGTTCATGTGGTTGTAGTAGATTGGTATCTGTCCGACATTGACGGGCATCGACACCGTCAGCTTGCCCGACGGGTTGACATCGCCGAAGACCACGTCGGCAATTGCGTCGGCGGCTTCCGAACCTCCGAACCACACATTCAGAATGGCAGGAACATTGGCTGACTCCCACGTAAGCACAGTGGGGCGACCCGAGAAATTAAGCATCACCACGGGTTTGCCAGTGGCAAGCAGAGCCTCGAGCAGGCGCCGCTGAGTATCGGGCAGAGTCAGATCGGTTTTCGAAGATGACTCGCCGCTCGATTCGGTGGCCTCGCCGAGCGCGGCGACGACCACGTCTGCACCGGCGGCTACTGCGAGAGCCTCGTCAAGAAGCTCCTTTTCGGAACGCGGATCACGCATGTCGTTGCCGAAGACGGTGCATGCCGCCTCAAGCGCCGGATCCTCATACAGGTCCTTTGGCCCATACCACCTCCGCCTTGCCGGCGAGAGCGTCGCGGAAACCCTGCAGAAGCGACTTGTATTTCTTCTTGTCGGCGGCCACGCTCCATGTTCCCGGCATGTTGACGGCACTGTTTGACATAGGTCCGACAAGCGCCACCCGCCCTTTCTTGGCAAGGGGTAACACATTGCCCTCGTTTTTCAAAAGCACGAACGACTTCGCAGCTATGGCACGCGCGGCGGCGCGGTTGGCTTCGGTGTAGATGTCTGTCTTCTCCCGTGTCACGTCATTATACTTGTAGGGGTCATCAAAAAGGCCGAGCTTGTATTTAGCCTCCAGTATGCGACGCACGGCGGTATCGATCTCATTCTGTGTCACCTTGCCCTCTTCAAGACTTTTCTTCAGTGTGCCGATGAACCCGAACGAGCACATGTCCATGTCGGTTCCGGCCTTGAGCGAGCGGGCGGAAGCTCCAGGCAGGTCCTCGAGACCGTGCACGGCCACCTCGCCGATCGAACCGTAATCGGTGACTACGAAGCCGTTGAAATTCCACTGGCGGCGCAGCACGTCGTCGAGAAGCCATTTGTTCTCGGTGGCCGGTATGCCGTCGACAAGATTGAACGAAGACATCACCGAACCGGCTCCGGCATCTACGGCAGCTTTATAGGGAGCGAAATATTCGTTGTACATCCGATAGCGGCTCATGTCGACCGTGTTGTAGTCACGTCCGGCTTCCGATGCTCCGTAGAGCGCGAAATGCTTCACGCAGGCCATGACGTCATCCTTGCCGCCAAGGTCTTTCCCCTGGTAACCGCGCACCATTGCCCGGGCCACTTCAGATCCGAGATACGGATCCTCGCCCGACCCTTCCGACATGCGCCCCCAGCGCGGGTCGCGGCTTATGTCGACCATTGGGCTGAATGTCCAGCATATGCCGCCGGCCGACATCTCGGAGGCGGCGATGCGCGCCGAGCGCTCTATGGCATCCATATCCCAGGTGCACGAGAGTCCGAGGGGAATCGGGAAGACCGTTTCATATCCGTGTATGACATCCATGCCGATGAGCAGCGGTATGCCGAGACGCGATTTCTCGACGGCGATTTTCTGGAGCTCGCGAATCTTGGAGGCTCCCTTGATGTTGAATGTACCGCCGACCTGGCCGCGGGCCACCGCCGCGCCGATATTGCTGTCGATGGTCTGTCCGGTCACTATGTCGTCTGACGGGGGCAGATTGAGTTGTCCGAGTTTTTCGTCGAGAGTCATGCGCGACATCAGCCCGGTTATGAACCGGTCCATTTTCTCCTTATCGGCAGGAGTGGAGGGAATCGCCGCCGAGGCCAACGATGACGAAAGCAGTGCAGTGGCTGCGAGCGTTACAATGTTTCTCATTTTAATCTGAATTTGACGGTTGACTTTATATTGTCGGAGGCCGGACCGACTGAGGCGATGAAATCGCCGGGTTCCGCAATCCACTCATGTCTGTCGGCATCGAAGTAGGAAAGTGCCTCGCGGTCGATGATTATCTTTACGTCGCGTGTCTCTCCGGGTTCGAGATAGACCTTGGCGAACCCTTTGAGCTCTTTGGCCGGACGTGACACGCTGCATTTCGGATCCGAGATATAGAGCTGCACTACCTCGGCACCGGCTCTGTCGCCGATGTTGGTGACCGGCACGGTGAACGTCACTGTGCCGTTCTGCCCGATCTCGTTGCGGTCGGCAGTGGCCTTGCCGAAACTGAACGCCGTGTAGCTGAGACCGTGACCGAAAGCAAAGAGCGGCTTCACCTTCTTCGTGTCGTGCCAGCGATAGCCGACGAGAAGACCTTCGGCATATTCGAGATCTGTTATATCGGAGTCCTGTCGCTTCACGCCTGGATATGCACCGAGTGCATGCGCTCCGTTGTCGGCAAGTCTGACAGGGAACGAGAACGGGAGTTTGCCCGAGGGGTTGACCTCGCCGAAGATGACGTCGGCGATCGAGTTGCCGGCCTCCGAGCCGAGGAACCAGGCCTGAACGATCGCCTGAACGTCGCGCACCCAGGGCATCGCCACGGCATTGCCGCTGACATTGACCACGACAAGATTGCGTGTGGCGCGGGCGAGCGCGCCTATCACGTCGTCCTGTCCGTAGGGAAGTCCGAGACCGGTGCGGTCTGCGTCCTCGCAGTCCTGGCCGGGACTCTTGTTGAGGCCGCCCACGAAAATGACATAGTCGGCGCCTGAGGCGCAGCTCACGGCCTCGCTTATGAGTTCGGAGGGGGTGCGGCTGTCGTTAAGGTCCTGTCCGGTCACGACACCGTTGTATTCGCCGGTGACATCGCCAACATACCCGCGTACCCATTCGACATCCATTCCATATTTTGCGGCGGCAGCGCGTATGCCTTCAAGAGGCGACACCTCGCGCTGCGCCTTGAGCGACGAGCTTCCGCCGCCCACGGTCATCATCTTGACGGCGTTCTCGCCGACAACAAGGATGCGGCCACCCTTGCGTGGAACGACAGGGAGCACGCTTCTCTCGTTGCGGAGCAGCACTATGCCCTCGTCGCCGATGCGGCGCGCGGCGGCATAGTGAGCCTCGCTGCACATCGAGCCTGCGCCCTTGCTGTAGTCCATGGCAGTGCGCATCATCAGGCGCAGCACGCGGCGGGCCTTGTCGTCGAGTTCGGCGGTGCCCACCTCCCCGCTTGCTATAAGCGCACGGTAAGGATTGGCCAGATGGTAATTGTCGTAGGCGTTGCTCGCGCCGTTGGCAAGACCGTCGGTCCAGCTTCCGAACTCAAGGTCGAGTCCGTTGGCTATGGCCTGCCGGGTGTCGTGGGTTCCGCCCCAGTCGCTGATCACCGCTCCGTCGAATCCCCATTCCTTCTTGAGGATGTCGTTGAGCATACGCCCGTTATGGCACAGATGCTCGTCGCCGTAGAGGTTGTAGGCTCCCATGATGCTCCATGCACCACCTTTCTGAACGGCCGCCTTGAAGGCAGGAAGATATATTTCATAGAGTGTGCGGTCATCAAGGATGACGTTGGTGGTGTGGCGGTTGACCTCGTTGTTGTTGAGCGCGAAATGCTTCACGCAGGCCGCCACTCCGCAGCTCTGGAGTCCCTGCACGTAGGGCACCACCATCTCAGATGCGAGAAATGGATCCTCGCCCATATATTCGAAATTGCGCCCGTTGAGCGGCGTGCGATATATGTTGACGCCGGGTCCGAGCATCACGTCCTTTCCCCTGTAGCGGGCCTCCTCGCCGAGAGAGCGGCCATACAGACGGGCGACTTCGGGATTCCATGTTGCCGCGAGGCAGGTAAGTGCCGGGAAAGCCACGCAGGAGTCGTTGGTCTGCCCGGCCTGCTCCCATTCGTCCCACAGCACGTCGGGGCGGACGCCGTGCGGGCCGTCGTCTGTCCATAGGTCGGGAAGACCGAGACGCGGCACGCCGCGCGAACTGAACTTCGACTGGGCGTGGATGATATCGAGTTTCTCCTGTGTGGTCATGCGCGAAAGGGCATCCTCCACACGCTCCTCAAGGGGACGCGAGCTGTCGAGATAGACCGGTGTCTGAGCGGACATGGCTGCCGCCGACATGACGGCTGTCGCCGCCATGATATATAATGTTTTCATATCGTTGATGCTGTTGTGGTTGTGATGAGTCTTGCCGTCGGCGTCAGTCGCAGCTGAGGCCGATCGAGCGGATATATGATTTCTGTGGATTGCAGTTCTCATGGCGGGAGTTGCGTATGAACTCCCGCATTGCGGCGAGCGCGGCCTTGCGGTCGACGGTGAGATCGCGCAGTTCGGCATATGAGCCTCTTTTACCCTCGGCGAACTCCACCACCGCGTCCCATCCTTCGGGGCGGGTTATGCCGTTCATGCATGAATCGCCGAGTTTCTTGTAGGGCCAGAAGGTGTAACCGATGTTATTGTCTTCAAGCGTTCTGACGAAAGCGGCCTGCCACTCGTCGGTGTTGTGTCCGATCTCTCCCATATACATAGGCAGACCCGTCTTGTCGCGGAAAGCGATGATCGCTCCGATCGCTTCGGGAGTGGGGTCGCCGCCGTAGCGGTGGCAGGTATACATGATCCGGTCATCGTAAGTCCAGTCGGAGAAAGGCTCGAAATTTCCGTTCCACTGCGAGCCGCCGAGCAGGATGATGTGGTTGCTGTCGTGGCGTCTGATCTCGGCCACGGCCATCTTGTGGACCGCCTCAAGACGGGCGTTGAGATCCTCTTTGTTGTCGAAATAGTGTGCTATCGGCTCGTTGATCAGCTCATAGCCGAGTATCACCGGCTCGTCGGCGTAACGGGCGGCGAGCCTGCCCCATATGTCGCGGAACTTCCGTTGCGCCCTTTCGCTCTCGAAGAGCCAGGGATAGCCGTAGCTGTCGTCGATATTGTCGCCGGTCTGACCGCCCGGTGCGTCGTGCATGTCGAGAATGAGATAGAGGCGGTTGGCACGGCACCACTCCACCACGCTGTCGATGCGCTCGAAACCGTCGTGTGCCGACGCGCGGCCCATGTAGTCTTCGTCGGTGAAGAGCTTGTAGTGGAAAGGAAGCCGGATCGTGTTGGCTCCGGTCGATGCGATGAAATCGATGTCGGCGCGGGTGATATAGTTATCCTTGAAATCCTCCCAGAAATCGGCTGTGGCATCCTCGCCGACAAGCTGACAGAACATCTCATGGATCATGCGCGGGGAATTCGTCTTCGAGAATCCGAACATATACCCTTCGGGATTGAGCCAGTTGCCGAGGTTTGTGCCTCTGATGAAAAGGCGCTCGCCGTCGGGTGTGACAAGCTCCTTGCCCTGGATTCTGACGAAACCGTCTCCGCCGGCAGCCGCCGGCAGCGAGTGCGCGGCGACTCCGACAAGAAACAATATAAAACTAATAATCACATTCTTCATGATTCAGAAAATCAGGTGTAGCGTAAAGTGACAGCATGAAAGGTTTATTTTTTCTGAAACACACGCAGGTAGTCCACTTCCATCACGGCGGGGAGACAGGACTCGTCCACACCCATGGCACCGCCCCAGTCGCCGCCCCATGCCAGATTGAAGATGGGGTAGAATGCGCGGGTGAAGGGCCATGTCGAGATGTTTCCCTTGCTGTCGTTGGCGAAATTGAGAAGCATCTTGCCGTCGACATACGTGCGGATATAGTCTTCGGTCCATTCGAGGCGGTAGATATGGAAGTCTGCCTGTGCGCCGGGAGTGAGCCGCTCGGCGGTTTTCTGGGTCCCGATCATGTGGTTGTAGGCCTCGCAGTGGATCGACGATGAAGTGTATTCCGGATTATATCCGACCTCCTCCATTATGTCGATCTCTCCGCACTTCGGCCAGGGGGTGACGCTCCAGTCGTTGTTGACGGGCATCATCCAGAAAGCGGGCCAAGTGCCTTTCCCTTTCGGGAGCTTTATGCTTGCCTCGAAAATTCCGTATTTCCAGCCCGAATTGAGGTGTGCGTATATGCGCCCGGAGCAAATCTTGCCGTCGGCAGCCTTGAAGCAGTTGATCTTGAGCGTACCGTCGCTTACTTCGGTGACAAGTTTGCCGTCGTAGGCGGTGTTGACATAGGTCTGAAGCTCGTTGTTGACCCATCCCGGCCCCTGCACCTCATGTGTCCAGTCGGAACGGTTGAGCTCGACACCGTCGAACTCGTCGTTCCATACAAGCTCATGGCCTTCGGGAACCTTGATCGACGGGTCGGCCGGCGCGGGTTTCTTCCCTTTCTGGGTCACCGTCACCCTGGTGCGGGATGCTCCGCTCTGAAGGGTTACAGATCCGGTGCGGTCAGTGCGGCCTGTGTTCGGCTCGACAGTCAGTTCCACCTTGCCGTCGCGTTCGAGCGTGTTTGATTTTTTTATCTTGATCCATGAGTCGGAGGCTGCCGCGTCCCATTCGCCGGGAGCTGAAAAAGTGAAAGAGGCAGTTCCGCCGTCGGAATTGAAGTCGAAAGAATCGGTCGATACGCTGATCGTGCCGGAGGGAGACGGTTCGTTGTCGTCATCACCGTCACCGCATGATGTCATGAAGAGAGGAATGAGCAGAGAGGCGAGAAAAAGCGGGAGAAATTTCATTTCAGAATTCAATGTCAGGTTAACAGGACTCGATGTAATGATGGAAAAATTGGGGCGGACGCCCGGACACGCTGTCCGCGCGTCCGCCCGGTCTGGTTCTCACTTCTGTGAGACAGAGTGCGTCACAGGCATTATCAGTCGTGATGCACCTGCAGGATTATGTCGCTCACGGTCACCTCGGTGCCGGCCGGACAAGTTCCGAAGTCAAAGAACAGAGATACAGCATGCATGGCGGCACCCTCGGCGGGAGTCACTTTAGTACGCCAGAACTTGTTGGGTCCTGCCGAAATAGCCTGTTCGTCGGCGAAGAAGAAGTTGCCGTCATGCTTTGTGTCACCCTCGTCGGTCTGCACGAGCTTGAACATCACGGCGGGGATGTCGGTGTTCGATTCCATGCGGCACATGAAGTCATACTCCACGGTCGGGTCGGGAATCACGATGTCGGTGTTGAGGGCCACCTGTGCCTGCCAGCGGTCGGGAGCAGCTTCGGGCAGGGTGATGGTGTATGTACCGTCACCGTTGTCGGTGAATCCCGGGTCGGCGATCTGCGCCCAGTCCGGAGCGTAATAGAACGACGGAGTGTAGCTGAAAGCCGAGAACAGGTTGTCGGCGCTGTCGAGAGCCACCCATACGGGTTCCTGATCGGTCTGGATCTCGGGCAGCACTGTGCCGTCGTCGTCGGAATGCTTCTTGAGCACGATGTTCTCGATGACGATCTCGATGCCTGCGGGGTTACCGCCGAAATCGAACGTATAGACGAGGTTGTTCATGTCGACGGCGGCTTCGAGACCGCTGAAGAAGAACGCAGCCGGTTCGCCAGCCGAGACACTTATCTTCTGGCTGCAGAAGAATGAATGGCCGTCGTCATCGTCGCCGTCAGGATGGATCTTCATTGTGATGTTGCTCATGTCCTGGCTTGCAGTCACGATCACCGAGCCGTCGTAGAGCTCTCCCTGCGGCAACGAGATGTCGGTGCCGACATGCATCTGCGCCTGCCACTGCTCGCTTGTAGCCTCGGGGAGAGTGAGAGTGAACGTATCGCCGTCGAATGAACACGCGGGATCGGCTATCTGCGCCCAGCCCGGAGCATAGAAGAAGCTGTTGATGTGGCGTTCGGCCTTGGTCCAGAGGTTGAACTCGCTGTCATACACGAAACCTCCGAATCCGTTCATCTGGGTCTTGTCGATGTGGAATGTCTTGGTGATGGTGCCCTGGCTGATGCCGTTGCCATTGCCGATCTTTACTTCCACGCTGTAGTCACCGGCTTTGCGGTAATAGCGGTTGAACGTCATGTTCGACGAGTAACTCTTGCCGTCGATGATCCAGACAGGATACACGCCCTTGCCTGTGAACTCGAAATAGGCGGTGTTCGTCTCCTGGTCTACCGAGATCCTGACATCGTCGACATATGCCGATGCCTCGGGAACTCCGTTGATGTCGACATTATAGTAGTCGTCTTCCGAGCATGATGTGACCAGCACTGGAGCCGACACGGCCATCATGGCCAGGAAAAGAGATTTTATATGCTGTTTCATGATTTCCGGATATTAATAGGGGTTTTGGGTGAGAGTGCCCTGCGCGCGGTCGATCTCGCTCTGCGGTATGGGCAGGTGTTTCTTGTTGGCGGTCCAGCTGTTGGTGCGGTATCCGTATTGGTCGGGAACGAGCACGGATGCTGCCTTGTCGGTGCGGATGAGGTCCCAGTAGCGTTTGCCTTCGCCCACGAACTCGAGACGGCGCTCATTGATGATGTTGTCGATCGTTGCCTCGACCTCGCTCTGCAGACCGGCGCGGTGACGCACATCGTTGATATATCTGCGTGCGTCGGCCATGTTTCCGCCGGTGTTTACGATAAGCTCGGCTGCGTTGAGCAGAGTCTCCGAATAGCGGTAGATTCGCCAGTTGTTGTTGTAGTTGAGCTCACCAGACGCCACCTGTCCGGCGTTGCCGTCGGCACGTGCCGAATACTTCTGGAGGAAGAAGCCGAAATCCTGATAGCGCTTGTTGTATGTGCCGTCGAAGTCTCGCACGTCCCAGCAGGTGGCGGCGCGTCGGGCGTCGTCGGCCGAGAACATCTCATAGGTCTCAAGACGCAGCGGGCAGAATCCCCAGCCGGTGTTGTGGCCGTCCTGGCCGCTGGGCCAGTTGTTGGGGCTGATCAGAGTCGGGAGCACGGTGCCGCCTGCAAGCAGGGGCGCGCCCCAGTCGCGAGAGGCGTTTTCCGAGATGTAGTTGATCTCGTAGATCGACTCGGAGCACCATTCGCCTGACTCCTCGAAGATGCCTGCATAGTCTGTGGCGAGCGAGTAGTCGGGAGAGTCGATGATCTCCTTCATATAGCGGAGGGCGGTTGGATAACGCTCCGTGTCGCGCTGATACATCACGATCTCCGCATAGAGCATATATGCCATGGCTGTGGTGATGCGTCCGTAGGTGGCCGCGTTACCCTTGAAGGGGAGGGCGTCGAGAGCGATCGCATCCTCAAGATCCTTCACCATATAGCCGTAAAGTTCGTCGGCCGGTATCTGCGGTGCGATATAGGGTTCGGTCAGGTTCTCCTGATAGTAGGGCACGTTACCGTAGAATTTCCAGAGCCAGTTGGCATAAAAGGCGCGGAGCACGTATGCCTGAGCTTTCCATGAGGCTATGTCGGCGTCAGTGGCGCCCTCGATCTCGTTGTCAAGATAACCGAGCACGTCGTTGCAGCGTTTGATGCCGCTGAAGCCGTCGATCCAGATGCTGGTGATGACCTTGAGCGAGGTGGCCTCGTAGTTGGCCATGAGATGCCAGTTCTGGTTGTCGTTCTTGTCGGCACCTCCCACCCAGAAGTCGTCGGCCATGATGTCGGCCATAAGGGTGAAGGGTTCATAGTTGCCCATGCTCCAGTCGGTCCAGTGCATCGGGTCGTAGGCGGCCACCACAGCCTCCTCGAGATGCGCTTTGGTCGAGAAGTATTCGGAAGCGTCCTCCTGTGTGGGGGAGGTGACACTCAGGAAATCGTCGCCGCACGAGGTCATCATCAGTCCGAGAAGCGCGACTCCCAGCGATTTATATATTGCTTTCATATAATGTTCTGAATATTGGTTAAATGAGGTTTGGTATTAGAACTCGATGTTGAAGCCGACAGTCCATGTGCGTGCCTGCGGATAGACACCGAAGTCGATGCCGTTGGTGTTGTCGGATCCTGATGAGATCTCGGGGTCGTAGCCGTGGTATTTCGACCATGTGGCGAGATTCTCGACAGCTACGAAGATGCGGAACTTCTGGACGCCGATCTTGCGGGTGATATCCTGTGGAAGCATGTATCCGAGCTGCATGTTCTTTAGGCGCAGGAAGCTGCCGTCGTAGATGTAGAGGTCGGAGCTCTGCCAGTTGTAACCGTCGCCGGTCACGTATCGGGGCACGGAGTTGGAAGTGCCTTCACCTGTCCAGCGGTCGAGCATCCATGAGGGGAGGTTGACCGAACGGGCGTCGACGCGGCGGGTGGCGTCATAGATGTCGACATCGGCCACACCCTGGAAGAACATGCTGAAGTCGATGCCTTTCCAAGCGAGAGTAAGGTTGGCTCCGTATGTCCAGCGGGGGCTTCCGTAACCGATCATTGTGCGGTCGTCTTCGTTGATCTCGCCGTTGCCGTCGACATCGACATAGCGAACGTCGCCGGGCACGAGCGATGTGCCGTACTGTGAGTTATAGGCGTTTGCCTCGGCCATGTTCTGGATGATGCCGTCGGTGCGGTATCCGTAGAAGTAGGGATAGGGAAGACCGTTCTCGGCGCGGAGGATTGTGCCTACGCCCTGGAATGAGTCGAGGTTGGCCCATCCCTGCTCGTTGCCGTAGGCCACGAGCTTGTTGCGCAGATATGAGGCGTTGACGCCTACATTGACAGTCAGCTCGTTGAAGAAGGTCTGGCGGTATCCGAGGTCGAACTCAAGACCCCAGTTGCGCATCTTGCCGACGTTTCCGAAAGGTATCGACTCTCCGACATACTGCGGGAGCGACATAGTCATGAGTATGCCGTGTGTGTTCTTGAGGAACCAGTCGGCGGTAAATGTGATCTTGTTCTGCAGGAATCCGAGGTCGATGCCGACGTCGGTCGATTCAGACTCTTCCCAGCGCAGGTCGGGGTTGGCGAGCTGCGATGGCTTGGTGCCGATGACGATCGAGCCGGGATTTCCGAAGATGGCGTTGTTGTTGGTCGAGGTCAGGGCGACATACTGGAAGTTACCGATGTTCTCGTTACCGTTCTTACCCCACGATGCGCGGACCTTGAGGTTGTTGAGCCAGTCGAGCGAGCTTTCCATGAACTTCTCGTTCATTACGTTCCAGCCGACAGACACAGAGGGGAAAGTGGCCCAGTGGTTGTTGGATCCGAAGCGGCTTGATCCGTCGCGGCGCACGGTGGCCTGGATCATGTAGCGCGAGTCGTAGTCGTAGCTTACGCGGGCGAAATATGATGCAAGTCTCGACTTGGCCTGAGGAGCGCCCCAGGCGGTCATGTCGCCGTCGGCTGCAAGACCGGTCGATGCGTCGATATAGGGACGGTTGTAGTTGGTGATGTGGTTGCGCGAGCCGCCCAGATAGTAGCCGCTGCTCTCCTTGGCCGACTGGCCGAGGATGACGCTGAACGTGTGCTCGGCTATAGTCTTGTCGTAAGAGAGAAGATTCTCGATCTGCCATACGAGGCCGCGCTCGCTTGTGGAGACTGCCGTGGAGTGGTCGGTCGACTGGCCGTCGCGCAGATAGTAGATCGGAGTGTAGCCGTCATAGCCCCAGAACGAGAGGTCGGCGCCGTAGCTGACACGGTAGTGAAGGTTGTCCCATATCTGGAGGTCGCCTATGAAGTTGCCGACGAACTTGTGGCTCCAGTTCCGGTTGCCCGGGAGCATAAGGTTGGCAATCGGGTTGCTCATCTCCTGGAAGTTGCCGAATGCGGTGGGCACCATGACGAGGCGTCCGTCGGGCCCGTACATGGGCACGTAGCCCGACTGGCCTGAAAGATAGCCGAGCTGTGCCGCTTCTTCGGCGCTTCCCGGTTCAAGATAGGGAGTCAGGATAGGCGACATGGCCAGTGCGGATCCGAGCGGAGAACCCCATGTGGAGTTGGTCTCGATGCCGCGGCTCTTGATGCGGGTGTAGGCGAGGTTGGTCTGGAGAGTGGCCTTGTTAAGCCATGTGCGCTCCGATGACTTGTCGAACAGGGTCACGCCCACGTTCGAGCGGAGAGAGAAGCGCTGGTAGTCGGAGCGGTCGAAGTTGCCGCCCACGATACCCTCCTGGTCGTAATAGCCGAGCGAGAAGAGATAGTTGACACTTTTTGTGCCGCCGCTGACGGAGAACTGGTGGTTCATCACCGGAGCGTCGTTGTTGAACACGAGATCCTGCCAGTCTGTGCCCGTGCCGTAGGAAGCGGGGTCGGCATATATGGGTGCGAGGCCCGAGTTGATCGCGCCCTCGTTCATCATCATGGCGTATTCGCTTGCGTTGAGCACCTTGCGCTTCTTGGCCACGCTCTGCCAGCCATAGCTGAAGTCATAGGTGACCTTGGTCTTGCCTTCCTTACCCTGTTTGGTGGTGACGAGCACGACGCCGTTGGCCGCACGCGCACCGTAGACAGCGCCGGAGGCCGCGTCCTTGAGCACTTCGATCGACGCGATGTCGGCGGGATTGAGGTAGTCAAGTCCACCCTCGATCGGCATTCCGTCGACAATATAGAGAGGATCGGAGTTGTTGATTGTCCCGACGCCGCGGATGCGCACGCGGGCCGCCGCACCGGGCTGGCCAGACGAAGAGGTGACGGTCACACCCGATGCCAGACCTTTGAGCGCGTTGTCCATGCGCACAGGCGAGGTAAGTTCAAGCTCGTCGCTTCCCACCTTCGAGATGGCGGCGGTCACGACGCTCTTCTTCTGCGTGCCGTAGCCGATTGCCACGACCTCGTCGAGCATGTTGGAGTTTTCTTTAAGGATAACGTTCATCTCGGGAGCGGCCTTGGCTTCCTGCTGCTCGTAGCCGACATAGCTGAAACGCATCACGGCGTTGTCGGAGACAGTGATGGAGAATCTGCCGTCGATGTCGGTCGATGTGCCTTTGGCTGTTCCTTTCTCAAGTACGGTTACGCCGATCAGCGGCTCACCCTGCGGGTCTGTGACGATGCCCTTCACGTCGATGTCGGCCCATGCACCCAGCGTGCAGGGAAGCATCAGCGTAAGAAAGGCCGCGAGACTCTTTGCTCTACTTTTTTCCATTGAACATGATGTTAGATTGTTAAGATTTTATGGTGCAAAGATAGCTGTATCTGTTTAAAGATTTTTTAGCAGGTAAAGGGGAAAGGTAAATTCGGTATTTGATCTGTTGCTTGATTTCCAGAGTTATAGATATAGTTAATAATTGTAAATAGGTAAGATAAAAAACGCTCCCGGTTAAGCCTCGGAAGCGTTTTTACGGCCCTCGATGAGCCATATGGGCATATCAGAACGAGGGGCGTCCGAGCGCGCGCACCCTTGCGGCGAACTCCTCGCGGGGAACGGCGGCCTTGTTGCGAGTCCGCTGGCGGATGTTGTAGACAGTCTGAACCGAGCAGTGCAGGAACTTGGCGATTCCGACGCTGTCGGTCACACCGAGCCGCACGAGCGCATAAACCCGAAGGTCGGAGGTGAGATGTCCGGGCGTGCGAGGCGCTATTCTCTCCTCAGGTCGGAGAAGAGTGTTGAAATCCTCGACGAAATCGGGGTAGATGCGGAGGAAGACATTGTCGAAGTTCGCGCAGAACTCCTTTATGTCGTCGGCCGACAGCTCGGGCGATCTGACGGTTCGGAGCGCATCGTCGAACTTCCGCTCCTTGAGCATGCGCAGCAGTTTCGAGCGGAAATCTTCCTGACGGGTGATATATCCGCTCAGAATCGAGAAGACATTGGCGATGTATTCCTCTTTGGTCTCGTTGCTTTCCGACAGCTCGCGTGCGTCGGCGCGGACTGACTCGTACATCTCGGCAAGTTTGGAGTTGGCCACATCAAGTTCCTCGCGTATCGACTGGAGCTCGTTGACTCGTTCGCAGAGCTCAAGGTTGGCGTCATTGAGTGTGGCTCGTGAATTTCGCAAAGCCCGGTTCTGGCGCGTTATCCAGAACACGGCTCCTGCCAGCACGGCGAGAAAAATTGCCAGCACGGCGAGATAGAGCCTGTTCATGGCCGCCTGATGCTCCAGCCGCTCATGTATGGCCGACAGGGTCTGTTCCTGGATACGGGCAAGCTGACCGATCCGCACGCGGCTTTTGTAGTCGTTGGCGTAGGCTATGCAATAGTTGATATAGGAATTGGCATGTTCCAGATCACCGAGCTTGAGAAGAATGGCCGAGATCTCCTCGAGCGAGGCAATCTCCTTGTTCGACGCCCTGACATCGGCCATTGCCGACAGCACGAGATACTTGAGCCGGTTCTCTTCGTCGCCCACACGCTCGTAAAGTTTCGAAAGCATCCAGGCGTCCATGGCGTTTCCGCGGGTTTCATAGTCTGTGGAATCGACAATCCGCGACACCACCGAAATCGCTTTCCGGGCGTTCTCTCTGGTGTTGAGATTGCTCCAGCCGGTGAGCCAGCAGTAGTTCGGATTGTCTGGACTTATATGCCGGGCCGTGGCCTGAAGCAGGCTGTCGACCATCTTGGAGTACATCTCCATATCGCGCTCGACGCCCATGTACTGGTCGCGGTGGGTGGAGAGGAAAAGCATACGGTCGCAATATTTGAGGGCGAGTGTCGGCGGCAGCGAGTCTGGATCTATGCGCCGCAGACTTTCGTTCGCCTCGTTGAGCAGACCGGTGGCCGAATATATATATGAACGGTTCAGTTCCATCTCGTTCACCAGATCCTGCCGTCCGAGTATTGATGCATATCTCTGCGCGCGGTCCACATATGCCATGGCCGAATCGGAGTCGTATGCGCAATACTCGTCGTAGAGAGAGGCTGCCGCCCAATAGCGGTGCTCGATGTCGGCTGCCTTGTTATAGTCGGCACGCAATCTGGAGAGACGGGCCTCCTTCTCACGTATAAAATCAGGAGTATTGACCAGAAGCGAGTCGAGGGCGGAAAGAAGTTGTCTGATCTCGGGCGAGATCGTATGACCTGAAGCTGCGGCCTTGCTCTTCTGAGGGAAAGAGAGGCACGCTACGGACAGGAGAAGAAAAAATCCGAAATGTCTTATGAATGTCAGGAGTCTTGTCATGGAATAAATGTCTGTTGGTAAAAGTTGTCTGGCAAACCGATATTATGGCAGCTCTCTTGCACCGTATTGCAAAATTACGAAATTTTGTCAAAACTACAAACAATTTAACAATCGCAATAATAACTGTTGTCCGTCCTGTTGTCCGTTTCTGTGTAGGGATGTCTGTTTCCCTCGTGAATTTGTGTTTTTTTGGCGGGGGTTATGCACAACGGGGGCGGTGGCGCGTTATTAAGTCAGCAGATACGCGCTGAAGAGACGCGGAGGTCCGCATACACACACACCGCATTATTGTCATATTTTACCGATTGCCCTGACTATGAGTAGAAAGAATATAATGGATCCCGAGATCCGTCTCGGTTTTACCGGCCTGTCGGCTCTTGTGTTCGGCATGATGGTCGGAGCAGGAATTTTCAATATTCCTCAGAACATGGCCATCTCGGCCGGTCCGCAGGCTGTGATCCTGTCGTGGCTGATCACGGCCGCCGGTATGCTGTTGCTCGTCGCTACGTTCAAGATCCTGTCTGACAGGTATCCGGAACTGAACGCCGGCATGTATCTGTATGCCCGAAAGGGTTTCGGCACGTTCGCCGGCTTCATGACGGCATGGGGCTATTGGCTCTGCACGGCTTTTGCCAATGTGGCCTACGCCGTGATGCTTAATGACACGGTCGGGGCATTCGTCCCTCCGCTGCTCGGGCATGGATGGCCGACACTCCTTTTCGGTTCGGCACTTATATGGATAATATACTTCATCGTAGTGTCGGGCATGCGTACGGCCAAGATCGTCAATACGGTCATGAGTGCCGTCAAGATCGGATGCATCCTGCTCATCATAGCCCTGCTGTTCATACACATGCGTCTTGATACGTTTCTCGACTCGTTTCGCGCAGCCTCGGAGGGTGACGGCCTTCCCGGCATGGCGACCCAGGTGAAAGACACTATGCTCGTGACACTATGGTGCTTTATTGGCATCGAGGGGGCGGTGATGATGTCGGGCCGCGCCCGCCGCAACCGCGACGTGGGCCGCGCCGGAGTCACAGGTTTTTTCACGGCGTGGCTGCTCTATGTGCTCGTGTCTGTGCTGAGTTTCGGAGTGATGGCGCGTGCGCGCATGGCAGGTCTCAATGACCCGTCGGTGGCATATGTGCTCAAAGAGACCTGCGGCCCGTGGGCATATTGGCTTGTGATCGCCTCGGTGATAATCTCACTTGGAGGAGGGTGGCTGGCATGGTCGCTCGTTTGTGCCGAAGTGCCATACACGGCTGCCCGGACAGGTCTTTTCCCGAAAATATTCCTGCGGCTTAACCGTCATCGCATTCCGGCTTTCGGTCTGCTTGTGTCGAGTGTCATCATGGAAATGTTTCTGATTGTGGTCATGTTTTCTGACAGGATCTACCTCACGGCCTTGAGCATAACCGGCATGATGATTCTTCCGGCATATCTTTTCACCGGCATGTTTCTCTGGAAAATCTCGCGCCGCAACCACCGTGCAGGAGTGTTGACAGGTGCCGGATGCACCCTCTTCTGCGCCTGGATGATCTACGCGGGCGGACTCGAACTCTTTCTGGAGACCTCGATCTTCTATCTACTTGGCCTCGGCTTCTATATCAAGGTGCTCCGGGAACAACAGGCCGACAGCCCGCTCATGAGACGCGGACATCTTCTTTCAGCTGGAAGTATCGCCGGCATAGTGGTGCTGTCGCTTGCCGGTGTAGCGTCGGTTTTCCTCCTGTTTTCATGACAGGAACATCTACACCTCCTGATAAGAAAGCGAAGTCCCGGCGTGTGGCCGGGACTTCTTTTTTAGGGGTTATGACGATTCTCATCTGACGATGATCCTGTGGGTCTTTGCGCCTGCCGTGACGAGATAGACGCCTGCCGGAACTTCTGTCTCGGCGTGGTCCGCGCTCTCGCCTGCCGCCACGGTGATGCCCGATACCGACACTACGCGCCAGCGGCGGCCGGCCAGATTCTCGATGATGATGCGTCCGGGAAGTGATGACACTTTGGTCATGAGGGTTCCGATGCCCTCGACACCGTTGCCTACTATGGCAGTGACCGCACGCGACTCGCCCGAGGCGTAGACTGCCGACACGGCGAATTCATGCGATCCGTCGGGAAGCGAGGTGAATTCAAGGTCTTTCACCGGCGTCGGCGTGAGCAGACTGTTGTCGCAATAGACGTTGTATCCTTTCAGGTCGAGATCCTGCGGAGTGCCCGCTGCCGGATAGAAAGTCACATCGTCGATGAAGGTCTGGGCTGTTCCGGTCACGGCGTAAGAGCATCCCCGGATGGCGAACCTGCGTCCTCCTTCGGGCACGACAAGGGCGTATTGCGTCCAGTCGCCGGGAAGTTCGTCGATGCGTCTGATCAGTCTGAACGATTCCGGATCGGTGCTCCCGTCGCTGTAGAGGAACTCGACAGTCTCCGGAGTCTCGCGGTTGTAGCTTCTCGCCCAGAGGGTCACGAGCTGTTCGCGTCCGCACAGTTCGGGTGTGATGGCCCAGTCGTCCTGCTGCACGCATGCGGTGAATGTCTCGTTGACCACATACATGTTGGCAAGATACTGCAAGCTGTTGTCATGACCGTAATAAGTGTCGCTGAATTCCTCGAACAGGCGGCTCTGCACCCACCATGACTGTGCCGAGTGTGTCGGAATGCCGGGGAATTCGAGAAGCTCCCACGTCGATGAACTCACCATGCCTCCGATCGGGGCGCCGTCGGCGTCGATGAAGATCCATTCGCCCGCCTCGGTGAGGAAGCGTTCGTTCTCCACCACGGGATATGACTCGAAATCGTCGGTGACAGCCTCGGGAACCGCCGCGCTGAAATCGGGTTCTTGCCATCCGAGGCGAGAGCCGTCGGGGTCGATGTACACGATGCCGGGTTCGGGAAGAAGTTTCAGGTTGCGTGCCACGGTCACCTCGGCGGTCGTGTTGTTTTCCGCCACTTCGTCGCCGTCGGCAATGACCGATATGGTGAACGCATTTCCTACCGGATCCTGCACGCCGAGCTTATGGGTGAAACTGACTGCAGAGCTCCGGCTGAACCCGAGTTCTCCAAGTTCCTTCTCGGCCACCGGCGAGCCGTTGTGCGAGAGCACGGCCTTGTGAGAGGCCACTCCCGACGCTCCGAGATTGCTGATGCGTGCGGATATGGTGAACTCCTCGCCGGGCACGGCCTGTATGGGAGCCTCTATGTCGGTTATGCCGAGATCCACGGCTGCGAGACGGTCGATGCTGATGTTGTCGATCAATATCCAGTTGTAGCCGTTGTCTCCCTGAGCGCGGATCGTACCCTTGAATATGAGCCGGACTGTCTGTCCGCTGAATTCCGACAGGTCGACGGCCACATGTTCCCATGCCTGGATGTTGCCGAGATCGCCGATGACAAGATGAAGAACCTGATGGCGCGTGTCGTTGGGAGTAACGGCATATATGTCGAGCTCATTCATGTCTTTGTTGCCATACTGAAGCCAGTTGTAGGTGTAGAATGTTAGTATCGGGTTATCGGTGCCTGAAAGGTCGATCGCCGGCGACAGCAGTTCGGTCCACTCGTTGTGATAGTTGCCCTGCTCGTCGTTGACGTAGCTCCAGCCGAACATTCCGGCGAAACCGTTGTCATGATCCTGCGAGCCCTCGGCGTTCTGGAAAGAGGCGTCCATCAGGCGGTTCCAGCCGTTATACTGCTGCAGAGCCATCGAGCGCTCGTCGTCAGTGATCGATGCGATCTGCGGCCCGTTGGATTCGCCGTCGCCCCAGGGGTGTTCAAGCGTGTAGTTCGGGAAGGATTCTCTGAACGGCAGCTTCAGCGGTTCGCCGACATAGATGTTGGCGCTTTTTTCCGGGTAACCCTGGCCGGCGGAGTTGACGGCGCGGACTTTCACGAATGTGAATCCATGGTCGCGGCCGGTGTCGAACACAGGCTCGAACTCGAATCCGGTGTCGGCGATATTCTCATATGTCTTGTTGCCGTGGTAGTATGCATTGTCGGGATAGACTTCGAGAGAGTACGTCACGTCGCCGTTGAGAGGATATCCGAGCCAGTCGGTCTCAGGAGCGTCCCATGTGACATAAGCCTTGCGAGGATCACCGGCAGACCGGCTGATCACGATATTGTCGAGTTCCGCCGGCCTGTTTATGCCGACAAATGTCTTGTATGGTTCTGACAGGGAGCCTTTCAGATCGCCGTTGTATGCCACGGCCACATACGTGCATTCGGAGTCTTCGGCCACAGAGGTGTCGCAGAATCCGACAGACTCGCCAGGCAGAGGATTGTCGATAACGGCCACTACCGTATTGCCGCGCAACACCTCAAGCCGGCTGACAGAAGAAAGAGAGGAGCCGTTTTCAGCCGAGACCGGTACGGTGACGGTTCCTTCGGCAAGAAGGGCACCGGTGCGGTCGGCGGTCACACGGGTTATGACCGGAGCTGCGGGGGCTGACTCGTTGACGGGTGCGGCTATGGTAAGTTCCGCGATCTTCAGCTTAAACATATTGGCATCGCTGACAGCGTGGAATCCGATGAAGATCTTGCCGTCGCGGTCAGGCACAAGTTCGAAGTCGAATGCCATAGGGTCAGTCTGGTCGATCACGGTTTCGGGCAGCAGTTCGATCGTCATGTCGGCGGCAGATGGCGCGTAGCCCGCCTTTACCTCGATTTTCTCCGGGCAGGATGACATCTGGCTTTTGAATGCGGCGTGGATCTTGTACTTGCAGCCTTTGTATGCCTTGAGAGGGGGAGTTACGGCCCAGTCGTCGGCTGCGTTTGATGATGTATATGAATAGTATATGCCGTCGTAGCTGCTTGAGTCCCAGGTGCGGCCGTCGCCATTGGCATCGATGATAGTCCAGTTTTCGAGAAGGCTGTACATCGGGGTGTCGGCGAGGTCATACGGGAGTTCGAGCGCGCCGGTTAGTGTGGGGACGCTCAGCCCGGGAGCAGACAGCATGTCGCCGTTGCGTGCGGTGACCGCGAATGTAACTGACTCGATTCCGACGGGTTCGTAGACGAATGTGGCAGACGTCGCGGAGATTCCTTCGGCTACCGGGGTGTCACCCGGAAGTCGTGTCACATCGTATGTGATGCCGGCGGCATCGACATATCCTCCGTTGACGCCTTCGGTAACAGCATCCCAACTGATCGAGAATGTGTTGGCTTTCTCATCGAAGTCAACGTTTATGTTGCCGGGGGAGAGGGGTATGTCGGGACCTGCCCAGAGGGAGAGCCTGGCTTTCTTTCCGGAGCCGGCGGCATTGGTGGCGCAGACAGAGAAAGAATGTTTTCCTTCCGAGGAAACCGTAATGTCGGCTGAGACCGGATCTCCGTAACGCGATGTGCCGGAGGCGTTAAGCTCACTTCCGTCGTATATCTGCCATCCGGCGTCGCCCGATGCCGGAGAACCGTCATGAAGCGTGGATGGCATTGTGAACGATATTATGCCGGCGAGAGATCCGTCAGTGAAGGTGCCGGCGACGTCGGCCGGAATGCCAGGTGCGTTGTCGGCCACAGTCTCCGGCTGCACGAACATCGATGTGATGCATTTTCCAGTGAAGTCGGCGAGCAGGGTGTAATCTCCGGTGTCGGGATTGATGGAATAAAGACGCGATTCATGTGTCGAGCCCCAGTCGGGCGATCCGTTGTAGATGAAGAGGAAATTACCGGAGTCCGGATCGAATGTTCCGCTCCATCCGTGCTGGTAATCGCCCGAAAGTCCGAGATCTGCAATTTTCGATGTCTTTCCTGTGGTTATGTCGACGATTCCGAATGTGCCCGATTTGGTCACGCCGTAGAGAGTGCCTTCCGCGTCGAATGCGAGTGCGCGGCAGTCTTCGCCGAATACGAAGTTGGCGTCTGGCGTGAGGTCGGTCTGTTCGCCCGAATCAAGGTCGATGCTGTACAGGTGGAACATCATCGAGCCATAGTCGCAGTATGCGTAGGCCATTCCGGTCACCGGGTCTATGGCTATGTCACTTGCCCGGTATGTCGCGATATTTGTCTCATTTCCCAGCGGCTGCCAGTCGGTAATGTTGTAGGCCTGTATCCTGTGGCCGTGTGGATCGGTGTCGGAGTCCCAGTAATCCTCATATCGCCCGTCGTGGCAGGCGTAGTAGCGGTTGCCGTCGAGCGTACCGCCGTAGTACGATGAGATCTGGCTGACCGCCTCCATCTCTCCTCCCGAAAGTTCGGGAAGCCGGTACATGCCTATCATTCCGGTCGAGTAATCGTAGACTGATGCCATGATTGGCGGAAGTTCCGTGCCTTCAGGAGCGGCGTTTAGGTGCGGAAAGGCATCGCGCGGATCTGTAGTGACGCCGGCTTTTGTCTCTGGCTCTTTCTCAGTGCGGGTCTCGGCGGGAGGATTCTGAAATTCCTTTCCGCATACTGGACCGCGGCCGATGGCGTTGCGGTTGGCGGTCAGCAATGCCATGGCAGGCAGTGCCGTTATGGCCGCCACTGTCAGTAAAAGTCGGTTTTTCCTCATTGTCGTATTGTTTGGTTTATTATGATCAGATGTCGGTATCGGTGTAGTCTTCTATATGAAAAGTGCCGCACGGCCAGAACCGTACGGCAAAACTAAAACCTTTTTGCAATCTGAAAAATAACCTATGTTAATTTGTGTCGTAATGAGATGGCATTTTGTGGAAATATATCAAAATTTCTCACTTCGGGTAATCCTTTTGCGAATGCGGCTTACATGAACTTCGGTCATCTTCAGGTAGGAGGCTATGGCCTTGAGTGGCACGTTGTCGAAGAGTTCGGGGCGGCATTTCTCAAGCCATTCGTATCGCCATCGGGCATCTCCGTTCATCACTTTCGCCTTGAGTTCGGCATAGCAGCTCTGGCGCATGAACACGCCTGCCACCCAGCGGCAGAATTCGTTTGATTCACTCATAAGGCTGTCGAATCTGTTTTTTCTGATCCGCAGCATTTCAGTGTGGCAGCAGGCCTCGATGCGTATGATCGACGGCGTACCGGTCGAGAAACTCTGCATTGAGGCGACCAGAGTTCCCTCCATGCCGAAGTATACGTTGGTCTCGACTCCCTGTTCGAGCATGTATCCGCGCACTATCCCGCTGCGGATGATGTATATGTCCGGGTCGTATCTGCCGAGATCCACCACCGCCTCCCCTTTATGGAAAACGAGAGTGTCGGCGTTATCGGTGATCAGGCCGAAGATATGGTCGGTGAGCGGAAAGTCTGATTCTTCGGCAAGTGCGTTTCTGAATTTGTCTGTCATTGCGTCCATATCGGTTGTCGTTAGTCTGGCATGCAGTGGGGCATGTGTGCACGCGGTTTGGCGCGGCATATGCAAATATAACTTTTTTCTGTGGATTCCCGGCAGTGCCGGACGATTAAATTTAGAATGCGTTAATAATATTCGGCAGAAAATGTGTAATTTTGCAGGCTGTTGTAATAACAATTCATGTATGGCAAAACAATTCGGCATAATTTTCGGGTGTCTCCTTGTCGGAGAGCTGCTGGCGTTCATTCCCGGACTCGATATCCCGGGTAGTATTCTGGGCATGCTTGTCCTGACCGTCCTGCTTGAGCGCAAGGTGGTCAGACCAGAGTCGATCGCTCCGGTCAGTCGGTTTCTGATAAAAAACATGGCCTTTTTCTTTGTTCCTCCAGGAGTGGCACTCATGCTTTATTTCGACATAATCGCGGCGGAGTGGATTCCGATCACGGTTGCCACGGTGGTAAGCATCTTCCTTGTGCTCGTGGTGACGGGCCGCCTCTATGAGTTTCTTCACAGATATTACAAAAAACGCAGGTAAATGGATATCGTATTGTTTGTCAGGAGCGAGCTTTTTCTTGTAACGCTCACGTTCCTGTTTTTCTGGATCTTCTCGCGTCTTCAGACACGTACGGGCATAGCGCTGCTCAACCCGATGGTGCTGACCATCGCCGCCCTGATTGTGTTCTTGCGTGTGGCTGGCATATCTTACGACGAGTATTACAAGAGCGGGCAGCTCATAGAGTTCTGGCTCAAGCCGGCCATTGTCGCGCTGGCGTTGCCTTTGTACAGCGAGTTGCGACATATACGCCGTCAGCTGATGCCTCTTCTTCTGGCCGAACTGGCGGGTTGCGTGGTCGGCATAGTCTCGGTGGTGGTGATTGCCGCCATGCTCGGCGCGGGAGAGGATGTGGTGCGTTCTCTCGCCCCGAAGTCAGTCTCGACTCCGATCGCTCTTGAGATCTCGCGGCAGATAGGGGGAATTCCGGCTCTTACATCGGCCATTGTTGTTGTGGTGGGTATGATAGGAGCCATAACGGGTCTGAAGATGATGACATGGGGACGTGTCAAAAGTCCTGTGTCGCGCAGCCTCAGCATGGGCACGGCGGCACACGTCATGGGCACTAACCGCGTGAGCGAGTATGGCGAGCGGTTTGGGGCTTATGCCACACTCGGGCTGATAATCAACGGCATACTGACGGCGTTTCTCGCCGATCCGGTCGTCAAGCTTGTCTATGCCTGCGGGCTTGCAGGCTGACTCCCGATGTCGTGACGCGCTTTGCTGCGCGTCACAAGGAATACGCCGGTGAAGATCATGACGACAGCCACGGCATTGACGGCAGTGAAACGTCCGAGTCCGGCCCATACGGCCACAAGGGTGGCAATGACGGGCTGCACGTAGTTGTACATGGCGGTCACTGTGGGACGGAGGTTCTTCTGTCCGACAGGCAGAAGAAGATAACTCAGAAATGTCGGTCCGATGACAAATGCCGCCGTTCCCCAGGTTACTATGTCGGGTGCCGCGCTCCAGTCTGTGGCGGCCCATTCGGAGCGTGTGAACGGCAGAACGCACAGCGAGGCCCAGGTGAAGAGCCATTTCATCAGGGTGACAGGGGAATATCGCCCGATCAGATTCTTAAAGAACACAAGATAGCATGTAAAAGACATCTGTGCGCAGATCACAAGCATGTCGCCTGCAATGCTCCCGCCGGCACCATCTGATGAACTTCCGGCTATGAGGGCAAGCGCGCCGGCTGCTCCGAGAAATACGCCGCCGGCCTTGAGGCGTGTTATAGGTTCGCCGAGCACTATGGCGGCCATGACCATTGTAAGAATCGGAAGCGAGGTGGTTATGATAGAGGCGTTGACCGGGGAGGTCAGTCCCAGACCCCACACGAAGCAACACTGATTGATCACCACGCCGAGCATGGCGGCGAAGAACATCAGACCGAGGTCGCGTGCCGGAACGTGCTCGCGGGGAGTGAACAGTGACAATATCCAGAAAAGTATGGCACCGCCCCACATGCGGCATCCCGTAAGCAACAGAGGAGACATGCCGGCGGCGATGACCGCCTTTCCCAGCGGAGCGCTCACACCCCACAATATTTCGGCGCCCATCATGGCGCAATGGCCTTTGAGCCGCCCTCCGCGGGCGGAAGCTCTGTTTTCAGACTTTATCATAATGACCGTTACCTTTCGGTTTCATAATGCAAATTTAATAAATTCCTCTGAGGAAATTGCAAGAGATTCTCACGGCCGCTCCGTCATTCACCGGCATATTTTCCGCCTGCTCTCCAGTCGTTATGACACCCCATAACAGCTTCATCGCAAGCGAAAATCTGCTCGGTGACTTAGAAAATTTATTTTGTTCTACCGGATTGATCTTCTTTAGAAGCTCGCCATACTCCATTGACTTTATCTCTTCCAAATCTGTAACTTATTCCAAATAGAACATAGGCAGAATGAGCATTAAATGTGTGCCGAATCGTATAATCGGCGTAGTGTTCTTTTGATCTTGTTTTATTCCATCCAAAAATGTCATTGGCTCTCAATTGTAAACTTAGACGATTGTTGAGTAAAGAGTAGCGGAGCGAAAGGTTAAACAGTTGGAAGGACTCATAATTGATCAAGTTTTGTTGCCATGGGAAAAAGTGCGAGAATTGCGCTGCAAATATCAGTGTTTTCTGTCTGTTAATCATTATATTTGTAGAAACTTCGAGTTTTCCTGACCAATCTTCCATACTGCTGATTTTGAAATCAGGCACGTTGCTATTGGAAGATGTGTGAAACACCTCTCCGCCAGCCTTCAGTTCCCATCTATCAAAGAATGAACGTTTGTAGCTCGCATATAATCCTGTCTTGTTTGTAGATAAACAATTATATGGCAGTGTACTTAGAATTCCATTATCATCAAACCTGCGTACATATCCGATAGCGTCAGAAGCGAATGATGTGTAGAGTACGGCATATAGTCCTCCAAGTCCGTAGTAATTTATCTCTGCGTTATTATACAAAGTCGGTTTAAGGGCAGGATTTCCGGCAGCATACTCATCAGTAGTGGAATAATATTTAAAAGGATTGAGTTCCCAAAGGTTAGGACGTCCCATTCCCATCGAATAACTGATGTTAAACGACCCGATGCGGTCTCTATTCCATGAAAGATTAAACGCAGGGAACAAATGTCCATACTTGTCCCGGTTGACCGTCCCTGTCGGATGTTGGACTCCTTTAGTACTCGTATATTCATATCTCAGCCCAACCTTACCCCAAACGCCTGCGCCAAGAGTTCGAGACGCGGTAATGTATGCAGCTGCTATGCGCTCAGTATATTCAAAAATATTAGATTCTCCATTTAGTGAAGATCCATTTATATCGGGCAGTGTCAATAGGAAGTCGGAGGAGTTGATTATATCAGTATAAGCAACTCCGGTTTCCAACTGCGCCCAATTATAAGGCAGTTTGAAGTCGGCTTTACCGCTATGGAAACGATAATTGGTTTTACCGTCTTCGTTAACACCATAATCATCTACACTGTTGCTATATGTGGTTTTTATATGAGATAACGTAGGACTATGGCGGTCAAAATAATTGTAGGTCAGCTGCATTGATTTTCCTTTGGCACCGAAATTCCAGTCGTAAAAGCCGGTAAGAGTCAATGAATTATTTGGCTTCGATTCAGTAAGAGTTTGCGATGAAGATGTGAACCCGCCATAATCGGTAAAGTTCGTTCCTTTGCTTGAGACAGACTCATAATTGAAATTTGCGATTACACCTATATTCATATCAGATGAAAACTTGTATCTGAACAGAGCATTGAAACCGGCATCAAACAGATGCGAGTTTGTCTGCGTTGATGATATTCGAGAAGGAGATCCGCCTAAAAAAGAATATTCCATATCGTTATCATTGGTGGAATAGTAATTGGACATACTGGCGTCAAGAGACATATCCCACTTTCTCGCGGTGTGACTGATACTCCCGCTTAAATACTCGCGGAGCTTGTTGCCAAGATTCAAAGAGCCATAGACGCTTCCTTTTGTGCCGAGAGTTTCATTACGCGTAGTAATTGAAATATAGACCGCATTAGGTTCAGAGGCATATCTTGAAGGAGGAGAGGTCAGCAGCTCAATTTTCTCAATATCTTCAGCATGAAGATTTTGCAGACGCATAGCCATTGCCGAAGCATCAAGATCCATAAGTATACCATCAATAACGTAGCGAATGTTGCCTTTGCCAGCCACGGACACAGTTCCGTTATTTACTGAAACACGAGGAATACGATCAAGCAGGGTCACACCATCAAGTCCAACAGCATAGGGGTCATTCTTTACAAGATAGATGAGTTTTCCTTCCTGTTGCTTTACAACCGGACGTTTTGCAACGACAACCACCTCGTTGAGTTCAAGTTCCTTTTCCCAGGATGCAGTTATGGAATCGTTGGTTTAGTGTGCGAATAGAGACGCAGGAATCAAGGCCGCTCCTAAAAGCAGCTTACGAAGATTAATCATATATTGGTAATTAGAAGTTACTTAAATGCTTTCAATGGTCCGCTTATAAAGAGATAACAGCCATTGGTTGCGTCATAACTTAGGCCTACATAAATTTCCTCACCATTGTTCTGGATTGTCATGGATCGGAATCGTGTTCCGTTAGATATTATATCTTGAGAACGAGACGCTCTTGGTAAATCTTTCTCAAACAGTTGAGAAACTTTGTTTAAGATTTTCTTATTTTGAGTGACCGTACACCCTCTAAAATATTTCTCCTGACTTTTTGATATGTTGAGAGAAACACTTGTATTCGTATTATAAGAACCGTTGAACATCTGCTCTACGTGGAGATTAGGCTCTTTCGCAGAAACGGCTAATGATATCATTGATAGAATGATAATCAATATATATTTTTTCATAACGACGTTTTAATTATTGGAGGTTACAAATATTATGTTGTTGGCCTTTATTATATAGTCATGGTCGGTAAGAGAAGCATATCTCATCAGGGAATCGGCCTTTACCATTGCAACATTAGTAGCAGCTATGGCTTCAACCCTATTCAGCCGTTCACCATGGCTGTACGCTTCGATATAAATGTGTGCAGAGTCATCCGACCGATCCTTCATGGAATGATTACGGAATAGAGACATTCCTATCACTAACAATATTGTGAAGGAAGCTGCTACGCTTATAACATACCTGCCTCTCCAAAACCTTGTCTTAATCTTAGTTGACTTTAAGGCTTTTTGAGAGATTTGAAAGGCGAAGTTACGAAAAGAGTGTATTTTATTGGAAATGAGCGTATGCTAATCACTCATGATAGTAATAGGTTACGATTTAGTTAGTTATCTGCTGCATTATTCTTCTGCGCGTTGCGTAACCTTCAAAGAACTCTTCGTATGCAAAAGTAACAATAAAACGGGAGATTTTGATATGAATCTCCCTGATTTTTTCTATCTCATACAAGTTTTTCCGTAAAAGCGGCTTTATTCGTCGGTACACCATCGCCCAAAAGGATTTTGAACGAACGTGTGCCGACTACTGCATAAGCGGAGAAAAGGGCTTTGCCTCACGTTTAAGCAACAGTTTAGACTGATGAGGAAAAGCCCATTTCTTTTGTGCTTATGCCAAAGAGGTGCTTTTACGGCTTTTCAGATGATTTTTCTTTTTCGCTGTTCTTTTGAGCCGGAAGCGTAAAGCCGTATATGACCGCTTGTCCATAAATGGAACAAGCCGTCACCCACAGCAGGCAAACCGGGAAGAATGATTTTATCTGCCCGCCCCGACACGTCCGGCCGGACAGATAAAACCATATTTCCTTGCAGGTGGTTTGCCCGGTTTCACGCTACCGGCTATGTCCTTTTTTTGTTGGGGACTTCCTTTTTTCACGGATTTCTCTTTTGAAGTTTTCAGTCTAATCTGCCTCTACTTCCGTTTACCTCCATTTTCGCGCCTTTCAGTGGGCCGCATCAGGCAGTCATTTCCGTTCTGGGCGCAAAGGTAACTCCGGGATTTGACGGGAAAGCAAGGTCAAGCCTCCTGTTTTCGGGAAAAATCTCCAGCCCTGCGGGTAGTATTTTTCCCGAAAAACCTTGCATTCCCTAATCCCTACCTTTTTAAGCACCCGAAACGAAAACGACCGATGCGACAGAAAGACGCATTAAAAAAATGTCGGATAAACGAGAGGCAGATAAGATAGTTTGAAACTCAACTCCCTCAGCTCTTGAATCCGCATTAAAAATAAAAAATCAAAAACAGAACGGATATGGAAACAACGATGGCAACAAAATTTGTGACTTGGGAAGTGCCGACATTGGAAGTACAACCATCCGCGATAGCGTATTGACGAACTCGGAAAGAGAGTTGTATCTTTGTCGACAAAAAGAATCATGGG
>VSPN01000024.1 GCA_009775355.1 Muribaculaceae bacterium
GAGACCAACCCGACACTTGTGTTCTACTTCATGCACAAGCCTGAAGCTCGCGACTTCTACGTAGAGATTGCGGTCGACGACCAACCCATGAAACTCTTCCACGAGATAGACCTCGCCGAGAAAGAGGCCGGCAAATGGCACCGCATCGAGATATCGCTCGAAGAACTCCGCAACGCGAAATACTTCCAGTTCGGCTTCACCGGACACGCCGGTACCGCTGCCAACGATTTCTGCTGCATCGACAACCTGTCTGTGCTCGACCTCAAGGAGAAAGACCTTACATTCATGGATCTGACCGGTCCGACAAAGTCTGATGTCAACGACAGCTTCGATATAGTCGCATCGGTCCGCAACAGCGGCTCGGCTTCAGTAAGCGGCAAAGACTACACAATGCGTCTGACAGCCAACGGCGAGACAATCATCGAGAAAGAGGGCGTCATCCTCGCGCCATCTCAGGACGCCGACTTAGTGTTCGAGATCACACCGACAGTGGCGAATCCCGAAGAGATGGCGTTCAGCATCGAGATTGTCTACGGCGAGGACGAGAATCAGTCGGACAACAAGGGAGGACTTGTCAATGTGGCGATCATCCACAACACCTTCCCGACAGTAAAAGACCTTTCGGCCAACACTGAAAACGGCGTGACACTTTTCTGGAACGAGCCTTCGGAAGATGAGATACTTCCCGAAAGTGTGACCGAATCATTCGAGACATACCAGACATTCTCCATCAACAATCTTGGCGACTGGAAACTCTACGACGGCGACGCTTGCCCGACAGTGGTCATGGCCACTCCGCTCGGTCAGCTCAATTACCCCAACATCGGTTCTCCGATGGCATGGCAGGTGATGGATCCCCTCCAGGCCAACATCGTCAACGCGGCATGGTATCCGCGCAACGGCGCGCAGATGCTCGTAGCCTTCCAGGCCTGTGCCAACGGCGGACGTAATGTAGAGTCGAACGACTGGCTTATCTCGCCCGAACTTCACGGTTGCGCGCAGCGCATATCGTTCCTGGCCTGCACAGGCATGAGCGCTTACTCGCCCGAGATAGTAGACATACTCTATTCGACCACAGGGACAGACATCGACGACTTTGTCAAAGTGGCCGAGAACGTCGAGATCCCCTACAACTCCGTTGACTGGACAGAACTGATGTTCAATCTTCCGGAAGGCGCACGCCACTTCGCTATCGTCCACAAGACAGTGGGCCAGCTCGCGCTCATGATCGATGACGTGACATACATTCCGGCAGGAGCCAAGCGTCAGACTCTCACTCTTACGGGCTACAATGTATACCGCGACGGAGTCCGCATCACCGACAGCCCCATCAGCGAGACTACATACACAGACAATGATGTGGTCAAGGGCCAGACCTACAAATATCAGGTCAGTGCCATGTGGGACAAAGGAGAGTCGCCTCTCTGCGAGGCATACTCGGCCGAGGCAGGATCAGGCGTGACAGGTGTGAGCGGAGATGACATCCGCATCCGTGCCCTGGCAGGAACTGTCAGAGTGACAGGAGCCGAAGGATTCGGCATCGAGATCTACACCACAGCCGGCATGCGCACAGCATCGATGAAGGCAGAATCGGCGGTGACCGACATACGCGTTGCACCTGGCACTTATATCGTGAGAGCGGGCGCCAAGACAGCGAAAGTTCTCGTAAGATGACATGATAATCCACACCCGGCGGAATCAGATGGTCTCTGATGATCTCTGACACCGCCGGATGACAGACAAAGGTTCCGGGCCGCGCGGCCCGGAACCTTCTTGTTTTTACCTTGTTTTTGCCATGAAAAAGACTGCAATTTGGAATGCAAATTTGTGGGAATGAAATTTTTTAGTTAATTTTGCAACCGAATGCGGAAAAGCGTCCATGCGCATGGCATTCTGAATTTGCAAATTTAAATATTCAATACAAAATGAAAAGGACTTTTCAACCCTCAAGACGCAGAAGAATCAACAAGCACGGTTTCCGTTTGAGAATGGCCACCAAGAACGGTCGCAAAGTTCTCTCTCGCCGTCGCGCCAAAGGGCGTCTGAACCTCACGGTTTCCGACCACATGTCGGGCAAGTAACGCCGAAAGCGTCGATTCAAAAAATAAACTCCGCAGGGCCCTGCGGAGTTATTTTTTTGTATCAGTTCGCCTGATGCCACTTCCGGCCGGCACACCCCTGACACATTTCTTACACTACAGACAGACTGCTGCCTCAACTGCCCGACACAAGACGCCCCGAAATCTCCTCGGCCTCGCGAGAGCCGAGCGATACAGGCACACTGTCGCGACCCGGTCGGGAACGCAGGCCGGAGGCTCCTGCCAGATATTTGTAGAAGAGTATGCGACGCACATGAGCGTCTATGCCGGATTCGGTTATCCGGCCAGATATAACGGCCTGCACCACGCTTTCCACCTCATTGAAAGTAGAAGCCGGAGCCACGATAATGTCCGCACCGGCCATGACGGCGTCAGCCGCTCCATACCCTTCGGCCCCCTTCATGTTGAGCGCGTCGGTAAGCACGAGACCCGTGAAACCGAGATCATCGCGGAGCAAATCTGAGATTACAGTCGGCGACACAGCGGCGGGCCGCATGTCGGGATCGATCGAAGGCACAGCGAGATGCCCCGCCATCACACCCGACAGCCTCTGCTCCACCCATCGGCGGAACGGATAGAGGTCGACCGAATCCATCTCGTGCAGACTGCGTTCGATAACCCCCTTGCGCTCGTGAGAGTCAGCACTCACCGAACCATGACCCGGGAAGTGCTTTGCCACACTCAGCACATCGCCATCCTCAAGGCCGCGTGCGTAGGCAAGCGCAAGATCTGCCACCCTCCGGGGATTCTCTCCGAAAGAGCGGCGGCGCATCAGTCCGCCGGGCACAGTGACATCGACCACAGGACCGAGCACCATGTCAACGCCGATCAGCCGGCATTCGCGTGCGAGTTCGCGGCCATAATCATACATCAGCTGCTCGTCGGCCTCCGGGCTGATCGAGCCGTTGGCCGGAAATCCGGGAGCATCGGCGAGACGCATGGCGAGTCCCCACTCGGCGTCGATGGCGACAAACGGCATGACGCGACTCCATGCCGACATCGAGTCGGCAAGCGCCGACGCACCGCGTGTATCACCCTTAAGCAGCACGATCCCGCCGATACAACTGTCGGCATACTCCCTGACACGCCGTAGAGTCCAGAGATCGTCGGAAGCGAAGACAGCAGGTAAAAAAAGCTGTGCCACTTTCTGACGCAAGGTCAGGGCGGCACAAACGGAATCCGCCCAGCGGGCGGCATCATCTGTCATGTCGGACACTACGGCAGTCTGTCCGAGAGGTCCTGACGGAGTCTCCGGCGCGGCGGGACGTCTGCCGCGGCAACCGGCCACGAGCAAGAGAACCACCGTCATCCAGAACCACCGCACTTTCATGTCATTCCTTCATTTTAGCAAGCTCTTGACATCGCGCACGAAACGGGGATTCGGATCGGAAGCGACAGACAGCCCGGCTGCCGTGAGACCATTTAGATACTGAAGTATCCTGACGCTGACCTCCTCGTCGTCGCGCCAGATCTCGCGATGACGCTTCATCGGGGTCATGTCATCGTTGCCCTCTGCGACATAATCGATCGTCGAGACCACATAACGTCTGTCGGGATCAACTTCGCGGCCATCGACGAGCATTCTCAGGAAGTTACCCGCAGAATCGGTGACAACACGAACTTCACCGCTGACCGCCTCACCTCCTTTGGGGGCGACCACCTTCATGGTCTCGATCAGATCAGTTCCCGAGATCTCGACAAGGCGCATCCTGTTGGAAAAGGGAAACGTTGAAAGGATCTGACCTTCGGTGACCGGACCGGCCTGCATGGGCTGGCGTATGCCGCCCACGTTCATAATTCCGAAAGCGACCGGCTGCACATCCGCTCCGGCACGCCGCAGACTGTCGGCGACAGTGCGGCCATACCAAGCCGCGAAGTCACCTGCCCAGTTGGCGTAGGCACCTGTGGATCTCGAGTTCTGCATGTCGTCCGCCGCAAAAGCCACAACCCGCGAATTGACCGAGTCAACCACATGGCGGTAAGGAGCGAGAAACTCCCGCATCTCGCGCGAACAAGACTCTTCGGGAAAGCGGTCGGTGACCGGAATATACTCGTAGTCGATCTTTCTGTCGCTGAAATCCGACAGATCAAGCTTGATGTAACCGACATTCCTGCCATACTTGCCGGTCTGGGCAACGAGCACATCGCGTCCCTCGGCATTGGGAATCCAATATGGAGTCTTGTCGGGAGTGGCCGGATCGACAAACGTATGCGAATGGCCGCCGATAATTATGTCTATATCCTTGCTCGCACGGGCAAGGTCTATATCATCGGTCTTGCCGTTCGCCACCTCGTAGCCTATGTGGGTCACGGCCACGACAAGATCGCAGCCTTTCTTCTTCAGCAAAGCCGCGGTCTCGTTTGCCACAGGAATAATATCCTTGAAAACCATCCCCTTGTAATTCTCCTCGGAGATCAGGCTTGCAGGATCTACGTTAAGTCCGATTATGCCGACCTTACGACCGCCGATCTTCTTTATGACATAGGGCCGGAAGAGACCTTTGGCCGGAGTGGCGGTAAAATCGTAGTTGGCCGACAGTCGCGCGCCACGCACGGTCTTCCAGTACTTCGCGAGTTCGTCAAGGCCGTTGTCGAACTCATGGTTTCCGAGTATCCTCACGTCATAGTCCATCATGTTGAAGAGCGGATACTCCACATCCCCTTTGAAGAACTTGAAATAAAGGGTGCCCTGCACCATGTCGCCGGCGTCGATGAGCAACACATTCTTCTCGGCATTCCTGACCGAGTCGATTATGGCCATGCGCGGAATGATTCCGCCGGTGCCGTCGGGTGCGGAGTCTATGTTGGAATGTGTGTCGTTGGTGTGCAGAAGCACAAGGCTCTGTGCCGCTGCCGGGAGGCAGAGGGACAGAGCCATTGAAAGAAGTATTTTTTTCATTTTACGCTACATGCGGACGTCAATAACTGATGAGGACATCGCCGGTCATGGCTTCTGGCTTCGGCAGCTCCATGAGCTTCAGGAGCGATGGTGCCACATCGGCAAGGCGTCCGTTCCTGAGAACGGCCTCTGGGTGCGAGCCGATATAGATGAAGGGCACTGGATTGAGCGAATGCGCGGTGTTGGGAGTGCCGTCGGCGTTGAGGGCGTGGTCGGCATTGCCGTGGTCAGCTATGATGATTGTCTCGTAGCCGTGAGCGCGGGCAGCCTCCACTGTCTTCGCGACGCACTTGTCGAGAGTCTCGACAGCCTTCTGGATGGCGGGGTAGACTCCGGTGTGACCCACCATGTCGCCGTTGGCGAAATTGACCACGATGAAGTCATATTTCTCGGAATCGATCGCCTCGACGAGCTTTTCGGTCACCTCGGGAGCGCTCATCTCGGGCTGGAGGTCGTAGGTCGCCACCTTTGGCGAGGGAACGAGTATGCGGTCCTCGCCGCTGAAGGGAGTCTCGCGACCGCCGTTGAAGAAGAAAGTGACATGGGCGTACTTCTCGGTCTCGGCTATATGAAGCTGAGTCTTGCCGTTGGCAGCCAGATACTCGGCGAGCGTGTCGGGTACGTCAGACTTGTTGAAGAGAATCTTGACACCTTTGAACGAATCATCGTAGGGAGTCATGCAGTAGTACTGCAGATCCGGAATGGGGTTCATGCCGTCTTCCGAATGCTGCGTGAGCACGGTGGTGAGTTCCTTCGCGCGGTCATTGCGGTAGTTGAAGAAGATCACTACGTGTCCTGCGCCGATGCGTCCGTCAACGCGGTCGTTGACGATCGGCTTGATGAATTCGTCGGTCACACCCTCGGCATAAGACTCCTCGACGGCCTTGACCATGTCGTCGGCATGTTTGCCTTCGCCGTAAACGAGAAGATTGTATGCCTCCTTGAGGCGTTCCCAGCGCTTGTCGCGGTCCATGGCGTAATAGCGGCCGATCACGGAAGCGATCACACCCGCGCTGTTCGCGCAGTGGTCCTGCACCTCGCGCAGGAAACCGGCACCGCTGCGGGGGTCGGTGTCGCGGCCGTCCATGAAGGCATGGATGAAGACCTTGTCAAGACCGTAACCCTTGGCGGTATCGCAGAGGGCATAGAGATGGTCGAGCGACGAATGCACGCCACCGGCCGAGGTCAGACCCATGAAATGCACCGGCACGTTGTGGTTGCGGGCATAGGTGAAAGCCTCGACGATCTCGGGATTTGAGGCAAAAGAACCGTCGGCGATGGCGCGGTTGATCTTCACGAGATCCTGATACACGACGCGGCCCGCGCCGATATTGAGGTGTCCGACCTCGGAGTTGCCCATCTGGCCGTCGGGCAGACCCACATCCTCGCCGCTTGCCTGAAGCTGCGAGTGGGGGAAGTCACGGACCAGACGGTCCATGTATGGAGTAGGCGTATTGAAGATGGCGTCATCTTTCTGGTGATCGCCGATGCCATATCCGTCAAGGATAATGAGTAATGCTTTTTTTGACATTTTATATATGTGTGAATATTGTTTATGCATAAGGGAGTGAAGCACGCGGACAAGATGTCATGAACTTAGCGCCCCACAGATTAAACAACCGGAAAGCGGGTAAATGTTGACAATAAACTGTAATGATTCTCTGCAACATCACGCGGACCGCACTGACAATGCGGAACCGCAATGCAAAATTAACAAAATTTCCCGGATGCGGCAAATCATGCGGATGAGATGACATGAGTGTGCCGTGACGGATGCCATGATAGTGCGACGGCCCGGACTGCGGTGCAGACCGGGCCGTTGTGTGGTATTTCGGGAAACCGGATTATTTGTCCGCTTTCTTGACGATGCGCTCTTTGATACGGGCTTTTTTGCCGGTGAGTTTGCGCAGGTAATACAGTTTGGCGCGACGCACCTTACCGTACTTGTTGACAGTGATCGACTCGATGAAGGGAGATTCCATCGGGAAGATACGCTCAACGCCGATACCGTCGGAGATCTTGCGGACAGTGAAGCGCTTCTTGTCGCCGTGGCCGTTGATCTTGATCACAACGCCGCGATACTGCTGGATACGCTCCTTGTTACCCTCCTTGATACGATATGCGACAGTGATTGTGTCGCCGGGGCCGAATTCATCACGATTTTTCTGGGGGACAGCAAATGCCTCCTCTGCGATTTTAATTAAGTCCATTTGGCTATATCTTTTTAATTATTTGCAATTTAATAAGCCACCATGTCTTACCAGAGATTGCAAAACCGGATGCAAAGTTACATAATTTATTTCATATAAGCAAAAAAAGTGCTAAATTCGCGTGATGAAGCCGCATGGCCGGCTTCGCTAACCGAAACTCACACCCGACATGGTATTGAATATTAAAGGGAGGCTCACTGAATTCGCGCGCCCGGCAGTAATGGGGATAGTCAATGTGACCCCCGACAGTTTCTACGAAGGAAGCAGGACCGGTGTCGGACAGGTCACCGACAGAGTGGCGCGGATGCTCGACGAGGGAGCGGACATCATCGACATCGGAGGCTACTCCACCCGACCCGGAGCTGCGGAAGTGAGCGCGGCCGATGAACTGGGGCGTCTACTTCCGGCGGTCGATGAGATACGCCGGCGGTTTCCCGATATTCCGCTGTCGGTCGACACGTACCGTGCGGCTGTTGCCGCGGAGTGCCTGGCACACGGAGCCGATATCGTCAACGACATAGGCGGCGGCGATCTCGACACAGAGATGTTTGAAACCGTAGCCGAGGCACGCGCCCCCTACATCCTGATGCACATGCGCGGCACTCCTGCCACCATGCAGACGATGACCGATTACGAAGACGTGGCGGCCGACGTGCTCCGGGACCTGGCGTTCAAGACCGACAGGCTTCATCAGCTCGGAGTCTGCGACGTGATAATCGACCCCGGATTCGGATTCGCCAAGACCACCGACCAGAACTACCGTCTGCTCGGAGCACTCGGAGCTCTGCGCGAACTGGGCTGCCCGCTGCTTGCGGGCATCTCGTGCAAGACCATGATATGGAAGGAACTCGGCATCACGCCCGACGAGTCGCTCAACGGCACCACCGCCCTAAACATGATCGCCCTCATGAACGGAGCAGACATACTGCGTGTGCACGATGTGAAGGAATGCGCCGAGACCGTGCGCCTTTACGAGGCCTACCGCCGCAATCTGCCTGGCGAGACCCATGTGATCTCAGTATCGACTCCACCGCCAACACCTGCCTCATGATACAATTCGGAATCAAAGACATAATCGACATACTCATAGTCGCCGTCATGCTCTATTACCTCTACAGGCTGATGAAGAGCAGCGGCACACTGTCGCTTTTCTACGGCGTTCTCGCGTTCATAGTGATATGGGTGCTTGCCTACGAGATCTTCGACATGCGGCTTACGGGCACGATAGTCGACAAATTCATGAGCATAGGCCTGATTGTGCTCGTGATCCTCTTTCAGGACCAGATCAAGCGCGTGCTCACCGACATAGGAGCGCACGGCAATCTGAGCAATGTCATGAAGATCTTCAAACATGAGAAAAACAACGAGCGCGAGCACGCCGAGGTGATGAGCATCGTCTACGCCTGCATGTCTATGTCGAAATCAAAGACAGGGGCACTGATCGTGGTGCAGCGCAAAATGCCTCTCGCCGACTTTGAGAAGACGGGCGACATGATCGACGCCGACATCAACGTGCGTCTCATTGAGAACATATTTTTCAAGAACTCCCCTCTTCACGACGGGGCGATGATAATAGCGGGACACCGCATCAAGGCGGCAGGGTGCATCCTGCCCGTGAGCCACGACATGAACATACCGAAGAACCTCGGACTGCGCCACCGCGCTGCACTCGGCATGAGTCAGGTGACTGACGCGATATGCGTGATCGTCAGCGAGGAGACCGGAGGAATCTCTGTGGCACAGGAGGGAAAACTGAAACTGAAAGTCTCGGCTCCCGACCTGGAGCATGTGCTCAGCAATGCCATATGACGCGATTGCAGCAACAGACCGGCCGGTATTACTGCATCAGGCCTCTGATCGAATAGCTGAGATTGAGCATGAGCGACGAGGCCGACTTGTGAGGCATGGCGTAAGAGGCGTCTATAGCGAAATCGCCGGCTCTGAACCCGAGACCTACCGAGAAACCGGACAGAAACGAGCTGTTGAACGACGACATGTCGGTCCGCGTCTTGTAGTTGTAGGCCAGACAGGCGTAAAATCTGTCGGAGGGCTGATACTGGAGGCCGAATATGAGATGACGGAACAGATTGGAGATGAAACTGCGTTTCTCCTCTATAAGGTCGCCGTCGCCGTTGTCATTATAGGCGTAATAGGGAATGTTCCAGCGCGTCAGATTGTCGGCGGTTATGCTGAGCTGAAAAGGAGTGGTGCCGAGCCCCTGCATGTATCCGATCTGAAGATCGAAAGGCACGCGTGCATAACGCTTGTCGAAGCGCTTGATCTGGCCACCCATGTTGCGCAGCACCACTGAAAACGACAGGTCGCGCTCGTCATCGTAATAGTTCACGCCGATATCGGCTGCGAGAGCAAGAGCCTGATAGCTTTCATAACCGCTGTAGACAAGCTTGAGATTGGCGCCGCCGCGCCAGCGATCGGTTATGTCGCGCGAATATGTGCCTTCAAGCACTACATCGGATGGTGTAAAACTCCCTGTCGGGGTGCCGAACTCGTCATATCCGTCAAACTGTCCGTAGTTGAGATAACGCAGGCCTATGGCCCAGCCACTGTGCTCGCCCGCCCCGGTGCCGAACCTGAATGAGGCGAAGTTGCCCGAACTCATATAGAGCATGTAGCCGGCGGCCACCTGCATCTCGAGTTCCGGACCGATGAGAGCCGGATTCTGGTCGGCCAGTGTCACATCCTCGTCGATTATGGTTATGTTGTTGCCGCCGAGACCGAAGACGTGGGCAGATGTCGGGATATTCAGGAAGCCGTATCCGGAAGGCGAATCCTGTGCCGCCGCAGTCGAGACGGCCGCAGACATGATGACGCACGATATGATTTTTTCAGGAAATTTCATCATTTTCTTAAACGGCACAATCGGTCAAGTATTATGTAAACTGCCTCTCGGCTCACTTTATAAACCGGAGTATTGTAAAAACCGGCAACATTTATTAACTTATATTAAACATTGATGCGTTGTGAATATCCGATTAACATTATAACTTTGCAATGCAGTCAACGCCACGGCACACTGAGGAATAATATACTACTTATAATTTATAACGTAAACTTCCTCGTCCCGCGGCGCAAAGCAAAACTTGAAACGACAATGGCAAGATTACTCCACCTGGTCTTCCTCTCGCTCGGGCTCGGCACCATGATTGTCGCCGGCGAGGCTCACGCGCAGACCTGCCGGGTCAACATCGGCTCAAGCCAGACAGGCTCCGTGAGCTACATGGAAGTATATGAATACGATTATGTGACAGAGAAACCGGCCTTTCCGGGCGGAGACTCCCAGCTTATGAAATTTATCAACGAGACCCGCGAATATCCACGCAGCGCATATGAGCGCGGCATACAGGGCAGAGTGACATGCTCGTTTGTGGTCAACGCCGACGGAACGGTGAGCCACATCTCAGTAATTCGCGGAGTGGAACCGTCGCTCAACAGGGAGGCGATCCGCATTCTCTCGAAAATGCCCGGATGGACTCCCGGTCGACTCGACGGGCAAGCTGTGCCGACGCGAGTGGTCTGGTCAGTGCCGTTCAGAAAATAAAACCGGTTTATTCCGTTTACAATATGAGTACAAATGTATTCTTCATGGAACATTTATAATGACTACTACAGTTACTAAACAGGACAGACCGTGAGATCTGTCCTGTTTGCTTTGAAATCTTCTGACTAATTTTCAGACAAGAGTGACAACGAGTTCCTCGTCGTTCTCCACAAGAGCGATCTTACCTTCACGGCCGAGCCAGCCGAGAGCGGCCATTGTCTCATCTTTTTTAAGTTTTGTGGCCTTCTTGAGAGCTTTCATGCCGAGCATGCGTGTGTCGGAGTTTTCAAGAGCTTTGTAGACCTCGCCAGCCCATGTGCCAATTGATTCGATGTTCATTTTAGTAGAATTTTAGTTAAACTTTATCGCATTTCGGTTGCAAAGATGAGAAAAATTAAACATTTATCAAAATAATTTGCCAATTTTTCACATAATTGTATCACCCCAGAGATAATGAGCATTACAGATGTGCCATATATTTCACTTACAGAAGCATCCTCATTTATATGATAACAAATGAATTGCTCAATTGTTAAAAAATGAAGAGGAAGATCTTTCGCACGCGGAAACACTCAGAGCTTGTTTAATAATATGGCGGTCTGACGGATTTTTCTTAATTTTGCACTATTGATATACGACAGTAATGAAAAAAGACAAGATCAGCGGCAAGGAAAGCGAGGGGATCGTGACACGCAACACGGGGAGCAGCTACATGGTGCGCCTCGACGGCGAGGAGGGAGACGTGAACTGCCGCGTCAAGGGCAATTTCCGGATCAAGGGAATCCGGACCACCAACCCTGTGGCCGTCGGCGACCGAGTGACAGTCACCAAGGCCGCCGATGACGCGGACTACATAACGGCCATCTCTCCGCGCCGCAACTACATAATACGCCGCGCCTCGAACCTTTCGAAAGAATCTCACATACTTGCGGCCAATCTTGATCTGGCGGCACTGGTGGTCTCACTCCGCGAGCCGACGACACCGACAACATTTATCGACCGCTTCCTTGCGACCGCCGAGGCATATAACATTTCCGCCATGCTGATCCTCAACAAAAGCGACATATGGGATGACGATGACCGCGAGCTCGCCCGAGGCATGACATATCTTTACGAATCGATCGGCTACGGGACAGCCGAGGTGTCGGCAAAAAGCGGCGAGGGACTCGACTCCCTGCGCAAGACGCTTGAAGGGAAGGTGACACTGCTCGCCGGAAACAGCGGAGTAGGCAAATCATCGCTCATCAACGCCCTTGTGCCCGGAGCGGACCTCAAGACCGGCCGGATCTCCGACATACACCATCAGGGCATGCACACCACGACGTTTTCCGAGATGGTCTCCCTGCCCGGAGGCGGGGAACTGATCGATGTGCCCGGCATAAGAGGATTCGGCACCATCGATTTCCAGGCCTCGGAAGTATCACACTATTTTCCGGAGATATTCCGATATGGCGAAGGGTGCAGATATGGTGACTGCAAGCACACCGGCGAGCCGGGATGCGCTGTCATTCCCGCAGTAGAAGAACACCTTATATCAGAAAGCCGTTTCGCCTCCTACCTGTCGATACTCGACGAGATAGAGAACCCCGAAAAATACAGAAAGCCGTTCTGACAGGAACCATACGGCACACAGACTTGTTAGAAAATCAGACGGATTCATTTCTGAATCCGTCTGATTTTCTTTTCTCGTCACACACGACTATCGGAAAACACACAAAAACTATAAATTATGTCATGGTTCGTAGAAACATTCCGCACCTATCCGTCGATACCGATCTTTCTGACTATCGGCATCGGATTTCTGATAGGTAAACTTAAGTACAAGTCATTCACGCTCGGCACTGTGACGTCAGTCCTGCTTGTCGGCGTTCTTGTCGGTCAGATGGACATACCTATCGGAGCCCCGCTGAAATCACTGTTTTTCCTGCTGTTTCTCTTCGCGATCGGTTACAAGTGCGGTCCGCAGTTCGCCGCAGCCCTCAAAGGGCAGGGCATAAAGCAGGTGATATTCTCGTGCGTGGTCTGTGTGCTCTGTCTCGCTGTGACATGGGGATGCGCGAAGATAATGAAATATAACGCCGCCATAGCCACAGGACTCTTCTCGGGCGCACAGACTATCTCGGCTGTTATAGGAGTCGGCACTGACACGATAGGCACACTCGGCATATCGGCCGCAGAGAAAAAGGCATTAGACGATCTTATACCTGTCTGCTATGCGGTCACCTACGTGTTCGGCACGATCGGCTCGGCCTGGATATTAGGCAACATAGGCCCGATGCTGCTCGGCGGCCTCAAAAAGGTAAGACAGCAGACCAGAGAACTCGAGCAGCAGCTCAACCACTCCGATCTGACCGACGACCCGGCCTTCATAGACGGCAACCGCCCCATATCATTCAGGGCATATAAAGTGACCGACAAACTGTTCGCCACCCCGCAGACGGTCTCACAGATAGAGGAGCACTTCAGGACGCTCGGGCGTCGCCTGTTCGTGGAGCGAGTCCGCAATGCCGACGGCACGATCAGCGAGACATCGCCCGATCTGCAGGTCAAGCTCGGCGACGAAATAGTTCTGAGCGGACGCCATGAATTCATCATTCAGGACGAGAGCTGGATCGGTCCGGAGACCGACGACGCCGCTCTCCTGTCGTTCCCGGTAGAAAAGACAAATGTGATGGTGATGAAGAAGACAGCAGGTCTGACAGTCGATCAGCTTCGGGCGAAGCCTTTCATGTATGGCGTCATGATCCGCTCGATCAAGCGTCAGGGGGGAGTCACGATCCCGGTGCTCGCACAGACAAAACTGATGCAGGGCGACATGCTTACAATCGAAGGTCTGCAGCAGGAGGTCAAGACAGCAGCACCCGCCATCGGCTGCGAGGAGCATCCGACTACAGTGACCGACATGGTGTTCGTATCGCTCGCCATAGTGATCGGCGCTATAATCGGTGCGCTTACTCTCAAGATCGGCAAGGTGCCCGTGAGCCTCTCCACAAGCGGCGGCGCACTGATCGCCGGACTCTTCTTCGGCTGGCTCCGCACAAAACGCCCGTCGGTCGGCATCATTCCTGAATCGTCGCTATGGCTGATGAACAATCTCGGTCTGAACATGTTCATAGCAGTGATCGGCATCCAGTGCGGCCCGACATTCATATCGGGTATAAAGGAAGTCGGCTTCATGCTCTTCGTGATGGGAATCATAGCCACATCACTTCCGTTGCTGATCGCCATGTTCCTCGGAGCCAAGGTTTTCAAGTTCCATCCGGCTATCAACCTCGGATGCTGCGCCGGAGCAAGGACGACAACAGCCTCGCTCGGAGCCATCAACTCGTCGCTCGACAGCTCGATTCCCGCGATGGGCTACACCGTTACATACGCCATAGGCAACACTCTGCTCATTCTGATGGGCGTCGCGATGGTGCTGATGTTCGTATAGAAGCATACTGATCCGAAACAATAAAACACACATAGATATAAGTCATTATGAAAAACACTATTTCAACAAACCCTGAGAATGCCAAATATGAGAAAGAACTCGCCAACATGAGTCCTTTCGAGATCAAGAACACTCTTATAAATCTCGCCGAGAAGAACGCCCGCCACAGCACGTCGACGCTCCTCAACGCCGGACGGGGAAACCCGAACTGGCTTCTCTCCTATCCCCGCAAGGCATATTTCACGCTCGGAGAGTTCGCCATGTCGGAAGCCGACCGTGTAGCCTTTGACGAAAGCATCGGCATCGTGGCCTCGCCGACACAAGATGGCATGGCGGCCAGATTTCTCGATTTTCTGGCGCAAAGAAACGATGAGACCGGCGCGAAAGTGCTCAAGCACTTCTACACCCACATGACCGGCGACTTAGGGGCCGACCCCGACGACCTTGTCTTCGAGATGGTCGACGGCATACTCGGCGACCACTACCCCACACCCCCGCGTATACTGAAGAATGTCGAGACCATAACCCGCGAATATCTGCGTCAGGCCATGGGGGGCGGAGATGACGACAGTGTGTACGATCTTTTCGCCACAGAGGGAAGTACCGCCGGAATGTGCTATGCTTTCGACACTCTCAAGCAGAACTTCCTGATGGAACCCGGTGACAAGATCGCGCTCTTCACACCCTGCTTCACACCCTACCTGGAAATTCCGAAACTCGCGGAATTCGGTCTGGAGGTAGTTACGGTCAGTGCCAACGCCGTTGAAAAGGATGGCTACCATGACTGGCAGTACTCAAAGGAGGAGATCGACAAACTGCGCGACCCGTCGGTAAAGGCCGTGTGCATCACCAACCCGTCTAATCCGCCCAGCGTCTGCTTCTCAAAAGAGGTGCTCGACATGCTTGTGGACGTGGTTAAGAACGACAATCCGCAGCTGATGATCATCACCGACGATGTGTACGGGACATTTATTGAGGGATTCCGCTCGCTGATGTATGTGCTCCCCTACAACACGCTCTGCCTCTATTCATTCTCTAAATATTTCGGTGCTACAGGATGGCGTGTGGCAGCGATGGCACTGCGCAGGGACAAGAACGTGTTTGACGACAGGCTGGCCGCTCTTCCTGCCGACAAAAAGGCCGCTCTGTCGAAACGCTACGAGAGCCTGACACTCGACCCCGACAACCTGAAGTTTATCGACCGGCTCGTGGCCGACAGCCGACTTGTCGGACTGAACCACACCGCCGGACTCTCGACTCCGCAGCAGGTGCAGATGGCACTCTTCGCCGCTTTCGCCTATCTGCACCGCGACGAACTTCAGCCTAAACTGATCAACATGATCCACACCCGTCTCGACGACCTGTGGAGCACGACCGGCTTCCGTCTGCTGCCCGACCCGAACCGCGCCGGCTATTACAGCGAGATCGACCTCATGGTCTGGGCCAAGAAGATATATGGCGAAGACTTCGCCATATATCTCGACAGCCACTACCAGCCGCTCGACTTCGTGATCCGCATGGCCGACGAGACAGCTATCGTGCTTCTGAACGGTGACGGGTTCGACGGACCGAAATGGTCAGTGCGCGCTTCGCTGGCCAATCTCGACTCAGCGGCCTACAGGAAGATCGGCACCGAGATCCGCAAGATACTCGACCAGTATCACGACGAGTTTGTCAACGCCACAAAAGCGGAATCATAATTGTTTCCTGAGTAAAACTTGGCGGATTAAAATATAATAGATAATTTTGCGGCAAACAAACACCCGATGAAGACAGAATCGAGCATATTGTCAACGGCTGCCATGCATGCTGCCACCGCGGAGATGCAGGGTATGATGATGTCAATGATGATGTGCAGCCGACGATGCCGGGTGTAGGTTAATCAACGCACATATATCAACCAACCACACAGCCGGCTTCGATCGAAGCCGGCTTTTTTTATATTACGACAACGGCCTTCTGCTTGAGGTGAAAGGGATACTCAACGGCTCTTCGAACTATATTCTCTCGCGTGTGTTCGACAACGGCGAAGACTGATCAGTCTCCCTCCGAGGTGGTATCCTCCGCGAGACCTGGCTCTGATCCTGGAGAGGCGCCGGAGCGGGCCATTCGCTGGAATTCCGACGGGCTGAGTCCGGTGATGCGTTTGAAAGTCTTCGAGAAAGTGGAGCGGGAGCGGAATCCGAGTTCCGCGACAATGGCCTCGATGGTCAGGTGTCCGTAGTTCTCGAAATCGACGAAGCGTCTGCAGGCCACCGCTACCCGCCGCTCGTTGAGAAGCTGGGTGAAAGAGGTCTGCAGCCGCTCGTTGAGCACCTGAGACACATACTTCTGATTTGAGCCACACATCTCGGCTAAATCCTTTATCGTGAAGCCCTCGCGACAGAACGACTTCTCGTCGGACATGACCTCAAGCACGCGCGCCTCAAGCCTGCGACGTCGCATATCGACAAGCACAGATCCGGAATCAGAGTCACTTTGTCCATGCGTTTCTCCGGTTGCTGATTCTGAAGTGCCACTCTTCCCAACCGCTTCAATATCCCCCACCCTGCCTTCACTGTCGGTCTTTTCGGAAATCCGCTTGTCAAGAATCGCCCTGTCGCGACCCTCCTCGGCCCTTATGGCCGCCACAGTCCGCTCGTATAGGTTGCGATTCTTGCGTTTGAGACTACGGTTCTGGATAAAAATCCTTACACACAGAGCAATCACCACAATAAGAGCCGCGCTGACAATTACCAGCATGCGTGTGCGCATCTTCTCCTCTACCTGCAGGACGGCGATACGCTTCTCAAACCTGTCGGCCTGATGAAACATCTCAAGGTCGCGGATTTTGCCGAATTCGTGCGTATTAAACACCGAATCGTTCAATTCAAGCTTCTTGTGACGGTATACGTCGGCCATGCGGCGGTCGCCGGCGTCGGCATACAGATCGCTCAGTGCCGAGCAGACCGTTATCAGCAGTTCGGGGTATCCGTGCTGACGGGCGATCTCCTCACCTTTCTTCATGTAATAAACGGCAGAATCATTCATGCCGGCCTCGCGGTAAGTCTCTCCGAGACCGAGATACGACGCGAAGTCACTGCGCGAGGGCATCAGCATCCGGCGAGATGCAGTGAGTGCTTTCTTGTATTCGCTGACAGCTCCCGGCCAGTTATGCTTCATCCTGAAGAGCGCGGCACGCGAAAGACACCCGGCGAGTTCCCATGCCGGATTGTCGTCGGTCTGCGGAACACGGGAGTTATAACGTCTGATAAGATCCGCCAGCGAATCAGGATGCACCACATCGCTGTCAAGGCGGGATGTCAGGATATTTATAAGAGCCGTCGACGCCCACTGGTAGTGGCCTTCGCTCACAGCCTCGTCAAAAACCTGACGCAACAGACCGTAGGCTCTTTTGCTGTCGCCATAATAAAGATATATGGCTGAGAGATTCTGATTGCCGGCCGCGTCCTTGCGTCCATCCATCTCGACGGCTGTCACAAAATGGGAATATGCCGAAGCATAGTTTGAATTGAGAAAAGCCAGAACGCCGAGACTGTTGCGGGCCTCGACGGCATAAACGCGGTCTTCCGGTTTACGGTCGGTCTCATACCTGTTGGACATGATTGTATATATGGCCAGCGCACTATCGGTACTGTTGCGCGACAGAAGCTCCTGACCAAGGTGTTTGAGTTCAGGCATCGGCCTGCTGCGGTAACGGCGATAAAGCACATCGAAACCTCCGTCAGCCGCCTGACAACACAACACACACACCATTGCCGAAAGCATCACGACAAAAACCAACCTCTTCATATCATGTCTCATTAAACAAAAACAAACGCGGCTCATATGCGCACTGATTCAAGAGAACATCCTCACTGTCATCGTGTCAGAAAAGAGAAAATAGTGCGCCGCACGTGTCAATTCACGAATTGACACAAGAATTGACACAAAGAGACACTACTGTAATTCTCCGATTCTTGCACACCGCATAAGCAAGTCCTAACTTTGGCGCAAAGTTAATGCATTAATTTTAATTTTCAACAAACCGAAGGCATGAAAAATATCATGTCATAATAAAAAAGTTAACCTTATGAAACGACCCTACTACATGATGACAGCCGCGGGTGCGATGACGCTGTTCATGGGCGCGGCATTCGCCATGAGCGCTCTGGGCGAAGGCACGGAGGCGACGGTTCTTACGCCCGTCAAGAATGTCAGAGGCATACGCACGCCCGACAGAGTCATCACCATCGACGGATTCCTTTATGAGGATTTCGAGAGCGTAGCCGACGGAGAGCAAAGACTCCCCGACGGATGGAAAACGACATCAACGCCCGGACATGATTCCGACTGCTGGTCGGCCGGCACGTTAGGACGAGGCGACACTCCGCTCAACGGTGTGTCAGGATACAAATACGCATATATCCTCGGCAACAAGGAGACCGCGCACGACTCGTGGCTCTTCAGCCCCGGGGTCAGTCTGACGGCCGGTAAAGAGTATTCCATCGAATTCTTCGCCATGATGCCCCCCGTGTCGGGCTCGGATGTGATGGAGAAGCTGGAAGTATTCATAGGAGACGGCCAGACTCCCGGCGCCATGACTCTCAAACTTGAGGAGATCGAAAATGACAATGACTACTGGCGCTGGCAGGGATATACTTTCACTCCGGAGACCTCCGGGACGTATTACATGGGCTTCCACAGCATCTCCCCGGCAGGAAGCAATTCGACAGTGATCGACGATCTCAAGATCTCGAGCGGCGACATACCTGTTTTCAAGGGGAACACAGAATTTGACATGGGCTCTACCGACACTCGCGCCGGGCTGCTTGAAACAAACTACACCTTCAGCAACGATGGCAAGGCTGCTCTTGAAGTATCGTTCGAAGAGTGCAGCGACGGGCTTCAGGTCGAGGGACTGCCGCTCGTTCTTGACGAATATCAGGACGGCACAGTAAAGATCATTCTGTCAAAGCAGGAAGCAGGAGACTATGAAGGCCATGTCACCCTGCGCACCAATGACCCGACGCTTCCGACAGTTAAAATCGATTTGACTGCCACTGTAAAGGAAGCCCGCGTCACAGGCTACTGTTTCGAAGACTTCGAGCAGGGAGGACCGGAAGGCTGGGATCTCTCACGCGGTTCTGCCAATGTATCCGCCAACGGCGGACATGACTCAAGCCGCGCGTGGTATTGCACCACATTCTACCAGACCTTCGACGAGAATGAAAGTCTCGGAGGTGTGGGTTTCACGACTCACTATGTCGAAATGGGAGATGAACCCGAATTCAAGTTCTGGTATCAGCTTGCCACCACCGATATGATGGGAAATATCGCCAACGATCCCACCGATAAAGAGACAATGTCGATCAACGTATATGTCAGCGAGGACTGCGGCCGGACATGGCATAACGTATATGCAATCGAGCCGGGAGGGGAACATGAGCATGAGCCCACTTTCGAATACACCCAGGTCACTGTGCCACTGCCCGAATATGCCGGAAAGACATGCCGCGTGCGTCTGCTGTTCAGACAGATCCAAGGCAGCACATTCTTCAATCCTGTCCGCATCCTCGTCGATGATGTGGCTATCGGCACCATGTCGCCGGTAGACCTCAAAGCCTCCACAGTCACAGGTCCGACCACTCTTTCCGCCGGCGCGGAATACTCCTTTCTCGCACAGATCGAGAACAAAGGCCAGGAAGCCGTATCAGACTACACTGTCAGGATTTTCAACACTGCCGACAACTCCGTCATCACCACAGTCGACGGCATCGCGATCGAATCTGCCGGGAGCGTGTCGGTACCCTTCAGCTGGACTCCCGGCGCAGCCGGAGCATATCATCTTGCAGCCGAGGTCATATCCGATGCTGACCGGACACCCGACAACAACATTTCTTATCCGCTGCACACCATAGTGTTGCCCGAGAAAAACACTGTAACGGAGATAGGCACTGTCGGCGACAGACTCGCCGGAATGTACTATCCGGTCAATTTCTTTTCGGTCGACTGCCAGTCGCAGAGTCTCTATTACGCCAACGAATTAGGCATCGACAAGGGCGAGATAAACTCCATGGTATTCACTTCATATCTCGACGGCGACTTTTTCAGCGAGCCGGTATCGTTCTACATCGCCGAAAGCAAGAGACAGGACTTCACCGACGGAGAGTTTGACGACCCCGATTCTTTCACAAAGATTTTCGAAGGCCCGATCTATTTCGAATCCGGCACAAAAGATCTTGTCATTCCGTTTGACAAGCCATATGACTACAAGGGTGGCAACATAGTGATAATGGGCAAGAAGACGGGCAAGGAGTTCATCTACGGCAAATATTTCATGATCCGCAAGTCGGAAGACAAGGAAACTCTCAGATCGATCAATATCTCCGCCTTCACATCCGGAGGTCTTGAAACCGCAGACCCGACAACGGCTGCCGTCTATCCGGAGATTCGCTTCAACATGACCAGACCGGAAGCGGGGAAGGTCACCGGCACAGTCCGCGACAACAACGGAGCCGTAGCCGGAGCGCTGGTTAAGATCGCCGGCACACAGTTCTCTACTGTCACCGACGCGACAGGCCGCTTTGAGTTTCCGACAGTCGCTATCGGCGATGTGGCCGTTGAAGTCTCGAAACATGGCTATTATGCGCTGACATCCGACATCCGACAGCTCGACAAGGGTTCGGAAGCGAACTTCAGCATCGAAATGACGGCGCTTCCGCGTCATACGCTGTCGGGCACTGTCATATCGAAAACGACAGGCGAACCTGTGGAGGGTGTCAAAATCACGCTCAATGGATATGATGATTTCCAGACCTATACCGATGCTGACGGAAAATATTCGATCGGTGACATATGCGGCGACACAGGCAACGGATACAGAATCCTTGTTAGCAGCGATTACTTCATCCCGCAGGGTGGCGACATCGAGATTGAACAGAATGTCACCGCCGACTATACACTTGCCGACAAAATGCTACGCGTACACAACGTCAGAGCCCTTGATCTTGAATCGGAGGCCAACATATCGTGGGATGAGCCTATGCCCGAGTTCTCGCACGACTCAGGCGTGCCGGCCGACTATATCGGATGGGCTCACGGACAGAGCAACGTCATTGTGGCGTCGGTGTTCCACAACCGCGCCCGCATCAAGGAGATAAGCTGGTACACGACCGACGAATTCGGCTGGCACGGCAACTTCAACGTCTATGTGTTCGGTCTTGACGGAGAGGGCAATCCCGATGTGAAGAATATCCTGTATGTGGCACGCAATGTCGATTTCACCGACAATGCCTGGACCACTCATGTGATCGGCAATCCTGTCGAGGCCGACGGCTTCATGATCGCCGTCAGCTGCGACGGCTTCCTCGGCATCGGCATCACTGAGCCTAACGACGGATATCCTTTCGAGGAGGGACAATGCTTCTATGCCGGCGACAACTACGAATGGGGCATCTTCCCGATGTCGAATTTCAGGAAGGCTCATGTCATGCTGCGGGCATACGGAGAGAATCTCGGAGACTCTTCGAAAGCTCCCGCCTTCGCAGCGCAGAACCGGATAACGCGTCCGGCGGCCAACTACAACATCTACAGATTTGCCGACGGCTCAACGGCCGGCAACTGGGAAAAGGCTGGATCGTCGACAACCCTATCATTCCGCGACAAAGATTTCGGCTCACTCGCCAAGGGCACATACAGATATGCTGTCGCAGCGGTCTACGACGGAGAGGAGTCAACCGCGATACTGAGCAACACGATAGATAAGGATGATTCCGGAATCGAGGGTGTGACTGCCGACGGAATACTGTCGCTCTCACCGAATCCGTTTACCGACCGGATAGTTGTCAGCAATCCGGAGGCTGTCGAAGAGATACAGATCTTCTCCACTGCCGGCGCACTGTGCGCTGCATACAGCCACCCCGGAAAGAGCATCGACACAACCGGACTTGACAGCGGCATGTATATTGTCTGTGTGCTTCTCACAGACGGCAGAGCCGAAAGTTTCAGAATGATCCGCAAGTAACAGGATAAATAATCAAGATTCCCTGATAACGGCGACCGCCGCGGCCCGATGGGTCGCGGCGGTCTTTTTTTTCGTATCGTCGGGAACGGCGTCAGGAGCGGCTGGCGCGCTTGCGCTCGTTCTCGTCGAGTATTATCTTGCGAAGACGGAGATGGTTGGGTGTGACCTCTACATATTCGTCTTCCTTGATGTATTCGAGCGCCTCTTCGAGTGAGAAGACAACCGGGGGCACGATGCGGGCCTTGTCGTCGGCACCCGACGCACGCATATTGGTGAGCTTCTTCGATTTGGTGACATTGACGGGGATGTCGCGGTCTTTAGCGTTCTCGCCCACTACCTGGCCGACGTAGACCTCCTCCTGCGGGAAGATGAAGAAGCGTCCTCGGTCCTGCAGCTTGTCGATGGCGTATGCGTAGGCCGTGCCTCCCTCCATGGCGATCAGCGAACCGTTGGTTCGGCGCTCGATATCACCTTTCCAGGGCTGGTATTCGAGGAAACGGTGAGCCATTATGGCTTCTCCCGCGGTGGCGGTGAGCACGTTGTTGCGCAGGCCGATAATGCCTCTTGAGGGGATCTGGAATTCGATGTCGATACGGTCGTTGCGCGATTCCATCGAGAGGATGTCGCCCTTGCGGCGTGTCACCATGTCGATCACCTTCGAGCTGTATTCCTCGGGCACATTGATGCTCAGGGCCTCGACCGGCTCGCACTTCACGCCGTCGATCTCCTTGATGATTACCTGGGGCTGGCCGACCTGCAGCTCGTAGCCCTCGCGGCGCATGGTCTCGATGAGGATGGAGAGATGAAGGACGCCGCGGCCGTAGACGCGCCACATGTCTTCGCGCTCACCTTTCTCGACCCGCAGGGCGAGGTTCTTGTCGAGCTCGCGGTCGAGGCGTTCCTGTATGTGGCGCGAGGTGACATACTTGCCGTCCTTGCCGAAGAAAGGACTGTCGTTGATGGTGAATGTCATCGACATTGTCGGCTCGTCGATAGCTATGCGGGGAAGCGGATCGGGGCGGTCGTAGAGCGTGATGGTGTCGCCGATCTCGAAGTTGTCGAGTCCGACGATGGCGCATATGTCGCCGCTTCCCACCTCCTCGACTTTCTTGCGGCCCATGCCCTCGAAAGTGTGGAGTTCCTTGATTTTCTGGCGCGACACACTGCCGTCTTTCTTGCAGAGACCGATCTCCATGCCCTCGCGCAGGGTGCCGCGCTGCACGCGGCCCACGGCTATGCGGCCCACGTAGTTGCTGTAGTCAAGACTCGTGATGAGCATGCGCGGATCACCTTCTACGCGTCGCGGCGCGGGGATGTATTCAATTATGGCGTCGAGCACGGCGGTGATGTCGTCGGCCGGCTTGCGCCAGTCGCGGCTCATCCAGTTCTGCTTGGCGGAGCCGTAGATTGTCGGGAAGTCGAGTTGGTCTTCTGTGGCGTCGAGGTTGAACATCAGGTCGAACACCATCTCGTTGACCTCGTCGGGACGGCAGTTGGGCTTGTCGACCTTGTTGATGACCACAACAGGCTTTAGCCCCATCTGGATGGCTTTCTGGAGCACGAAACGCGTCTGGGGCATCGGCCCCTCGAATGCGTCGACGAGCAGCAGACAGCCGTCGGCCATGTTGAGCACCCGCTCCACCTCGCCGCCGAAGTCAGCATGTCCCGGGGTGTCGATGATGTTTATCTTAGTGTCTTTGTAGTTGATCGAAACGTTCTTGGAGAGAATCGTTATGCCACGTTCACGCTCAAGGTCGTTGTTGTCGAGTATGAGTTCACCCGTAGTCTGGTTCTCACGAAAGAGGTGACCTGCGAGCAACATCTTGTCTACAAGCGTTGTCTTGCCATGGTCAACGTGCGCGATAATGGCGATATTGCGGATATTCTGCATTTTAAGATTTGAAGTGATTTCGGGTGCAAAGTTACAAAAAATATGTTATATAACACTGTTTCAGCCCTCATATTATTGCCATGCGCACCTGCAGATCATTCAACCGGGTCCGCGCCGAAGAGCCTTTCCACTGCAGAATCCGGCTTAGAACACGCTCATTAAAATCCAGGGGTCGCATGAGAAGTGGCCTTAAGGGCAGCATGTGTCAGGGTCTTCGCGGACCGGGATCTTTTCTTTGAGGAAGTCGCGTGGCGGAGCCGACGGAGATGACCGATGTCTCCTTGCGGCAGCGGTGCCTTTCTTATGCCTGGTGCTCCGGCGCTTACTGCCTTCGTCAGAGTCTCCGGCAGATCCATTTCTGACAGACTCACCCACTGACTTGCCCCCGGCACCGGAGAGAGAATCGGTCTGACTGCCACAGATCTCCGTCAGTTCCCTGAGAGATGACAGAACAGAGTCAGTCTCATCGTCGCCCCGGCGGCACTGGCGCGACAGAAACGCGCATAGCACTATTGCAAGAGAGACTGCAGCGAGCACTGCCGCACCGATCCGTTCGTTTCTGCCGAGACGCTTCATGACTGCCTAAGGTCAGAAAGGATAACCAATAGCGAGATGGAATGCGAACGCATCTTTGAACGGGATGTTGAAATAGCCCGTGTAGCCGGTGTCGTATGGCGCGTGCAGGCCATAGCCAAGGTCACCGCGTATCACCATCATGCCGAGATCAATGCGGAGTCCGACACCGGTGCCGAGCGCGATGTCGCGCAGGAATGTCTTGCGGGTCAGCAGACCGCCCGGACGCATCGGGTCATCCTTGAGAAGCCAGATGTTGCCGGCGTCGAGAAAGGCTGCGCCATGGAGTATGCTGTAGATCGGAAACCGGTATTCGGTGTTGAGTTCAAGCTTGAATGTACCGGTCTGATCGAAATATCCGTTCTTGTCGGACTCGGGCGCGCGGTAGCTGCCCGGACCGAGAGAACGCACGGTGAAGGCGCGTATCGAGTTTGCGCCGCCGATATAGAACTGCTCGGCATAGGGCACAGTGGTCGAGTTGCCGTAGGCGTGCTCGGCTCCGATCAGCACACGCGACACGAGCCACTGGTCTTTGCCGCGCACAAGCCTGCGCGAATATACAAGCTGCGCCTGCCCCTTGACAAACTGCGAGAAAGGCATGCCGAACAGAGTCTTGCGCCCTTTTACGCCACACATACGCCAAAGCCCCCAGAAGACGTTGCCGGCCTCCTTGACCGTGGCGGAGAAGTTGAACCCATTGATCCGCTCCCTCTCAAGCCAGCGGTCGTAATTGTAGGTATAGCTCATTTCGGGAATAAACTGGCTCTCGAAACTGAGAGCCACAGCCGGATTCTCGGACATGATCGAGTCAAAGGCGTGGGTGGTGCGCAACAGTTTGGTATATGACAGTTTGAACGGCGTGAACTGATTGGTGACATGCCGGTTATGGTTCCATTCATAGGCAATGCCGGCGGCCACCTCAGCCATGCGGAAATAGTGCGGACGGTTGAGCAGGTTGCCGCTCAGCGTGATTGTGGTCCAGTTCAGCTCCCTGTTGGTGCGTCTCACAAATTTCGGAGCAAGAAGCCGGGGAAAGGCGAGCGATGAACTGAGTCCGAACTCGTAGCTGTTGAATACGCTTCCGCGGTTGCGGCCCGTCTGCCACTCGTAGCTTCCCGACAACTGGACACTGAAACGCTCGGCACCGCCGAAGAGGTTGTTGTTGGTCAGGCCGAGTATTACGCCCGGACCGAGATATGAGTTTGACTTCGAGGTGATGTTGGCCTCGATCGTAGCCTCTATAGGCCTCTCGAACTGACAGGTGATGTAGACATCGAGCGTCGGGTTATCCGGATTGGTGTCGACCGGCATCGGCTGTATATTGATATTGCCGAATATGCCGAGCCGCGACAGCCGGGTCTGCGTGCGGTCCATGTCGCGCACGGAGAAGTATTTGTTTTTCCTGAACGTGATGCATGACGGAATCAGATTCTTGCGGAGTTTGGCCGGTCTGAACACCACAAGCTCCCCTTTTGAGGTCTGGATGGTGTCGGGGATACCGGTGCGACGCGTGCTTCTTCGCAGAACCGATGTGTGGATCTGTCCTGTGCGGAATCTCAGCCGAGCGATATCGGGCACATTGTCAGCCAGTGACAGTTTGAGCGTTATTCGCTCCGGCGTAATAAGACTGTCGGCAAGAAACTCGATATATTCGGGGCGGAAGTAATAATAACCCCTGTTGCGCATGGCGTTTGCAATCCTGACCCTTTCTGCCGAAAGAGAATCGACACAGAAGCGTTCGCCAGGCACAAGATAGCGGCTTTTACGGGCCACCGAGTCGATAAAGCGGAATATGCCCGGCTTCGGATCGTTGAAGAAAATGATGCTGTCGAGCAGGTAGGGGTCGCCCGTCTTTATGTCGTAGTCAATATCGGCGATTTTAGGATTCTTTTTAGGAGCGACCTCATATGACACAGATGAATTGAAATATCCGTTGTCATCGAGTATCGACTTGAGCATCTTTACCCGCACTTCGGGACGCACATCGCTCACAAGCACAGGTTCGGACACGAGTTTGTCGTAGAGCCAGCCTTTGAGTCCTTTGGCCGAATCATTCCAGTTGTTGTAGACCCAGAGTCCGATCGGAAACGGCGTGCGGCGATAGGGCGAGATCAGCGGTATCGGGTTGTTGGGCTTGACATTGACCGACTTCACCATATCAGACTTCACTCCTCCGGGCATGGGCTTCCCGTCGGGAGTATCGACGTTCATCCTGAGGCCGTTATATAGCAATTCACCGTCAGGGATGCGCTTTGTCGTGGAGCATGACGACAGCATGACGGAGGCCAGCAACGCCGCCGATATGGCAAGACATTTGATCACGTGCAGCATATCATTCATAGTCAATCTTCTTTCTTCAGGGTTTCGGCTTTGTCAGCAATATCGACGGAATCTTTGACTCCGGTCATGAGGGTGTCAGCCACGGTGCGTTGGGGCTGCGCCTTTTTCTTGCGTCTTCTGAATCTGAAAAGACTCTTGAGGTTCTCAAGATGGCGTTTGAACACGAAACCCGCACCCATCTCCGTGATCTCCCCCTCGAGTATGCTTTCATATCCGGTGTGGCGGAAAAGCCTCACAGACATGTTGATCGTCTGCGTCTGCTTGAGCAAGTATTCGAAAGCCACGTCGCTGACAAGATTCTGCGCAATCTCGTCATCGGCCGAATCTGTGGAGTAGTTGCCGCCCACAAGAATCTTGAACCGGTTGTTGAACAGCGATTTCGACACCTGATAACTGTAGCTGGTCTCGGTGTTGGTAACGCCGTCGGTGGTCTTGTCATACTGGTTGACGCCGAACGACAGATCGACACCCCTGATATTTTTGGCCGCCCATGAATTCAACTGCGACTCAAGGAAACTGTAAAGCATGTTTCCGCTTGCGGCACTGGCTTTGGTGCCCTGGGCCGAGTATTGGTTGTAGAGAAGCAGGTTCATTGCCTGGGTCTGTCTCTGGTCGGCACTCATCGACTGCAGTTCGTTCTGAATGGCGAGATCGTCGTTGGTGGCTAGATCGAACGCCACTTTCAGATTCTGGAGCGTGCTGGTTGCCCGGAGCGTGACGAGGAAGTTGACCAGACGCGCGCTTCCTCCGCTCGTCACGTTGGCCTTGACATCGTCGGTAGCGGTGACGTTGAGCGTCGGATTCATTATCGAGCCGGTCCATGTCAGGGTGCTTGAAGGATCGAACGTGAACATCTTCTCTCCGAGCACGGGCAAGGCGTAGCGCGCGTAGCCGTCGCCGAGAGTGAGGGTTCCGGTCAGCGACATGTCGCCCATATAATTCTGGAAATAATTCAGATTGGCTGTCGGGTCAAGTTCGACCTTGTTGGTGCCGTTGTCCGACAGAATCACTTCGACGTGGGTGCCCGGCGATACAACCAGATTGGCGTTTATGCGCATGTTGAGGGGCGATTCGACCACGGAGTCTTCACGCGCGACCTGAGTGGTGTCGCTGAAGTTGACGAAACGCACCACATCCTGCTCGGACTTCGACGACAGCTCGGCGGGATCCATATTGAGACGATAGGTGGCGTCGGTGGTGCCAAGCACGTTGACATTGCCGTTGACATCGAGAAGTCTCATCGGACCTTTCACCGTCGCGTTCAGGTTGAGGAATATTTTCCCGAAAATATCATCTTTCGAGCGTTTGTCACTTTTGATCAACTGGAAATTATTGGCTCTGGCCGCAAGATCGAACATTATGTCGGAAAATTTCTTTGCATCGATCCTGCCCGACAGAGTCAGGGGATTATCGTTGGCGCCGAAGATATCGAAATCCCGGATATCAATCACATTGTCGGTTACCGTGAGCCGGTCTTTCCCGAATCTTAGTCTTGCGCCGGCGGCCGGTATGTGTGCTGTAACGGAGTCCAAGGAGATCTCACCGTTCAGAACAGGAGCCGCAAAGGATCCTTCCATACGCATGTCGCCGTTGACATAACCTCCCATCACTGCGGCATTGTCGAGAAACGGGTTGGCGATCTTGAGAGGGAACCGCGTCAGCGACACGCCAACGGAATCGGCTTTGAGTCCCTCCTGCCCCGACACAAGGTTGGCATATAGAGCCATGGCCGGATCGCCGTTGATTCTGAGAGCGGCATTTACGTCGGTACTGGCGTCGAAGCCGTACCCTGCATCAAGGTCAAGCTCAAAATCTCCGACGCGGGTCTTCTCGTAGACAAAATTGCGGAGACCGACATTGCCTTTGCCCATAAAACGGCGGTTGTCGTATTCGACGTGCATGTCGGCGTCAAGATCACCCTTCATACGGGGGGCAAGCGCCCACATGCTCAGAAAATCCTGAATGTGGAGATTGTCTATCTTGACGTAAAGCTCCTCGTTTCCCCGGCCCGTGGCCTGCGTTCTGGCCAGAATGCTGCTCTCCGAGCTGCGGGCCTCGAGATTGGCGGCCACATGCTTTGTGAAGAGGTTGTAGTCAAGGAAGTTGTCGGTATTGAATGTCCAAGGCAGGTAGGCAATGGTCGATTTCAGCGGGGTTATGTGGGCCGACACCACCGAATCCTGAAACGCGGCGGTGAGACCGATCCTGTAGCCCTGCTCCCCCTTTATGTTCCACTGGTTGAGGAACGCGCTTGCGCGGTTGTTGCCGAGATATCCGTTGAGATTGACACGTGCGAACTCGTCCATGGTCCCGCGGCGGTTGCCGACATGGGCCTTGTAGTCCATGAGCGCGCCGCGCTCACGGAGATTCAGTGCAACCGTATCGAGATTAAGAGATGCCGACGTAAAGTTGAGTGCGCCGACGTCGCCGTATAGCACGGAATCCTTTCCTATCCGGGCGAAGATGGTGTCTATGCCCATGCCCTGTCCCTGCAGGAACTGGTCGACGAGTCCGCGGCCCGACGCTTTGACATCAAGTATGAACGCGGGGAGCTGGCGGCTTATGCTGTCGAATATGAGGTTTTTCTCTGCGATTTGTCTTGAGGCGGTTTCGGCTGCTGCCGAGAATGCCTTAACCAGTCGTTCCATGCCTGACTCTGCGGCGAAATCGACAGATGTGAGGAGCGAATTGACCGATACGGCAGTCCGGGTCAGGTCGGCGTTGACAGCGGCCGTCAGGCCATCGGGCAGGTGTATGTAGTGGCCAGGGAGATGCCATTCGAGCGCGGAGGCGTCGAGTTCGACATCGTAGAGCCATTTGCCCGGCTGCGCGCTGCCGCGCAGAGCGATATCACCAGAACCGTAGCAGATGCTGTCGGAAAGTCCGAGTTGCTGCAGGTTCACATCGCGCAGTGTGGCCGCCAGATCGAACGTATAGTCATCGGCATGGATCGAGCCGGTGCCGTGCATGTCGAAGTCGAGACCCGGATTGGGCGATGAAGCCTGCAGCGTCAGGTCTCCGGCATTGTCGAGCAGAGCGCCGATGTGTATGTCGCGGAGTGCCCGATGGTTGTATTCCACCGAAGAGATGTTGACAATCGCATCGGTGACGGCTGTTCCGCTCAAGGGGTTGAATCCGTGCCCCCATGCGTTGACTGTGGCGGAGATACGTCCGATTCCGGCTGACGGCACAAAGCGCGCCACATCAAGACCGACAGCTGTCATATCGGCGGTGTAGTCTTCGGGCGTAAGAGCCAAATGGCCTTTGGCCGCAAGATCGCCGGCATCGCTGCGCAGATCGAAATCGGCGTCATAGCTGAGACCCGATGCCGCGGCGGTGCCTTCGATCGTGAAGGCGGGTATGCTTATGTCTTCCATGCCGGTTAGACGGTCGGCAAGCGCCGGGTCGCTGAGACTTCCGTCGAAACTTACACGGGCCTGCATCTTGCGGTAGTCAAGAGGATTGCGAGCATAACCTGATGCGGTTATGCCGAACACGCCCTGCATCTTCGCGTCAAGGCGGTCGATCGACAGGTCGGACAGCGAACCCGCCGCCTCAACTCCGAAGTCAAGCGGCTTGCGTGCCGGCACCATGGATGTGTACGTCTTCAGGGCGGGCATGAACGACTCGACATCGGGGAGGCCAATGCGACCACGTACACTGACGTTCATGGCCGATGAGGGATCGAGTGCCATCATGGCGAACGGTACCGACGCAGAGGCCGATATCAGGGAGAACGGGGTGCGGACAGCAAGACTGTCGAGCGTAAGGCCGACGGAGTCGATGCCTACCGTGCCACGTCCTTCGGTTATGCGGAGGCCGCAACGCTCGGCGGCCGTAAGGCGAGTGAGCGGCAACCTGACTGTAGAAGACTCGTTATAGAAATTCCTCATGCCGATCCCGACGCCTGACACTTTGAGATATGAAGGGTCAAAACCGGGTTGAGGCCGAGCGTCGCGGACAGCATAGAGCGCGGAAATTGAGTCGACAGCGATACTGTCGCCCATGATGCGCATCGGCGGACCGGAGGAAGGCTGCGACGGAGGAGCAGGATGTGTCTTTATGTATTCGGCGGTCGGTGTCAGATATGTGAAGTCTCCGCCGCCGATCGAGGCCAGATCCCACTTGACGAGATTCTCGCGGAGATCGACTGTGGCTTTCTTTATCTCGACTCTCTTGAGAGCCACGTCCATCGTGTCGATTGTGGGAAGCATCGACATGCCGAAACTGAAGTTCTCCATGCGGAGATCGTTGGCTCTGATCACAAATGGAGCTGATGCGGAAGAGGCTGTGTCAGGCTTGTTCTCTTTCTTCCAGACATCCATATAGAGCGTGAGGCTCCCGTCGCGGAGGCGAGTCTTGTTGAGCGTTATCTCCGAAGTCTTTATGTCGGCCGAGCTTTTGCCGTCGACTTCGAGCAGACCGGCGTTGACCGTCAGTATCATCGACGAGTCGGGCGAGACCATGCGATAATAGGCGTCATCGAGCCTCAGGGAGTTGAGCCTGACATCAAGCCTGAGCAAGGGCAGAAGCTTCACATCGACAAGTGCCTGACGGGCGCGGGCCATAGTGTCGCCCGATGCCTCGACCACATACACATCCTTCAGGCTTACGTCAAGTGGAAAGGCGAGCCGGAACCGGCCTATGCCGATTTTCATGCCCGTCGACTTCTCAACGAAACCGGATACTGTCGAAACGGCGAAATCCTGCACAGGAGGAAGATAAAGCAGAACCGGCAGAAGCAGGATCACCACCAAAATGCAGAGGAACGTCTTGAGAGTGCGCCGCAGCCATGCCGGACGGATGAGATGTCTTTTAACGCGTACCGGTTTCTGCGTCGAGCCCTTGTCGGTCAATGAGATATTCTCGGGTGACGGATTTCCATCCTGCCGGTCAATTCTTTCTTCAGCCTTCTCTTTTGGTTCGTTGAAATCTGCCATGTGGTCGGTACGTTTGGAAAAACAAATTTAACGTTTTTTACATTACTAAACAACAATTCACGGATATTGTTAGCAGAGACGGCAAACAGATTGACCAAAGATGATTCAGGCCACATGACGAACCAAGAGCAGCAACCGCTAAGACCCGGAATATTAAGGAACGTGACTCTAAGAAAACAGGCGGATGTCCCACTTGGGAAATCCGCCTTTGAATCTTGCCTGCTGACAGGATCAGTTTGCTGTGTGGGGCTGCACGTTGATGAACTTGCGACCCTCTTTGCCTGTGGAGAATACAACTACTCCGTCGATGAGGGCGAAGAGAGTGTGATCCTTGCCCATGCCGACATTGAGACCGGGATGGTGCACTGTGCCACGCTGGCGTTTGATGATATTGCCCGCCTTACAGTTCGAACCACCAAAAATTTTCACACCAAGTCGTTTGCTTTCTGATTCGCGGCCGTTCTTAGAACTACCGACACCTTTCTTATGTGCCATTTTCTATTTTGGTTTATGCGGTTACGATTTTCTTGATCATCACTTTAGTGAACTGCTGACGGTGACCGTTGAGACGACGATAGCCTTTGCGGCGTTTCTTCTTGAAGACGATCACTTTGTCGCCCTTCACGAGTGGAAGGAGCACCTCACATTCAACTTTCGCGCCTTCAACGGCAGGCGCGCCGACCTTAACGTCGCCGTCGGCATCGAGAAGAAGCACCTTGTCGAACGACACAGCGTCGCCTTCTTTCACTTCCTCGCCGAGGTGGTGAACATACAGAAACTTACCCTCTTCGGCCTTGAACTGCTGTCCTTTGATTTCTACGATTGCGTACATTTTCGTAATTTGTTGTTTTTATCCGACCGCGGGGCGGCTCCGTAGCGGGGCACTTGATCAGCCTGCGCGGCATAATTGCGGATGCAAAATTAGCTGAATATTTTGTAATATCCAAATATATTAGTAATTTTGCAACGCTTTTCAGGGAAAAGTTCCCCCGGCGGAGAGAGCCGGGCTGTCCGGTCGAGTCCGGCGGAGGCTTTTACGACGAAAAGTATTCATTCATAAACAACTTAAAATTTCTCTCAAAATGCATCTTTCATCAGAAGAAAAGAAGAAAATCTTCGAGACTTACGGAAACGGCCCCGGCGACACCGGCAGCCCCGAAAGCCAGATCGCTCTCTTCTCAGTGCGCATCAAGCATCTTACTGAGCACCTCAAGACCAACCACAAGGACTACACCACTGCCCGCGCACTCAAGGCTCTTGTAGGTCAGCGCCGCAGCCTCCTCGACTACCTGATCCGCAAAGACATCAACCGTTACCGCGCGATCATCGCAAAGAAGGAGCTCGGAATCCGCAAGTAAACCGGAGCTTTTCACACACTCACACAGAGGGGAGACCGTCTCGACGGCCTCCCCTCTGCCGTCATATGCGTATATATCGTTACGAGAAGCAATCCTAATATAGCATTTCTTGCCTTCAGCAGGTTTTCTCGTCAGGAATGTTAATTTTTCACACATACCATGTTTTATTGGTTCCCGCTCTTTGGTTTTATGTCAACTATTACTATATTTGCGCCAGATATCTCAATTAACAGATGACCCGGCCCGAAGCCGCACGGCCTGTCTTTCCACTATCAACCAACCAAGCGGCGCAATCATTATCTTAACATTATGAAAAAACTGTTTACGCTGATCGCGACTCTACTGGCAACCGGAGCCGGTGTTGTCATCGCGACCACGCGTGGCTCCGCAATCGAGCCACAGGAGTTTGACCCTCAAGTAGCCGGAAAGTTCCCGACTATGGTCGTAACCCGCCCGGACAACCAGCCCCAGCGAGTCACCGCAGGAGGCACAAACCTCTACGGCTTCCTCTCGGACTGGACGCTGACACCAGAAGACTGGTTACGCAGTTACCGAGGCATCTACACAATCGGACAATACGGCGAGGTCAATAAAGTCTATGCCGACCCCTCCGCATCGCTGATCAACAGGTTTACAGGGGCATTCCTTCTCGACGGCTTTCTCTATGGTTACGCAGAGCCATATTTTGACGAAAGCTGGAATACTGGCACTCCTAAATTCCTTAAGGTCAACTTCGAGACCGGAGAGATAATAGACCAGCAGGAAGCGTCGGACAACATCACCTGGGTCTCCCCGCTCGCCTACAACACAGAAGACGGCTACTTCTATTTCTGCTCACGAAACTACGAGTTCTGCCGTGCCACCATCGCGAATCCCAACGGATATGAGGTGGTGAAACAGTATGACACCCAGAACGACAACATCACCTCTCTCGCCTACTGTCCTGAAGACAAGAATTTCTATGGCGTCAACGTCAACAAAAAATTCATCAGGATAGACACCGAGGGAAATGTCACACCGATCTGCGACATACCTGACAAGAGCAAACACAGTTCATATCAGGCGGCCATGACATGGTCGCCCAAGGAGGGAGTGTTCTACTGGGACTATCTCGATGACGGATATCCGACAATCTCGAACCTTTACACAGTGACACGCGACGGCACATTCAACCTCGAATGCACTCTTGATGACAATTCATGTTTCGACTGGTTTGTCACGCCCGATGTGAAATACGTGGCATCCGCACCGGAAAGTCCGGTGATCGACTCGATCGACTTCCCCGCCGGCGCGCTTTCAGGCAAATTAACGTTCACCATGCCCACACTGATGCAGAACGGCAACGCTCTGCCCGAGTCTGTAGACTGGACTGTGACACTCGACGGCGCGGACTACGATAAAGGCTCGTGCAAGCCCGGTGCGAAAATCGAGGTGGAATTCACCGACATCGAGGCCGGCAACCATGAATTCGGAGTCATAGCCTCGATAGATGTGCTGAGATGCGACCCGGTAACCCGCCGCCTATGGATCGGCAACGACACCCCGATGGCTCCGCAGAACGTCTCCCTGACAAAGACCACAGTCAGCTGGAGTGCCCCGACATCGGGAGTTCACGCGGGCTATGTCGATTTCGGATCCATGACCTACAACGTGAGGATAGTCAACGTGTCGGGCAACACGGTGTTCTCGACAACCGTCGCATCGACCTCGACCGAATACACTCTTGAGAACCCCGAAGACCTTTCGCTCTACACTGCACATGTCACCGCATCGAGCAACGGTCTGACCAGTGCCGAGGCCAACTCCCAGGGTGTCGTGATGGGCGACGCGATAACTCCCCCGGTCAGCTTCGCTCCCACACAGGCCGAGCTCTCTCTCATGACAACTTTCGACAAGAACAACGACAATACCTGCTGGACATGGAACCAGGAGCGTCAGGCTCTCTATTCAGGCTACACTTCCGACGGCAATCCCAAACCGATGGACGACTACATCTTCCTTCCCGCCATGAAGTTCGGCAGCTCGGAACGCATCTATGAGATATCGCTCGACGCATCAGCATGGGCTCCTCAGTTCGATGAAGAATACCTTGATGTGGTTCTCGCCACCGAGCCCAATTACGACGGCGTGATCGAGAGTCTCATCGACCGCATCAAGGTTCCGTGCGCATACGATCTCCGCGGCAATCAGGTGACCGAATGGAAGAACCTGCAGGCAGGCTTCAGCGTCTACGAGCCGGGCATCTATTACATAGGCATACATTGCTCGTCGGCACACGACATGTCTGGCGTTCTCGTGCGCAACATCATGGTCAAAGACGGCAAAGTGCTCAACACAAGTCCCGCCATGGCGACCGGACTTCAGGCCACAGCCGCCGCCAACGGTCGCCTCGCGGCAACCGTGAAGTTCACTTTCCCGACAGAGACAGTGGGCGGCGACCCGATCGCGCAGGGCACCGAACTGACTGCCACTATCGAAAGTTCTGTAGAGACAGCCACGGTCAAAGGCATACCGGGCGGACAGGGCGAAGCCACAGTAGCAACCATTCAGGGCGAGAACCAGATAAACGTGACCGTATCGAACACCAATGGCGAAAACAGCCCCTCGGCCACCGTCAAGGTGTTCACGGGCCAGACCGTGCCGTCGCATGTAACCAATGTGCGCGGTGTCGTGTCGGATGACATGCGCGACTTCACTCTCATGTGGGACGCTCCAACCGAGGGTGCTGACGGCGGATATATAGACCCGACGCAACTTGCATACAATGTTTATGTGTACGACCAGACCGGCGTGCCCTCAAACTGGATACCCCTGGCGAAGAACCTGACCGAGCGTCAGTATACATTCTCTCCTGACACCCAGAATTACTACCGTCTTGCCGTAGAGGCAGTCAATGTGGCGGGAGCAAGCTCGATGGTTTCGGGATCCGCATGGGTCGGCCCGGCCTACACTCTCCCCTACTCCGATGACTTCTCGAGCCCATCCGAGATCTCCTGCACCAAACCCTGGCGCATATTCACCGACGGTTACTACGCTGAGTGGTCATACATTTATCTCAAGGATATCGATGCAGCCCTCTATGGTGCTGACAACAAGAAAGTCGCAATGTACTGCGAAGGCGTCGACGGCACGACAGGACGCGTGTCAATGCCCAGATTCAGCACCCTCGGCGAGGAGTTCGCTTCTCTCAACATGCACGTTTACACCGGCAGCCGAGCTGCGACGACAGTGATCAACGGTTATTCTTCAGGTCACTCCAGCAGGATGTACACACTCGGCACTCTCCCGGCAAAAGATGGCGAGGGTATCCGCGAGGTGACTCTCAAGCTGCCCGCCGAGCTTCTCAATGAGCCATGGGTGCAGATCATGATCGACACCGACATCCCGACAGAGAACTCATATTTCGCCATGACAGAGGTGTCGGTGACAGGATCAAGCGGAGTAAGAGACCTGACAGGAGACGCAATGTCGTCTATACGTGCCGAAGAAGGCGCCGTGCGCGTCAAAGGACATGAAGGCGACCATGTGACCGTTCTAACCGCCGACGGACGCACCGTCGCTTACGGAACAGCCGAAGGAAACGATACACTCTGGTATCTCGAACCTGGCGTGTATGTTGTAAAAGCTGGCAACGAAAGCGCAAAAATAATCGTAAGATAATCTTCATGAACCAAAGCGCGGGAGTCCGGTATCTTCCGTCTCCCGCGCAATCATCACGACACACATATGAAAATCGGAAAAATACTTCTGGCTCTGACGCTTGTCATCATGTCAGGAACGGCATCGGCCCAGACATTATACAAGTTCGGATTCTGCTCGGGCTTCGCCGGCACCGAGTCCAGACTGACCATAGAAGGCGCGACTTCAGCCGAAGCCGCCATCTTTATTTCAGCAGAAGAGCTGGAGCGTTTCAGCGGCGACTCGTTTGCCGGCGTCAACGCTGCTCTGACCAGCAAAATGAACGTGCATGACATGACCGCATGGATCCGTAAGGATCTCAACGGAGAGAACCTCGCCGAGCAGTATATCGATATCCGTTCCACCCAGAAACCGCGCGACGGCTGGAACAGCATACAGTTCGATACCCCGGTCGTTATCGAACCGGGCACCGGATACTATGTGGGATACACATTCAACCAGACAAAGACCGCATCAGCCATATCATTTGTCGACGGCGATTATGCGGGAGCATCCTGGATCCGCACCGGAGAGGGCAACTGGTCTGAACGTGCCGACCTCGGCATCCTCAGCATCGAGGCCCTGATAACCGGCGAGAATCTGCCGCAGAACGACATGCAGCTAATATCGGCATCTCTGTCGGACGACTACTATGTGATCGACACTCCGGTGAGCATGATCTATGAGATCCGCAACAACGGCGTCGAGCCGGTGTCGGTGTTCACTCTGACCATAGCCGACGAGGAAGCGGGCATAAGCGTCAGCCACACCGTCTACCAGACGGTCAGCTACGGAGTGACGCGAAGCTACAAGGAATCGTTCGTGATTCCAGGTGTCGAGTCTGGCAAGAAATACAGATTTACCGCCACAGTGTCGAAGCCCAACGGCTCAGACGACGAGACTCCCGAAGACAACAGCGTGGTGCTTGGCGAAATTCCGGTTCTGGCCACTGTCTTCCCCAGAACAGTGCTTCTCGAAGAATTCACAACCGAAAAATGCTCCAACTGCCCTGCCGCAGCAGAGACTGTGCACGACATGATCGCAACATTCACCGACGACCAGAAAAAGCGTTTCGCCATGGTCTGCCACCACTCGGGATACGGCATTGACGCTTTCACACAGCCTTGCGACAAAGACTATATCTGGTTCTACAACAACGGCGGCTCGATGTATGCTCCTGCATTCATGCTTGACCGCGAAGGGCAGACAGGCAGCTCGGTCCGGACTCCGGTGTTCAGCAACCTTCCGGTCAACGCTTTCGCATATAAAGTCACTCAGGCACAGGATGTGCCGGCGCTCTACAGCGTGACTGTCTCCGGAACACATGACGCGACATCCCGCAAGCTACATGTGAAAGTGGAGGGAGAGGAGATGCTGGCTACTCTCGACAACCCCCGCATCACGGTCTACGTGGTGGAAGACAACGTATTGGCAAGCAATGACGGTATGGGTCAGAGCGGATCCGGCGGCGCGAAGTTCTATCACAACCACGTGGAACGCGCATACAACGACACATGGGGAGAGCCTGCCGAATGGAACGGCAACAAATACACATATGAGTGCGAACTCGAGTATCCCGAAGGCTGCAAGACTGAGGACATGCAGGTGGTAGCATTCATTTCAAATCGCGACGAAACCGACCCGGTAAACTGTGAAGTGGGCAACGCCGCATGGAAAGAGCTTGCGGATTTCGATCCTTCAGGCATCGATGGTATAACCAACGATTCAGGCAAGACATCTGCGATGATCTATGATCTCTCTGGTAGCCTGACACGCAATTCCGATGACACGACCGGTCTTCCCGCAGGAGTCTACATCGTGAAGAAAATATCAGGAGGAAAATCAACCACCTCGAAGATCATTGTCAGGTAACTGCCACGCCAAAGCAGCAACTGTCAACAGGAGGACGCCGCGACACTAAGTCAGCGGCGTCCTTGTATTTTGCCAACGTATTGCTTTTGCCGGCAGATTGCTTCTTTCGGTGTCCCGGAGGTCCGCCGCTCCCGGTCCGGTCGCGCAAACAGACACCGAAGCAACACCGGGAGCGGCGGACCTCCGGGACGCCGACAGTAGAACCGTGCAGAAGAAATGAAGAGTCGAAGGATTTCTGAAGCGATTCATAACAACAAAAATCCCGACGGATGATTCCGTCGGGAGTGGGCGCTTCAGGATGGGCTTGAACCAACGACCCCCTGATTAACAGTCAGGTGCTCTAACCAACTGAGCTACTGAAGCA
>VSPN01000025.1 GCA_009775355.1 Muribaculaceae bacterium
GAAAGGTTGGAATTTCCTCGCTTTTATCGTTATTTTCCTTAAAAAATTTCACAAATCAAATTAGTTTAAACAACTTCCATATGTAAGTTGCTTGTTGTTGTTATACAATACCGATTTGTATTCCGGATAAACAGAATAAACTTTTTGATGGTCTATTTTTGCGCGACGCAGCTTTATGAACTGCTTTCTGCTGTCATGTGCATTAAAAAGCTTATCTAAGGTAATTGCAATCTATACAATTGCCTATGTAATGACGATGCAAATGTATAATATTATTTCGAGAATATCAATATTAAAGCGAAAATAATTTAAAATTTCTTATTTTTAAATAAAATGTCCTATAAACAAGCTCTAAGTGATAATATGTTTTGTAGTATCTTATATATGAAAGGGCTTGTTAAGAGCTTGTTTAATAATGAAATGTTACCGTCAGTGCGGTCAGTCCCCGCCGGCGCGATGTCACTGACAGCGTGCCGGCGGGGACTGATGTTCGGGGTAGCAGGAGAGGAAACGGGGAGAGACGACGGTTTGTTGCTGTCGGCGTCCAGGAGGTACGCCGCTCCCGGGCCGGTCGCACGTTGTCTGTTTTTGTCTGATTTGGGGGGGCGGCGGTCAGGCGAGGATCGCGAGCACGCGGTGCAGGGCGGCGATGAAGGCGTCGACCTCCTCGCGGGTGTTGTAGACGGCAAACGAGGCGCGGACCGTTCCCGGAACTCCGAGCCGCTCCATCAGAGGCTGGGCGCAGTGGTGGCCGGTGCGTACGGCCACTCCCATGCGGTCGAGAAGCAGTCCGAGGTCGTAGTTGTGTATGTCGCCGACGTTGAACGAGATCACCGCCGATTTGCCGGGTGCTGTGCCGTATATCTGCAGCCGCTCGATCTCCCGGAGTCTGCCGGTGGCGTACTCAAGAAGTTCATGCTCATGGCGGGCGATGTTCTCCAGTCCGACGCGTTCGATGAAGTCGAGTGCCGAAGCAAATGCGGCAATGCCCACGAAATCGGGAGTGCCGGCCTCGAACCTGAAAGGGAGGTCGGCGAAGGTGGTGTGCCCGAACGATACGTGTCTGATCATCTCCCCGCCGCCCTGATAGGGAGGCATCTCCTCAAGGATGCTCCGGCGTCCGTATAGCACGCCGACGCCCGTCGGACCGTACATCTTGTGCGACGAGAATGCGTAGAAATCGCAGTCAAGGTCGCGCACGTCTATGGGGAGATGGGGCGAGGCCTGGGCACCGTCGATCAGCACCGGCACACCGTGGGAATGCGCTATGGCGGTCATATCCTTGACCGGGTTGACGGTGCCGAGCACATTGCTGACATGGCAGAACGCCGCCATGACCGTGCGGCTGTTAAAAAGAGAACCGTAGCTTTCGAGGTCGATCTCGCCGCGGTCGTTGATCTCCGCCACACGTATGCGTATGTCGGCGTGGCTGCGCAGCAGTTGCCAGGGCACGATGTCGGCATGATGCTCCATGACCGTGAGCACGATCTCGTCGCCGTCGCGGAAACGCTGGCCGTAAGAGGCGGCCACGAGGTTGATCGCCTCGGTCGTGCCGCGCGTGAAGATCACCTCCTCTGGCTCGGCGGCGTTGATATATTTCTGCACGCGGCGGCGCGTGGCCTCCTGCAGGTCGGTGGCCTCCTGCGACAAGGTGTGTACGCCCCGGTGTACGTTGGCTTTGGTCGAGGTGTACATGCGGGTGATCGCGTCGGTCACCTCGCGTGGCGTCTGCGACGTCGCCGTGTTGTCGAGATATATGAGCGGGCGACCGTTGACCTCCCGCTCCAGAATGGGAAACTCCCTGCGTATAGCGGCTATATCCATTGCCATCGTGGTCATTTATTGCATTTGCCCGCCGCGCACTGACGCCCGCAGGCTGTCTCCATGCCGGCGAAACGTCGTTCGGCGAGCATGTGCAGACGGTCGCGCAGCGACGGCACGTCGACTGCGGCTATCACATCCGACATGAATGCCTGGCGCAGCAGCAGTCGCGCCTCGGCCTCTGTCAGGCCGCGGGTGCGCATGTAGAACACCTGCAGCGGATCGAGCTGGCCTATGGCGCAGCCGTGCGAGCACTTCACGTCGTCGTTATATATCTCAAGCTGTGGCTTCGAGTTCATGCGTGCCTCAGGGCTTCCCACAAGGTTGCGGTTGGCCTGGTATGCCTCGGTGCCGACGGCTCCCGGAGCCACGTGTATGCGGCCCGTGAACGCGCCCGATGCCGAGTCGTCGACTGTGAACTTGAACAGCTCGTCGCTCTTGCAGCGCGGCACGGCGTGGTCGATGTGGGTGTAGGTCGATATGACGCGCTCCTTGTCTTCGATGCCCATGCCGTAGAGCCGCAGCCCGGCGTTTTCGCCCTCGAAACGGCAGTGATACTCGTTGCGCGTTTTGCCGTTGAAGAGTGTCATGCCGTCGATATTGACGCTCGATGCCTCCTGCTGGCGCAGGTAGAGGGCCGAGAGACGCGATGTCTTGCGCGATGACTCCTCGATGTGGCAGTAGTCGAAGCGGGCGCGTCTGCCCACATAAATCTCGACGGTTTCGAGCGCGAGCATATCAAGATCGTCGCGCTGTGTGTGGTCGCATGCCACAAGTTTGCATTCGGCCTCGTCTTCGATTATGACGAGCATACGGCGCACTGCCATGAGCGGTGCTGAGCCGGTCAGGATGTTGACAAGCTGCAGCGGGCGTTCGAGGCGCACGCCCCGGCGCACGCGCAGGTAGAGACCGTCCTGGGCGAGCAGCGTGTCGAGAGCCACGACCGGATTGCCGGGATCGGCGATGCGACCGTAATACTCAGCCACCTCGGCGGGGGCGAGACGCGCGAATTCGCGCAGGCTGCCCGCGTCGACGCCGTCGGGCAGAGAGTCATAGGCGTCGGTCGCGGCGGCGAAAGTGTCGTTGACGTTCATCATCACCGACTGCGACGCAAGCGGCACGTCGCAGCGGAATGTCATGTCCGGATCGAATTCGACCGATGCCTTGCGCAGGTTGATGCCATAGTCGGGGGCGAGCATCGCCCCGGGGTCGATGTTCTCGAAGTTCTCGTCGCCGCGCGCGGGGAGAGTCATCCCCTCAAGCCGCCTGAAAGCGTCGTCGCGCAGGGCGTTGAGCACGGGCGCGCCGTTTGCATCGATCTCGTCGCGGTGCGAGCGGTATAATTCCAGATATTGTTCCAGCGGATTCATAATTACATCATCAGTTCGTGTCGGAGCCGTGTGTGCGGGCGGCTCATTCGGGGTTCTCCTCCTTGATCCAGTCGTAGCCGCGCTCCTCCAGTTCGAGGGCCAGCTCCGGGCCGCCGGTGCGCACAATGCGGCCTTTGTAGAGTATGTGCACGAAATCCGGACGTATGTAGTCGAGCAGACGCTGGTAGTGTGTTATGACGATCGTGGCGTTGTTTTCGGTCTTGAGTTTGTTGACACCCTCGGCCACTACGCGCAGAGCGTCGATGTCGAGACCGGAGTCGGTCTCGTCGAGTATCGACAGGCGCGGTTCGAGCACAGCCATCTGGAAGATCTCGTTGCGCTTCTTCTCGCCGCCAGAGAATCCCTCGTTGACCGAGCGCGAGGCGAGTTTGTTGTCCAGCTCGACCACGGCGCGCTTCTCGCGCATCATCTTCAGAAACTCGGTGGCGGTCATCGGCGGCTGGTTGAAGTATTCGCGCTTGGCGTTGACGGCTGCGCGCATGAAGTTGACCATCGACACGCCGGGTATCTCCACAGGGTACTGGAAACCGAGGAACACACCCTCGTGGCTGCGCACCTCCGGCTCCATGGCAAGCAGATCCTTGCCGTAGAACTCCACGCTTCCCGATGTGGGCGTGTATGCCGGGTTGCCTGCCAGAACCATCGACAGGGTGGATTTGCCGGACCCGTTGGGTCCCATTATGGCGTGCACCTCTCCGGGGCGTACCTCCAGATTGATGCCTCGAAGGATCTCGCGGCCGTTTATCTCCGCGTGAAGATCAGTGACTTTTAACATGTTTCCGATAAGTATGTATTCGATATTTCAGGTTGTCAGTTGAAACGGGTGTGCCCCTGGCGCGTGTTCCGACGCGCGGCTTTCCGGATTTGGCACACTCATTCTAAAAAGTAAAACACGCCCCGGGCGTGTTTTATTTTTTATTCACGATATTTTTTTGGCTTCTTCGAGCTGCACGCGGTGGAAAAGTTCCTCCACATCCTCGCCGCCGAGCAGCGATGGGGCGAGCAGCATCACCTCGCCGACTGCGTTGCCATCGTCGGAACGCGCGGATTTCAGCAGTATCGATCCCGGGTTGAGGGCGAGCAGAAAATTGTAGGCTATCGACACGAGGAGCAGGCAGCGGAACAGTCCGTAGAGACCCCCTCCGAGATTGTCGAGAATAGTGCGGTCGTCGCGGTGCAGCACTTTTCCCAGAAATCCGGTCACGGTTGCGAATATCATGTAGACCGAGCAGAACACTAGTGTGGTCGAAAGCGTGTCGTAGACGAACCGCTCGCAGACCTCACCGTGGACCGAGGGGAAGGCGCCGTAGAGCACTCCGTAAAGCCCGGGAGCGAGTATGCGCGTGCATATTATGCCGAACGCCATGCCGATCACCGAGGGTGCCTGGCGGGCGAGTCCCCGCCTGAACCCCCAGACGGTGCCTCCGCCGGCGGCGAGCAGCACGATCAGGTGGTAGAGCATAGCAGCACAACGGCACTCGCCGATATTCCCTCCTCGCGCCCCTCGAATCCGAGGCGTTCGGTGGTTGTGGCCTTGACTGATATGCGTGATGTGTCGCTTACGGTCACTTCGGCGAGCGAGCGCCTCATCTCCTCGATATAAGGCGCGAGCCGGGGCCGCTGTGCCATAATGGTCACATCGGCGTTGCCGAGCCGGTAGCCGTGCGAGGCCACGAGGGCGCACACGTGCGCGAGCAGTTTCCGGGAGTCGATACCCTTGTAGGCCGGATCCGTGTCGGGGAAGTGCTTGCCGATGTCGCCGAGGGCCAGAGCTCCAAGCAACGCGTCGCAGAGGGCGTGGATCGCCACATCGGCGTCGCTGTGGCCGTCGAGCCCGAGGTTGTGGGCGACTTTCACGCCACAGAGCCATAGCTCGCGCCCTTCGACGAGCCTGTGCACGTCATATCCCTGTCCGATTCTTATCATGGTCAATCTTATTTTTCAGTGATCGGAGTCTGGGGTTACTTTCTGCGGCGGCCCATCAGGTCGCGCAGGCCGTCCATGTCGAACGATAGCGTGAAGCGCAGCGTCTGGTCGAGAGGGGAGTTCTGCGCGGTCGCAAGCATGTAGGAAGCGTCGAGCTGAACCACGTTGAGCGAGAAGCCGGCACCGAAAGCGAAGTATGACCTGCCTCCCTTGTTGGGATGCTCGTAGTTGTAGCCGGCGCGGAGGAAGAACTGCTGGTTGTAGTTGTACTCGGCTCCGAGCGAGAACTGTATCTCCTGAAGCTCCTCCTTGAATCCGCCCGGGGCGTCGTTGAAGCTCTTGAAGATGCCGGTGATCGGCGACATCGAGTTCCACGTGTCGTATGCCTCCCAGTATGCGTCCTGCCCCTCCTGCGTCTCCATGTCGAAGTCTTTGGGGCGCGGTTTGGTCGGCACGAGCAGCTTGTTGAGGTCGAGCCCTATGCCGAGAGTGTGGTAGTCGGCGAGCGGGAACATGAAGTTCATGCCCAGACGCAGGTTGGTGGGGAGGAAGGCGTTGGTCACGCCGTTGTCGTTGCTGACTTTCGTACCTATGTTAGATATGTCGAAGCCCCACGAGAACTGGCATTCGTTGCGCCCGATCATCGGGAAGGTGGTGAAATATCCCGACAGGTCGACCGAGAAGGCCGATGCCGCTTTGAACTGTTCGCCTGTCGTGGTGTCCTGATACGACAGGTCGGAAAGTATGTAGCGCAGCACTACGCCCATCGAGAATTTCTCCGACAGCTTGCGTGAGTATCCGAGGTCAAACGCGAACTCATATGGGTTGATGGTCTGCGCGTTCACTCCGTCGCCCTCATATCCGCCGGTGGTCACTTCTCCGAGCGAGAAGTAGCGGAACGATGCCGAGATCGCCTGGTTGTCGCCGCTGCCGAGTTTCCAGTATCCTGACAGGTTGGCAAGGAAGATGTCGTTGACGATCTTGCGGAGCCAGGGAGTGTACGACAGCGCGAGTCCTCCCTGCGAGTAGGCGAACGCATATTTCGACGGGTTCCAGAACTGCGAGTTTACGTCGGGGTCGGTCGCGGCACCGAGGTTGCCCATGCCGCTTCCGCGGGCGTCGGGGGTGATGCTCAGTGTGGTGACACCTGTGTTGACGGGGTTGAACTCGTTGTCCTTGATGTCGTTCTGTGCCGATGCTGCGGCGGCTGTGCCGAGCAGCATGAGCGCCGATATCCTTATTGTCTTATTCATCATGATTAGTCAATTACAGTAAATTCCACCCAGTTCGAGTAGACTCTCGCTCCGAGCGCGGAGTCACATCTTACGGCTGCGCGGTATGTTCCGGGTGCGAGGCCCGATGTGTCGTATGTCGCCGAAGCGGAGTCGGTGTCGTTCTCTGCCACAATGTTGCCGTCTCGGTCACAGACCACAAGGCGGAGCGGGAACTCGCCGTTGCCGGCTATGGTGAACTCGATCGTGTCGATGGCTGTCGGGCGGTCGGCTGTGAGGCGCAGCGGCGAGCGTTCGGCAATCGCGAACTTGAGCACCTGCGGCTGCGATTTGTTGCCGGCTATGTCGGTGGCGTAATATGTGGCGGTGTGAAGGCCGGTGCCGAGGCGAGCCACGCCGATTGCTGTCGAGTATGACGGCACGGTCGTGCCCGTGCTGTACTCATGCGCCACATTGATCGGCTTACCGTCGATGTTGAGGTATATGCCGGCGCCCTGACCGACACCGGGGAGCATCGCCGTGTCATCTGAGGCACTGATGGTGAGTGTCTGCAGTCCGGCGTCAAACGTCAGTGTGGCCACAGGTGCAGTGTCGTCGCGATCCGCGTCTTCGCCGGGCTTTGAGCCGGTCTCGGCCAGAGCGACAGAGGTTATGCCCGATGTGCCGAGTCTCGATGTCGGGTCGTAAGCTCCGGCCATGATGGGCAGCGAGGCCGTTGAGCCTGTTGACGGCATGTAGGCGGAGCATTCAGCAGGCATAGGCATGCGCGCGGTGAATTCACCATCCTTTACTTCTGCCTTGACAGTCAGAAGCCTGAAGTCGTTATAGGGTATCTCATCGCGGATCACCACCGGGGTGCCGTTGATGTCGGTGCCCATCAGCACAGGTATGCTGCGGGTTGGAGCCATGAGTTTGAGTGTCACGAATCCGTTGTAGTCGGTCAGCGTGCTTTCGCCGCTTCCGGTGACACGCCCTTTCACCTCGACTGTCTCGCCCGGGCAGTATTCCCTGTCGGGAACGGTCAGTTCGATCTTTCCCAGAGCCACAGGCACAGGAAGTCCGGGGTCGCCGATCAGCATGTAGTCTATCTCCGATTCATTGATCGAGCACTCTTTCGACCGGGCGTAGACCTCGCCGATGGTCGGAGTCGCCGTGCGCCGGTTGTTGTCGTTGTCGATGAAGAGGGAGTTGACGAAGTTGCGGGCTAGGTTGTCGTTGTAGTTCGAGAGTACGGTGCGGGTGGCGCAGATCGAGCCTATGAAGCCTCGTTTCGAGCGTATCACTGCCATGTCGCCGATGCCGTGCTCGCAGTTGTCGGGACGGCAGAGGTCGCATGCGGCGAAAAACATGAATCCGAGTTCCGGGTTGTCTGAGGCCACCACGTCTTTGACCGAGAATCCGTCCATGCCGCCTGATCCCGCGTGTCCGAAGTAGGTGGTGAAGAGTTTTCCGGCTCCGAGTGCGTCGTGTATCTGGCTGTTTGCCTTGTCTGAGCCGAGGCCTTCGATCCAGATGGTGCGGTGCGCGAACTCCGAGTCATCGGCGGCAGCGAGGGTCTGGAAGAGCGATCCGAGACGTATCGCCTGGTTGTCATGCAGATAAGCGTCTCCCTGACAAGCTATTGTCATGGTCTCGTTGACAAGTCCGGAGAAGTCTTGTTTCTCAATATATTCCTTTATCTTGGCCACAGCCAGCTCACCCTCTTCCGAGCTGTTGATCGGCAGGATCCCGACGCCGACCGATATGGGGGCGTTTTCGAGGTTGTTCGGGTAGGTGACGCGGTCAGACATCACGCCGTAATAGTCCATCACGCAGTCGGGCATCTTCGATATGTCGGTCTTGGGCTGCTGGTAGGCTATGTGCCCCTCGGAGGTGCGGCCCGAGCGGCGCACATCGCGGTAGTCTCCGTATACCGGACCGATGATCAGGATGTTCTTGAGCGGGCGTTCCTCGCTCTGAAAGAGCATCTTTGCCAGAAGACGGTAAGCCATTGGATCGGGTGTGCCCGACGAAAACTCGTTGTAGACCTCCTGCTGGGTCACGGTCACGACTTTCTGGCCGAGATGTCGCGTGTGCAGATCTGCTATCCGGCGGGCATACGGTTCCATTTCGGCGGTGGTGAATATCAGCATGTCGGCGCCTTCGCTGCCGAGTGCATGAAGATCCTGGTTGGGAATCGTCGTGAAGTCGTCGCCGATCTGCTTCTGTTGTTTCGACGGGTTGAACACTATGGCCTCGCAGCGTCCGTTGTAGTCGTGATAAAGAAAATCGTTGTCGGTGTCGAGAATCTCGGGAGCCTTGTGGTCTGTTATGTCCCAGGCTGTCGATCCTGCCGGTACCGGATGTTTCCACACCTTATAGATGGTAGAGCGAAATCCGATGTATTGCTGCGTGAAGTTGCTGTCATCGCGTGCGTATTTGAGAGACATCGGGTAGGTCAGCGTCCAGTAGTCAAGTGCAAGAGTCTGACTTGTAGGGTATCCGCCGGTGACGGTGAGGCTCAGCGTGCCGGTGCCGCGCTGGTTCTCGTCAACCGAGAGCTTCAGCGTGCTGAGCGTGTTCTCGAAAGAGAATATCTTGTTCTCGCTGCGTTTAAGAGTCCATACACGCGCACCGCCGAGCTTAACTGTAAGGTCACCAGTCTGGTCTTTCCTTATGGCCACGTCGGTTATGATGGTGCATTTGTTGTTGGTCATCACATATGGCGCGCTGATCTTGAAGCTTACCGGCGATCCGGCTTTCAGCCTTTCGCCCCAGAAAGTCTGTCCGGCCAGAAAGTCGCCCTGCTCCAGGTCTTTCTCGTGATAGAGATATGCGTATCCCGACGTTATCTCTTTTGCCGAATCTTTCAGATCCACCTTGTGCGACGGCATGGTCTCGGCAGGATGCGTGTCGGTCAGGAAGTAATATGCACGGTCGGAGTACACGTTTTTCGATTCACGCACGTGCTGTGCGGTGAGGGTCGTGTTGTAGCCGGTCACATTGAAGTTTATCTTCTCCGGACCCTCTCCATAGAATAGGATCTTGTTGTTGGAGTGCATGATCCTGACAGGCTTGATGTTGTCTTCGACAAGGCGGCTGCCGTTGTTGTGCATCATATTGATCGGACGCTGTGTGCCGGGCTGTCCGTATATGGCCACTGCCGAGGGGTCGCTGAAGCCCATTTTGCGGAGCTGTGAGTATGTTATCTCATAGACGCCGGACTCTCCGACCGATATGCGGACCCATCTGCCGGTGGCCAGAGGTGAGCTTTCTGAAAATTGATATGATGTGTATACAGGGAGGTTTGCTGCTTCGGCTGCCGGTGCGAGCGAAACGAGCAGAAGCGAGGCTGCCGCTGTCAGTTTATTTCTCATCGTATGTTTATGTCAATCAGTTTCATGTCGGTTTCGGCGATCTCTGCGGTTATCCGCATTCCGGGGTTCAGCCTGATTCCTTCAGATGTAAGACCGGCCAGGATCAGATCGCCGTTTTTCAGGGTGTTGCCGGCACTGACGGCCTCCACAAGTCTGTCGGCCTGCAGACGCAGCAGCGCGGTGTCGTATGTTATCGTGCGGTCTCCGAATCCTATTTCGACCGGGCCGTATTCTATAAACGTGTCAACCGGCGTCAAATTGCCAAGCATGCAGCTTCTGTCGAAAGCGGTGGCCTCTGTCCAGGGCATTCCGTCGCGGCGGGCCTCGCGCAGACGGTTGGCGGCGACAACGGCCACGGCTACGGTAGCTGCGTCGATATATCTGCGGGCGAATCTCGGGGCGATGCTTTTGCCGAGTCTGCCTATGCGGTAGCAGACACTCGGAAACGCCAGATATTCAGTGTCGGAGTCGGGCACGAAAAATGGGTTTCCGCTTCTGAGCACCGATGAGTCGGGCATTTCGTACCATGTCGTCTTTCCCTCTCCCATAAGTGCGTCCGGACAAGGTTCGCCGTAGTTGTGTATGACTGCGAATATTTTCATTTTTTAACGTGGGCTGCCGTGCAGCCGGTGTCGGTCATTACTGTCGGCCGGTCGATGCGAGCCGGGTGAAAATGAGTGCGAGGTGGGCGTAGATCGATGTGTTGGCCATTACGATCCCTTCGGCCACTTTCACACGGTAAGGGGTGAAGTTCCAGATCGCCCTGATGCCAGCCCCGATGGCAATGTCGGCCGATTCCTGTGCCACTTCGGGTGGTACGGTCAGGATGCCTATCTCGGCCGGGTCGTCGCGCATGGCGGCATATATCTCGTCGATGTGCCTTATCGGCACTCCGAGATCGGCACGCGCTATCACGTCGGGGCGCACGTCGAATCCGGCGGTGATCTCCAGACCGTAGTTCGACAGACCGGAATCGCGTATCAGTGCCTTGCCGAGACTTCCGGTGCCGATAACATAGGCTTTGTGCGAGCGCGAGAACCCGAGGAACTCGCTCAGGGCATGGGCAAGGTCGTCTACCTCGTAACCGATGCGGGTGCGGCCCTTGACTCCGAGAAACGACAGGTCTTTGGCTATCTGCGAGGCGTCGACGCTCAGGGCTTTCGATATGCGGGTCGACGACACGTGTCTGACGCGTTTGTTGCGGAGTATCTCCACATAGGCCAGATACCACGGCAGACGCCGCAGCGTCGGCTCGGGCAGAATGATGTTGTGAAGCTGGTTCATCGGGCTGTCACAGCTATTTTCTTTGATTTTGAACCGCTGGTGCCTTCGGGGGTCTCGAGTGTGGCGCGGTATATGTATATGCCGCGAGGCACACGGTTGCCTCCCGAGTCGGTCATGTCCCAGCTGGTGCTGATCACGCTTCCGAGGTCGCTGCTCAGTGTCTGGTCGGTTCCCCAGATGCGGCGGCCGGTGAGGTCATATATGCCGAGGTCGCAGCGGAGCGGAGTGTCAGGCCGGTCGGTCATGATGCGGAACACCACTGATTCGTTGGCTTCGTCGGTGACGGCGGTGATGTCGTAGATCACCGGATCGACCGTGGTGCCGACGTTTATCTCGATCGATGCTTTTGACACGTTGTTGGCGTTGTCCCAGGCGGTGAGCGTCAGGGTGTGGCGTCCGGGTGTCACGTTCTCGAGCGGATAGACCAGTGTGCCGATGTCGGGATCGGTCGGATCCTGTTCGAAATATGAATTGAGTCCGTTGTGGTGGTCGGAGTCGTCGATCGTCAGCACGAGCGAATGGCCGATGCCCGACTGCGATATGTTGATTCCCGATTCGTCGCGCAGTCGCGCGAATACAACCGGACTGGTGTTGACAGCGGTCCCGGGAGCGAGGCTCGGGGTGTTGACATAGAAATATTCGATCTCGGGTCCTTCGGTGTCGGTCGTTGCCGAGTCATCATATCCGTAGACATAGAGTTTTTCGCATGCTCCGTTGGCTTCGATGCCGCTGTCGCTCCATGCATAGCATGATATGAGGGCAGGGCTGTAGTTGCCCTGGATCTCAGGCGGCACACGAAGCACCGCCTGCCAGCGGCCTCCCTTGACTTCGGCGTTTGTGGCGGCGAGCCGCTTGTCGCGGTCGTTATATGTCTCCGGTTTTCCTTTGTCTCCCTGTCCGAGGGTGTTGATCACCCTCTCGGCGTCGTAGAGCTGCAGATTGACGGTGCCGTTGAAGTCGTCGCGTAGATTTCCGTTGTCGTCTGTTATCTCCCCTTCGATCCTGACGGTCGACATGGCGGCTATTTCAGGATAGCTGCCGGCGTCGGTCTGCGATATCTCGGTGTCGTTGATTTTCGATACATTCACGTTGAGGCTTCCCCCGGGGATCCTTATGGCCGGATCGCCCATGAAGGCGTAGCGCAGCTTGTTGCTGTCGGAAGTCTCCTTAACGTAGTTGTTCTTGCCGCGCACGTACACTTCTCCGAATGTGCGGGGCGCGCCTTTGCTGTCGCGGGCGAACATTTCCTTCATCGTGTAGTTGTTGAGCGTGCCGTTATTGGAGATAATCACCGAGCGGGTGGCTACCATCATGCCGATCACGCCCGATTCCGGATTGAGCATCAGCAGCTCGCCGCCGCTCTGTGTCGGCTCGTCCCAGTAGGCGAAGCCGCATGTGGCGGCATAGATGAACATCAGGTTCCTGTTGGTCATCGAGGTGATGCTTTCCCAGTCCCACAGGTGCTCGTGTCCCCAGCCCACGGCGCTGGCATGGCCGATGTAGTCGGTCAGCATCACGCCCTCGTTGTAGTTACGGAGCATCCGCTCGGTGGCCTGCGGATAGGTGGCCCCGATGCCTGTCATGACCCGGGGGTAGGAGTCAAGATAGAGCCGGTCGTAGAGATAGGATCTGCCGTTGCCCGCCGATCGCAGGTAATTGTATACGCTCTGCGACTGGTTGAAGTGCTGGCTGTTGTCTTCGTCATCGGCTATCAGCATGACTTTGTTGCGCCACGGGCCGTAGTTGGGGTTGCTGACATATTTTTCGACTTTGGCGGCCATGTCGAGCGACTCCTGGGCCGATGTCACCGGAAAGCGACCCACGGCCACACGCATGTAGCTCCGCGACATGTTGAATTCCGATTCGGTCACGTCGTCGAGCATGGCTATGATGTCGTCGGTGCAGTAGGAATCCGTTTCTCTCAGTCCGCTGTAGCTCTGCCATATCGGCATGGGGGTGAATCCGGCGGTCTTCGATGTCGACGACACCATCTTGTTGTCGTGGAGCGGCTTGCCCATCAGTATGCAGTATTGCAGCCGGTGGCCGTCGGGGCTCTCGCCCCGGTCGTGCCACATCTTTAGCAGCCGGCGAAACGCCATGAAGTCTCTCTTGCCGCCTGAGAATTCGTTGTATATGGGTTCTGTGTCGAGTACCGCGACGCGCATTCCGTCGTGGGCGGTGTGGAAGGCTGCAAGCCGTTCGGCTCCCGCACGGTATTGGGGCAGGGTGATTATCACCATGTCGGGTGTCTCCATGCCGTGTATGTCCTGGTTGGCGGTGTGGCCCGCAGCTGTCACTGCCTTGCCGACAGACTCGGGGTTGAAGGCCACGAACTCGCGGTAGCCTCCGGACGTCACCGTGAACGACGCCTTGTCGCCGCTCAGGGTGTAGTCGACTTCGCGCGGATCGGCCGGGTCGGTCACGTCCCAGATCACTGTCTCGCCCGAACATCCCGAGAGGGTGAACCCTTCGCCGGCCTCAAGGTCGGCGTAGAAATTGAGTGTGCCCTGGTTGAGGGCGGCCTTGCGGTTGTAGAAGAGTTCTATGTAGTCGAGGCGTGCCATGAACAGCACACCTCCGTATGTGAAGTCTATGCCGAGCGAAAGATTCCCGTCAAGGCCCTCGATCTCTTTGACTGTGCCCTCGCGACTGAGCGACGAGCCGTTGATCTTGCAGTATATGGCCATGTCGGTGGTCGCCGTTATGTTGTCGCGCTTTGTCGAGGGGAGCTGTGTGCCGTTGGCTGTGAACGCGAGTGTGCAGGCTCCCGTGGCCTTGGCTGCGAACCGCACGAACGCGGTAGCTTTGTCATCGGCCATGTCGGGCATGTCGAACTGGAATGTCTGTGTCTTTTTCGATCGGAAATCCTCGCCGAATATCTGGCATCCCGACGGCCCTGCGGCCTCGAGTTCCTGCTCGTGCACCATGCGCTCGGTGAAGACCGTGCGGCTTTCCGGGGCGGCGGCGGCTACTGTCGTGGCTTTACGCATGGCGTTGCCGCTCACCGGCGCGTCGCTAAGAAAGTAGTATGTCTCGTCGCAATATGGGTGGATGGTGTGCGAGTAGGGTTTCTCTTTGTCTGCTGTCTGCCAGGTGTTGTGGTCGGTGGCGTAGAAGACAGTGCCTTTCGACGTCCTTACGCTCGGCAGAAGCGGAAGGTCGTCATGGTTGTCTTCGGTCAGGGCGTTGTCAAGATGACGCCCTCCGAGTCCGAACACATGCACGTCCTGCGGGTTTGGAAATCCCATCTGGCGGAGCTGGGCGTCGGTGACTATGTGCATTCCATGTCCCGAAGTCTTGATTTTCACCCATTTCCCTTGCGCCATCACCGAATTGGGCACGTAGTGCTCCGGCGACAGTGCCGTGGCGTCGATTGCCGGCAGTGCCGCCGCGGCTATTGTCGCAGCAATTATTGTCTGTCTTGATTTCTTCATCCCTGTTATCCCGGATTTGTGTTGACGCCACTCGCGCCGGCCTCCGGTCCGCGCTCATGTGGTCTTGAAAATAAACGGATTCGTGTTGCCGTTTATTGTGGTTTCAAGGTGTTGTCGTGCTGATTGCGGTCAAATCCGAGAGCCGTGTATATCCGGTCGGTCGCGCCGGTCTTCGAGCGGATGTAGCGCCCTGCGAGCGAGCCCCTGCGACGCCGTTCCTCTTCGGAAAGGAGAAGTATGCCGGCGGCGTTGGCGAACTCCTCGCGCGATGACACCTGGACTCCGCCGCCGCATGCGGCAAGTTCGCGGGCCTCGATGAACTTGCGGTTGTTCGGGCCGTAGATCACGGGTATGTCGTAGACGGCGGCTTCGTTGATGTTGTGGAGTCCGGCCCCGAACCCTCCGCCGACGTAGGCCGCGTCGCAGTATGCGTAGGCCGACGAGAGCAGACCGAAGCAGTCGATCACCATCACCTGTTTCCCCTCGGCGGCACGCGGGTCACGGCGCATCTCGCTCAGCAGCACGGTGCCGTTGGCGAACCGCGCCTTCAGCGCGTCGAGCCGCTGCGTGTCGAATTCATGGGGTGCTATCACGAGCTTCGTCTCCGGGTGGTTGTCGAACCAGCCGGCATATATGTCTTCGTCGGTGGGCCAGCTGCTGCCGGCCATCATCACGGCGGGTGCGCCCGGTTCGCCGCGGTGTGTGAACGCCTGCAGCTCGTCTATCTCTTTCTGCATCGCCTTGATCTGGGTGACGCGGTCGAAGCGGGTGTCGCCACAGACTTCGGCGTTGTGTATGTGTATGCTTTCGAGAAGTTCGCGGCTCCTTTCGTCCTGCACGAATATGCGGCGATACCAGCGAAGCCACATGCCGTACCACGATCCCCGGTGGCGGAAGAAGCGCTGGTCGGGGCGGAACGCCGCGCTGATCAGATAGGTTGGTATGCCGCGTTCGTAGAGTTCGTGCAGGTAGTTGCGCCAGATCTCGTATTTCACGAATATGGCCATCTCGGGGTGGGCCATGTCGATGAATTTTCTCACTCGGGCCGGAGTGTCGAAAGGAAGGTAGCACACGCAGTCCGCCCCTTCGTAGCCGCTCCGCACCTCATAGCCGGAGGGGGAGAAGAAGGTGAGGAGTATCTTGTATTCGGGGTGGCCGGCGCGTATCTTCTCGATCAGCGGACGCCCCTGCTCGAACTCGCCGAGCGAGGCGGCGTGAACCCATATCACGCGGTCGTCCGCGCCGATACCCTCGCGGAGACGTCGCCATATGTCGCGCTGGCCACGGTCGAGTTTCCTCGCCTTGGGGTTGCTGAGTCCGGCCACGCGGACTCCGAATCTGTAGAGTGCGATTCCCGCCGTGTAGAGCGGAGCCTCGAGTATCTGCCGGCTGGCCTCCTCGGCCACTATTCTGAAGTCCTTATACATTGATCTTCTCTATCGCCCGGCGTATGCGTGCGATGACTTCCTCTTTAGGCATCAGTTCCGTTATGTCGAACATGTGAGGTCCGCGGCAGGCTCCGACCACGGCGAGGCGGAATGCGTTCATCACGTTGCCCAGGTGGTAGCCTTTCTCCTCGATCCATGCGAGCACGATCTTCTCGGCGTTGGCCGAAGTCATGTCGTCTATGCCTTCGAGCACGCCTATAAGCTCCTCCATGATGCGGGGTGTCTCTTCGCTCCAGCGTTTGCGCACATCTTTCTCGGCGTAGGTCTCGGGGGCGGCGAAGAAGAAGTCGCCCTGTTCGAGCAGATCGCCGATCAGGTTGGCGCGACCTTTCACCATTCCGGCGGCGCGGGCAGTGTATTCATCGGTGAAGCCTGTCAGGCCCTTGGCCTCAAGCAGCGGCTTGAGCAGGGCGGCGAGCTGCGCGTCGGGGGTAAGCTGCAGGTATTCGTGGTTGAACCAGAGCCCTTTCTTGTAGTCGAACTTCGCGCCCGAGCGAGAGCAGTGGGCGAGAGAGAATTTGGCGATGAGGGTCTCCATGTCCATCATCTCGGAGTCGTCGCCGGGATTCCAGCCGAGCAGGGCGAGGAAGTTGACCACCGCCTCGGGCAGGTAACCGTTCTCGCGGTATCCGGCCGAGACCTCTCCCGAAGCCGGGTCATGCCATTCGAGCGGGAATACGGGGAATCCGAGCTTGTCGCCGTCGCGTTTCGAGAGCTTGCCGTTGCCGACGGGTTTGAGCAGCAGCGGCAGGTGTGCGAACTCGGGCATTGTGTCGCTCCATCCGAATGCCTCGTAGAGCAGCACGTGCAGCGGGGCGGAGGGAAGCCATTCCTCGCCGCGGATCACGTGCGAGACCTCCATCAGGTGGTCGTCCACGATGTTGGCGAGGTGGTATGTCGGCAGGTCGTCGGCGCTTTTGTAGAGCACCTTGTCGTCGAGTATCGAGGAGTTGATGGTCACTTCTCCGCGTATCAGGTCGTTGACCGTAACCTCGCGCCCGGGTTCGATCAGAAACCTCACCACATACTGTTCGCCGGCGGCGATGCGGCGTTCGGTCTCCTCCTTGCCGAGTGTGAGCGAGTTGGTCATGTTGCCGCGAGTCGTGGCGTCATACTGGAAGTTGGGGGTGGCGGCGCGTGCGGCGTCGAGTTCTTCCGGAGTGTCGAAGGCTATGTATGCCTTGCCGGCGTCGAGAAGCGTGCGCACGTGTTCGCGGTATATGTCGCGGCGTTCCGACTGCTTGTAGGGGCCGAAGGCTCCACCCTCGCGCACACCCTCGTCGATCTTTATGCCGAGCCAGGCGAGCGAGTCGTTTATGTATTCCTCGGCGCCGGGCACGAATCGGCGGCTGTCGGTGTCTTCAATTCGGAGAATCATGTCGCCGCCGTGGCTGCGGGCGAATATATAGTTGTAGAGGGCCGTGCGCACGCCCCCGATGTGGAGGGGGCCGGTGGGCGACGGCGCGAATCTTACTCTTACCTTGCGTTCCATTTCGAAGTCTTATTTTTCTGCAAAATTACAATAAAAAAATCACATTTCGAAGTTTCGCGCCCGGATTCCGCCTTAAGATCTATTGGGTTTGCCGCTGTCGGCGTCCCGGAGGTCCGCCGCTCCAGGGTCGGATGTGCGCTCGTCGTGCCGCGACCGGACCGGGAGCAGCGCCTCTCCGAGGCGTTGACAATCGACATGACAAGTATTCTCTTGCGTTTGTTGCTGTCGGCGTCCCGGAGGTCCGCCGCTCCCGGGTCGGACGTGCGTTCGTCGTGCCGCGGCCGGACCGGGAGCAGCGCCTCTCCGAGGCGTTGACACTCTACCATACTCATTTATTAATAAGTATGCCTCCGAGTGTGTATGTGCCCGCAGGAAGTCCGACAGGATTGTTACGTATGTAACCCACTGTAGTGTCAAGATGGATGCTATTCCTTATCATCCGGTCGTACGACCGACTCCATAATTCTCCCTTTCCGCCGGTAATCTTGTGGATCTTTCGTGCCGAAAATCTTTTCACCCGTTCCACAATGTGAAGAACGCTCTTTTCACCGAATGAATAGGCAACCAGATGCACATGGTTGGGCATCACGACGTACGCTCCGAGGCAGTATTCTCTGTCGTGAAAATATTCAAGAGCTTCCGCGACGATTGCCCGCAGTTCGCTGTCAGCAAGAAGACAGGATCCGTGTCCGGCATGAAGAAGCTCCTCGGTGGTGCGCGAGAAAAGGCGCGTGTACTCGCCGAGTGTTTTGTTGTCCCACGGTTTGGGGTGGTTATGCAGGAAATGCTTCTTGTGGGTGTTTAGGTTGGCGATCACATATTCCGGGAGAGAGTCTTTAAGTCTGAATGTTATGAATTGTATCCGTCGCGTCTGTTCCCAGTGGGGCAGATCCGGACGCCACATTTTTACAGGCGATACCGGATCAAGAAAGTGAGATTCATCATCGAAAGGCATATAATCGAAATCGGGAGAGTCGAAATGACTCTCCCGAAGATTGCTGTCATTAAAGTAATCGGAGTGCAAAACGCGTTAGTTTAGTGAGAGTTGAGTGATTGTTGTAAGTCTAAGAGTATGATGCTGCAATATGCTGCGTCATTGCCGGAGCATTTGCCGCGGCCGGACCGGGAGCAGCACCTCTCCGAGGCGTTGAAAAGCGACAAACCGAGCAGTCTTTTGCGGTTTGCTGCTGTCGGCGTCCCAGAGGTCCGCCGCTCCCGGTCCGGATGCGCTCCCGGGCTGGAGGTGTGATCAGAGCTTCACTTTGCTGGTCTTGCCGCCGCTGATCTTGATGTAGATGCCGTCCGACGGGTTGACTACGCGCACTCCCTGCAGGTTGTAGTATACGGCCTCTCCCTCTTCAGGTGCATATGTGTCTCCCGATATCACGTCGTCTATGCCTGTCCATGATGATGATTCGAGGCGGGCTGTGCGTGTCGGCCAGTCTACCACTACCGTGTATTTGCCGTTGGGCGCGTAGAAGGCCTTGGCGTCGCTGCCGGCCTCGGAGAAGGCTTTCGCTCCGCCTCCCTCGGTCAGCTGCGTGTCGACGGCGGGAGCATAGCGGTTGCCGCTCACGTTGAGCGCGTCCCACGTCGCGGCGAGCGAGCGGGCGAACGAGAAGTAGCCGCTGCCGGTGCCTTTCAGCTCGACCACGGCGTGGAATTCCATGCCTTTCTTTGTCATCTCGACTCCGGTGTCGCTTGCCCACGTGTTGCCGTCGGCCTCGCCGATTATGTATAATTTCTCAGGCATGTCGGGGTCTTCGTCGTCACCCCCTGTGCTGCCGCCGACGTCGGTCTTTGTCCAGACGCAGTAGTCGGTGCCCGACGCCTTGATGTCAGCGTTGGTGTAGCCGTCGGGCGATACCATCGCCGATCCGATCTTGATAACGGCCTTTCCCTTCGAACCGGTCACCTCTGCCATGTAGCAGTCGCGGCTTGACTGGAGCACCCTGACCGCCGACATGTTGTGGATTCCGACGGCGTTTCGGATGTCGATCAGACGCTGTATAGCGGTCTTGTTGGTCTTGTAGTGGGGGAGGAACACGCAGGGTGTGCCGGGGCAGAAGAGTATGAACGCGTTGGCGGCCACGACGTTGCCGTTGAATTTCGATCCGTCGCGATATGTGTCGTGGTTGTCGACAAAGGTCACCGAATAGCGCGGATAGCCGAAGTGTATCATGCCGGCGGGCTGGTCGGTGGTGCCGTTGGCCTTCCACACGAGCTTCGTCATGTCGCCAGTCGAGAAGGCCTCGTTGATGGCGTATTTGCCGGGGAAGTCGAATGCTGCCGACGTGCGGCCTGTGGCCTCGATCCATGCCGCCACGGCGTCATAGCTCGCGTCCCAGTATTCGCCTACGGAATACTCCACGTCGGCATAGCGGTTGTATATTCCGGTATACTGGCCGCCATATCCTTTCACCATGTCGTAGCGCATGCCGGCGTAGCCGTATTTCTCCTGGAGGCATTTCACATAGTTCTTGCAGTTGTTCTGCACGTTGGCGTTGGTGTGGTCGAGGTCGCGGCATCCGTCGAAATTGTCGCCCGTGTCATAGGCGCCCGTCGGCTTGGGCTGGCTTGGGTTGTCGGCCATCTCGTCGTTCTTGCATATGCCGTCGAGACCTATCGACCATGTCTGGCCGTTCCATGTCTCTTTCGGGAAGTCATGCCAGTTGGTCACGCCGTTGCGGTGGTTGATCACGCAGTCGGCTATGAAGCCTGTGCCTTTGGCCCTGTAGGTCTTGATCATCGAGAGCAGCTGAGCCTCGGTGCCGAACGATGAGTTGTGGTTGGTAAACCAGTACTGGGGCATGTAGCCCATGTTGTTGCCTGAGCCGCATTTTCCTGAGTTGGGCACCCAGATGAGCCGGAAGTATTTCGACAGTTCGTCGGCCTGCGATTCGAGTTTTGTCCACTTGGTGTCGGCGTATGAGTCCCAGTGGAATCCCTGGAGCATCACGCCTTCGTAGTTTTCGGGCCAGCCTATGGCGTTGGCGTCCGTGCCGGCCGATGCCGTCAGGGCGAGAAGCGCCGCGGCATAAATTCGTGAGATCGGTTTTCTCATGGATATGTTGAGTTAGTCAGGTTGTGTATTGTTGCTGATGCCGGGTGTCATCAGTCTGGTTAACGCCTGTAAAATTACTCAAATTTGCGGAGATGTTGAAGTTCCCGGGTCAAAAAAATGCAGCGGAGGCGCGTCTGTGCGACGCGCCTCCGCTTATTTTGACATTATCGGGTGTCAGTGCCGGTGTCAGATCACTACTTTTGTGCCTGCCACGATATAGAAGCCCTTGGCGAGCTCGTAGTGGTTGTAGCCGGCGGTGACGGGGAGAACTGTCACTGTGCCGTCGATCTTCACTGCCTGCACCGTGCAGTCGCTCTCGGAGTAGACCGTGAGTCTGCCCCCCTGTGCGTATACGCGGATGTCGGCTGCTGCCTCCATGTTGTCGATGCCGGTGGCCGAGTAGATGCCGAGGTTGTTGCCTGCGGCGTCATAGATCCGGTTGTTGACGAAATCGAGGTCGTCGGTCTGGCCGTTGCCGTTGAAGATGATCTTGGGGTTCATCAGGTCGCTTTCCGGGAGGAAGTGGTAGTGGTAGAGCGTTTTGCCCTGCCATGTCACAGTCTCGGTGATCTGTTTGCCGGGCCATGCGCCGGAGAAGGCGTTGTTGCCGGAGTGTTCGTCATCCCAGCAGTATGCGTTCACGCTCGGCCAGTTGCTGCTGTTGTAGAAGTAGGCATGGAATTCGCCGGGTTCGGGAGCGTCGGTTTTGGTGTAGGTGAACGATTTGCGGGTCTCGCCGGTCTCGTTGGCGGCGTAGGCGTTGATCGTGCCTGTCTCGGTCAGTGTGATCGGGCCGTTGTATTTGCGGCTTGATGCCGATGCGGGGGTGCCGTCGAGAGTGTAGTATATGTCGGCGGCGGGCGATGCGGTCAGTGTCACTGTCACCGATTCGGTGAATGTGGTGCCGTCGGCGGGGCTTGCGCTGATCGAAGGTGCTTTCGGGCCGGGGGTGATGCTGAGTTTTGTCGCCACACTGACACCGTCGTATTCGAAGTAAGCGTCTTCCGATATGCCGGTCAGGTTGCCTGTCTGCGATCCGTTGCGGTTGAAGATGATGCTGACCGGATCTGTGGTGTCGAGGGTGTGGTAGTAGAATGTGCGGCCGTCGACCTCCGCTGTCTCGGTCAGGGCCTTGCCGGGCCATTCGCCGGTGAGGTTCACCTCTCCCTGCCATGCGTGGAGGTTGGTGCCCGAGATGTCGGCGCCGTCCTTGCCTGTCACGTAGATGGTGATCACGGCGTTGGGGTCTACTTTGGTGTAGGTCACAGAGCCTGTCTCGTCATCAGCTCCCCATGTCACGGTTACAGACTGGCCGTAGCTCATGCCGTTGCCGACGGTGAAGTTTTCCGACTGTCCGGCACTGAGGCTGACGCGTGTGCCGCCGGCTACCTGGAACCAGCCTGTCGTGGCGGATTCGCTGAGAGTTGCGGTCACGGTGAGGGTCTCGGTCTTGAACGAACCGCCTGCGGGCGAGAATTTCACTGACGGACGTCCGATCACGTCATCGGCAGTGTAATACTGTGTCGCGCCGGGATCGTCAAATTCCACTTTGCCCCCTTTGTCGACGGGCGATGTGGTGTAGATGAACTTGCCGTCTTCGCCGACTTTGCCGCCTGTCCAGTCTTTTACAAGCACGCGGAGCTGACCCTGTGTGGCGGGTGCGCTGACGGTGATCGTGCCGCCTCCCTGATAGGTCTGGCCTGTCACGATGTCGGTGTATGTTCCTGCCGGAACGTCGCTGAATGTGGCGCCGCCGTTGAGAGCCACGAGCGCGTATGATTCATCTTTGTATGCGCGTTTGTAAGCCCAGCCGCCGTCGGCCTCGCAGCCGTCGAAGGTGTACTGTCCCTTGCGGAGCGCGGGCACTGCGGCGCGGATCTGGTTGAGGCGGATGATGTGCTGCGCCAGGTCGGCGTTGAGGGTCTGTGCCACGTTGCCTGTGGCTGTGTACTGGCAGAAGTCGGAGGCACTGACAGTGCCTTTGAGGTATTCGCCGAAGTATGCGCGGCCTGACTGCGAGCGCGGGGTCTTGTTCTGGTCACCGCCGACGTCGATGGGGAGACCGGCCTTGAACTCCACCTCCGAGCCGTAGTAGATGCAGGGTATGCCGCGGAAAGTGAACATCAGCGAGAGGTTCTCGGCCCACTGGGCGGTGCCGCCGTTGAAGCGGGTGCCGTCGTTCGGACCCGGGCCGTAGTCGTGCGAGTCTACATACACCACGTTGAACGACGCGTCGTTGTAGTAGTTGTCCTGATCGGCGTACGAGATTGCCTTGGCGGCGCTGCTGAAGCTGTAGTGCATCGGGAAGTCGATCACGTTGAAGCCCGACGACTGCGAGTAGTCAGGCTCGTGCCACTGGCCGTTCTTGAGCCATGCGTTCTCGCTGCGGGGTTTGTCCTGGGTGTCCTGCTCGCATATCGCCATCGGACCGACGGGAGTGTCGTGGCCTTCGGGGAGCGTCTGCTGGCGCCACCACTCGGCGTTGCCGTCATACTGGTCGAGAAGGCTTTGGTCTGACTTCCATGTGTAGAAGTAGCTCGACAGGTTGGGCTGGTCGCGGTATACCACGCTGCCCTGGAAGCGCTGGCAGACCTCGCCGAACATATAGAACGGACAGCCGTTTAGTCGCTTGCTCTTGTATTTCTCGCCCAGGGCGATGAACTGCGGGATAAACTGCTTGTTGAATGTCAGCGGGGCGATGTGACCCGATGTGTCGATGCGGAATCCGTCTACGCCCATCTCGATGAACTTGCCGTAGCAGTCTACGATATACTGCGCCACGTGGTCGTTCTCGGTGTTGAGGTCGACGCAGTCGCCGGCGATCTGACCCCACCAGCGGTTGGGGAGGTCCCAGTTCCAGCCGGTGCCGTAGTGGTGGTAGTAGTTGTTGGGTTCGTTGTTCTTGAAGTAAACCCAGCGTTCGGCATACTGCGTCTTGCCGTCCTGGTCGAAATATCCTGAGCTGAGCCGGTCGGAGTTGGGTATCAGCGCGCCGGCGGGTGTGGCCTGGTTGCGGATGTTCTGGTCGCGGATGAAGAGCGGGTTGAGGTTCACCTCGCCGAAGTTGCTCGTGTGCTGGAGCACGATGTCGAGGATGATCTTGATTCCCTTGGCGTGTGCGGCGTCAATGAGATCCTGGAATTTCACATCTTCCGACGCACCCCATTCCTTGCGGCTCTCGTAGCGCAGGTCGACCGAGGTGAAGTCCATGGCGTGATAGCCGTGGTAGTCCTCGCCCGACGCGTTCTGCACCACCGGAGTGATCCATATGGCAGTGAAGCCGAGTGCCTTGATGTAGTCGAGTTTTTCGATCAGACCCGCGAAGTCTCCGCGCCAGTCGGGGTCGTTTTTCGAGATCTGCACGTCTCCCTTGTCCCAGGAGCAGACGTTGTTGGTCGGGTCTCCGTCGTAGAAGCGAGTGGTCATCGCGAAGTAGATGGTCTCGTCGCGGAAATCCGAGCGGACGCCGTTGAATGTTTCGGCGTTCGCAGTCATCGCGGCGGCAGCGAGTCCGCAGGCCGCCGCGAATCTTGAGAATCTTTTCATGTAGAAAAAGTTGTAGATGTAGATTATATTGATTAGAAGCTATATGTCTGAATCGTTTTACGGTGCAAAATTGGCAAAAATAATACATGTATACAAATAAATATGTTGCACAACATATTTATTTAATACTTCTCTGGTGCAGAAACACAATATTGATTATAACGGTTTATTATTAAACAAGCTCTAAGTAGTAAAGGACAGTAAAAAAGGGAGTCGTGACGGATTTCCGTCACGACTCCGGTGTGTTTTCTGCGCGTTCAGACGGGTCTATCTGGCATTTGTGGTCTTTTCGGCTATTTTCGTTCCGTCGTCGTATACTGTCACTCTGATACATACTCCGTTGATCGGTCCGGGCAGTATGCTGCCGTCGGGAGCGTACCAGATTGTGCTGACCGGAATCCTGCCGTCTGACACGGCGAGGTCGGTTCCGCTGTTGTATACACTCAGATTGAATTCACGGCATATGTCGTTGGCCTCGGCAATGATCGTGTATGTTCCGTTCGGGAGACCGCCCGGAGTGGCGAGAGCGTCTTCGACAGTAAAATGTTCTGAAGTCCACGTCACTTCAGGATCCGCGACAAGAGCGAACGGCCCGCTCACGCTGTGGCTTGTATCACCCTCCTTGAGTATGAGAGCCGATGAGAACACGATGGCGTATGGGTTGTCGGCATATGCCTTGAGCACAGGGTATCCCCCGTGGCGGGTTTCCGAGAATGCTTCTCCGAGCAGTTCTGCTTTCAGATCGGCAGTGCTTACGGCTTCAAAATGGCGATCGGCCGGATATGCCTCTGCGGAACCGAACTGAGAGTCGAAATAAACGTCTGCTGTCGCACCTTCTTCGATTTGTCCCGTTATGTTTCCGCATGTAGAGGCATATGATGCGTCGGCACATGACACGTTGCCGACGTTATATGCGGACTTGATCGTTGATCCTTTCTCGGCCAGACCGATCAGTCCTCCGGCGAACCTGTGGGCCGAGATGTCGGCCACGTTGTATGTGTTGCTCAACGCCACAGCTCCCGCGCCGATCAGGCCGCCGATGCAGACGGCGTCATCGGCTGTCGTTCCTGAGCTCATGACCTTGCCAACATTGAACGAGCATGACACTTCTGTGATTTGACCATCGGTGGAGTTCACTCCCGACAGTCCGCCGGCAAATCCCGTTTCTGTCACTGTAGTGCCGGTGTTCATGGCCCGTTCGAGCGATCCCTTGAGACCTCCGGCGATTCCTCCGGCGTATATGTTGGCTCGTATGTCTCCGTGGTTGGCTACGTCGGTCATTACCACACCGCGTTCGGCGTCGCCGACTATGCCGCCGGCGAACCCACGGCCGGCTTTGATGTTGCCGTGATTTACGCAGCGTGAGATATCCACATCCGGCATGCCGGATAATCCCGCGATTCCGCCGGCGTTCGACATGCCTGCATTCACATTGCCACGGTTGATGCAGTCTGCGACTGGGGCTGCGTTGAACAGGTAGCCGATTATGCCACCCGATGTGTCGGTGCCTGCGTCAACATTTCCGTTGTTCTCGCAGTTCTTTATGGCGAAGTCGCTTGCCTGATATCCGATTATGCCTCCGGCACTCGAGTTTATGGCGGAGATGTCGCCGTTGTTGACACAGTCGCTCACCGGAAGACGGCAGGATCCGATGATTCCGCCTGCGGTCGTTGTTCCGCTCGTTACTTTGCCGAAGTTGGCGCAGCCTGTGATCCAGCCTCCGGTCTCGCCTCCGTTTCCTCCGGCGATGCCACCGGCCTGACCGGATCCGGCCTTGACTTCCGCACGGTTTATACATCCGGTGAAGCGTGCGCCCGTCAGCACATATCCCGCTATTCCACCGCTAAACACACGTGTGCTCTCCACTGTCCGTGAGTTATTGGTGCATCCTGCGATCAGTCCGGCGCTGCGTCCGGCAAACGAGCCTGTGTTGTCATGGCCGATGAATATGCATCCCTCTCCCAATGTCAGGTCGCTGATCATTGATGACTCGCCTGAAGTGCCGATCAGACCGACATTATCGCCGCCGTCATCATTCGCGGAAAGATCACATGTCACGTTGTCGATCGTGAATCCCGCTCCGTCGAGTGTGCCCTCGAAGCGTCTTTGGCCTGTGCGGAACCACGGATGGAAATCCGCATTAGAGAAATCCACGTCTCCGCCGAGTCTGAAATGCTCGTTGCGGAAATCCACGTCATGGATATCGGTAAATTCTGCAACGCTGTTCCAGTCTTGGATTGTAGTGATGATCCAGGGAGCGGTCACCGAGCCGTCGCCTTGGGCGAGAAGCCGACCGGGCGAGAACAGAGGTATATCTTTGCGCCACTCTCCCGATACAAATGTCAGTGTGTCGGATGAAGCTTTTGAAGCGTCAGCAGCCAAGAGCGTCTGGCCGTCGGTGGTGAACTTCCCGCATGTTGCCGATACTGTCGTGTTGCCTGGCAAGCCGATGGTGGCTGGGCGCCTGATAAAGAACCGGGTGTCTTCGCGGTCTTCTGTCTCGAATTTTACGAATGTTGAAGCGAGGAACCGGGCGAGCGGCTCGTTTTCGAAATCCTTTATCAGCGGATATCGGCCGGCTTCGACTGAGAATGTCCCGCTGTCAAGCCCTTCGGGAAGTTTCCCGCCGGTAAGACCGGAGGTAGTGAGCCCGGTCACTCCCGGATGGCGTGAGTCGGCGGCTGCGCATGTAGCTGTCAGTTGGGAGTCAAAGTAGACGTCGCGAAGTGCGTTTTCTCCGTTCTTCTGTGTGCCGGCGACTGCACCGTGAAGCTCGGTCTGTCTGGTTTCGTGGCATATGCCGGCGGATATGGAGGAACTTATTGTGCCTTGTTCGCCGTTTTCGCCCACAAGTCCGCCTGTGATACGCGGAGAGATGACTGATGCGAGATTGACAGATTCTGTCAGACGTCCGTAGTTGACGCCGATGATTCCGCCGGCGGCTCCCATACGGTCTGATCCCGGAGATGCAGCGCTGAAGTGGGCGTTGGTGACGTCGCCTGCGTTGAGACAGGCCTCGATTGAGCCGAGATTTGCTCCGGCTATGCCGCCTGCGTAGTTTTTGCCGCATCCTATTGCCCCTGCGTTATATGATTTTCTGATCACGCCGGTGTCGTAGTTGGCTGCTGCTATGCCTCCGGTCTCGCTGCCGATGGCGAGCACGCGGGCGAGGTTGCGGCAGTTCTCCACAAGTCCGTAGTTCTGGCTCACCAGAGCGGCCACGTGCGATCCGGCTGTCACCGAGCAGGAACTGTCGATGGTGAGGTTGCGTATCTGGCACTGGCGCCCCGTGAATAGGAAGAATCCGGCCATGCGGGTGTCGGCGTCGGGCATTGTCGGGTTGCCGTCGGAGTCTGCGCGTACACGGTCTGCCTTCCAGTTTCTGATCGAGTGTCCGTTGCCGTCGAAGATGCCGTTGAAAGCACGGTCTACTCCCTGCGACGAGAATCCGATGAAGTCGTCTATGCCGCTGAAGTCGAGGTCGGCCTCAAGGCGGAAGTGTGTGTCGGTGTATCTGACGCCCTGTATGTCGACCGCATTCGAGAGTCGGGTTATGTCTCTGACCGAGCGGATCAGGTAGGGTGATTCGGCTGTGCCCTCGCCGTCATATTCCTGGGGAAGTATCTTGAGGAAGAATGTCTTGAACCGTCCGTCGCTCTGTATCCCCATGAGAGTGTCGCACACGGCTTCTTCGGCGGTGATGCGTGCGCGGCCGCCGTCGATGCGCATGCCGTGGCCTGTGTCTGACAGGCGTCCGGCCGTGTATAGTCTCCATTGTGTTCCTTTCGATATGTCAAGAGTGAAGTCGTTGCGAACGGTGTTTACGTCATCGCCGGGCGAGAGTATGAACGTCGATGCGGCGAGACGTCCGCCGATTGTGTTGGCGAGTCCGGCGGGCACCGGATATGATCCGGTGCAGTAGTCCCATTCCTCTTCTGTGAGAGTGGCGGACGGTTGCCCGGAGGTGAGATCTGCGGTAGGCACGCCTCCTTCTGCGTCTGTCTCACGGCCTATGGTCTGGCGGTCGTACATGCATCCGGTCACGACTGTCTTGTCTGTGGCGAGCGATACGAATTCATTGCCTGTGCGGTTTATGTCGCACTGAAGCATTCCTGTCACAAGCGAGTTCTCGATGCGTGGTTCGTCTGTGCCTGAAGGGCGTTTGTTGACTTTGCCGACGAGTCCGGCTATGTTGGCTGCGTCTGCCGATTCGACGCGTCCGGCCATCATGCAGTCGGCGATCTTTCCCGCGCAGAGCATTCCGGCAAGTCCGCCAAGCGAGGAAGTCGGAGTGGTTCCGGCGGGGGAAGACGACGATATATTGCCGGTGAAGACGCAGCCGCTCATGCGGCCGTATTGGAAATATCCTGACAATCCGCCTATTGTGGCTGTCCCGAATGTGTCGTGGATGCTGCCTGCGGCTATTGCGTTTCTGACTACGACGGTGTCGCCTGTCAGCGAGCCGGCGATTCCGCCGGTGATGCAGTTCTTGGATGCTGTGGAGATTTCGGCGACGCTCTCGGAATCATGGATGCAGCCCCAACCGATTCCGGCCAGTCCCCCGACGTAGTTTTTGCCTGAGATGGTGCCTGTAAAGCGGGAGTCTCTTATTGAGCCTTTGAAGTATCCCACAAGTCCTCCGATGTTCATGTTGCCTTCCGAGATCCGGCCGTTGTTGACAATGACGCGTTCGATGCGTCCCTCGGAGTGTGCGGCGAGACATCCGGCCTTGTTCTTGGTCAGTGATATGCGCGGACTGTTGAGGGTCAGGTCGCGGACCGCGCCCTGCTGTCCGATTATGCCGAAGAGTCCGGCATTGTCGTTCGTGCGGCGGTCGATGTTGAGATTGTCGATGCTGTGTCCGCCGCCGTTGTATATTCCGCAGAATGTCACTGAGGCGTCGTGGCCTATGGGCATGAAGTTCGGAGTGTCGGCGAGGTCTATGTCGGCGGTCTGCAGGAAGTGCTTGCCGGAGAACGCCTTTTTCTGTGTGGTGTATTCTTCTCCGTAGTTGGTGGCTGATGAGAGCTGACACAGGTCGGCGGCGCTCCTGATCAGATATGGCGAGCTTTCAGTGCCTTCGCCTTCGAGCGTCAGGATGTTGGTGAATGCCGCGAATGTCTCGGGCACCTCTATGACGCTCTTCTCGAGCAGGTCATAAATCGCACCCGGACTTGCGCCGCTCGACACTGCCCAGCGATCAAGAGTGATGGTATTGCCTTCCCATTTGCCCGGCACTCCTTTGGAATTGAGCTTCAGTTGTGTAGGCGAGACGTAGTCGGTCACGGCCCAGTTGAAGAACTTCTTCTCGCTACCGTTGGGCTGCCGCTGCACGGCCACTTTCGTATATGCGGCCATAACGGATCCGTCGGGCGAGAGTGTGAGTTCTACGTCGGCCGTGTTGTTGTAGAAGTTTTTAATGAGTATCTTGTTGAGGTTCTCGCGGACAAAGACGACAGGATAGCTGTTGATCTGAGCCTCTCCCTGTTTTGTCAGGGAGTGGTCGGTCATGGTGGCTTTGGCAGGATATAGCGCCTCGCGGTAGCGGACCAGGGCTTTCCCCTTGTTTTCTCCTTCGAGCACGAATGCTCCCCAGTTGCCTGTGGTCAGTGAGCCGTCGGCGTTGATATCGAATTCGATCTCTTCGTTGACATAGTAGACCATCAGATCCAGATCGCAGGGTATTATCTGGAGGTCTCCGTATTCTTCGTGTGTGATTATTGTCTGACGTGGAAGAGTTACTGTTCGGCGTGCAGGGTCGAGCGTGCCTGTCACTGTCGTGCCGAGATCCATCAGGTTGGAGATCTCGACTTTGTTGTCGTTGCCAACTGAAATGTCAAGCCAGTAGTAGACTGGATTTTCGGGTGTGACGTATCCGAGAGCCATATAGTGCCCGGTCAGCTGACTCCGCAGTTCTTCAGGATCGGAGGGCAGTTGCGTCGGTCGGTTTTCCGTTTTTTTTCTTACCATCTCCGAACAGGCCATTTCTGTCTGACGCAGTGAGGGTGACAGGCTTTGGCTTTCTGTGTGGGGTTTATCCTCCGCTCTGGTTGTCGAAGGGGGATAAACGCCTGAAATCCACAATATTATAAGAAATATTGAATGGATCGGGAACGTTGTCCGTTTCATAATTTGATAGGTTTAAGGTTTGTTATAGGTTTAAGGTTTGTTATTGGCTTCCTCTTGTAAAGTGAGGCTTTTGAGCGTGCAAGGCTCTTTCGCAAATTTAGTTTAAAAGTTGTTAAATGCAAAAATATTGTGAATAAAATGCTGCTGGATTGCGATATTATTAACATATGTAAATTATTCCGCGCCGCGGAGGTGGCGTTCCCAGTCGGCGCGCGAGCCGCTGAAGACGTTGAGGTCGACGTCGCCGCGTATGCCGGGCACTTTGCCGTGGTGGTCGTGCTGCCAGTAGGTCCAGTCGCTGTTGGCGGAGTTGTCGGTGAACTGGCAGATCCATAGCCTGGCCCCCTCGAAGTCAGGCAGGAGGTATTTTTCGTAGCCGGCCCGGTTGGAGTAGAGTGTCACGCTGTGGCCACGCAGGTTGAGGTATTCCACCATCAGCTGCAGCCGGGCGCGCACGGTGTCGGGGTCGACGCCCCGGGCGTTGCCGTGCTCCTCGACGTCGATGGCGAGTCCGAGGTCGAGGGGGCGGTTGCCGGTGACGCGCAGCAGGTTCTTAGCCTGTTCGATGCCGTCGCGGTCGAAGCGGAAGTAGTGGTAGGCACCGGTCTTGAGGCCGGCGTGGCGGGCTTTCTGATAGTTGAGCGCGAAGTTCTCGTCGCGGAAGTCGGTGCCTTCGGAGGCTTTGATGAACACGAAGTCGTAACCGGCGCGGGCGGCAGCGTTGAGGTTGGCGTAGCCGTTGTGGGCCGATATGTCGAAGCCGCGCACGGGAAACCGCTCCGGATCGACATAGGGGGGAGTGGAGACATAGGTGTGCCACGCCCACCAGGCCGCGCCGCCGAGGAGCAGCGTGACGAGCAGAAACCATCCGGCTACGATTATGTCTTTTTTCGGTCTCATTGCAGGCTGTGTGTCCGGGGCCGCTCTCACCGTGCGGGGGCAGGGGCGGGGCGCGTTCTTATATATAACGTGTAATCGGCGTTTTCGGACACCGCACGGTAGTGTTTTTTTTCTATGTAGCGGGCCATGACGGCTGATTTGGCAGGGGTGTGGAAGCGCCCCTGGGGCGTGTCGTGTCCGAGGGCGAAATCTTGTGAGGGTGTGCCCAGCGTGGCTCCGAGTGTCTTGAACCGCAGCACCATTATATATTGCGGCGCGGAGCGGGTGTCGAGTCTACGCTCCAGTTGTGCGGCGGAAAGCAGCTCGGGCCATGAGCATCCGATTGCGGGCACTGTTGCGGTGAGGTGGTTGAGCATCGGAGCCGAACCGTAGACGAGCAGCGTGTCGCCCGGCGAGGTGTGCCGCCGCAGCGAGTCGGTCAGTGCGTTTATCCTCGCGGCGCGGGCTGGCGATGTGCGTATGCCGGCGGCGGTGGGGGAGTCTATGCGCCCTGTCATCCGGCTCATCGGGGTGTCGTCGAAGTATGTTCCTCCCGCCGCGAGGCTTGCCGCGCATGTGGCGAGCAGGGCGACCGCGCAGAGCAGTGTCGCGCCTTTCGCCGTCTGTCGGTAGAAAGTCACGGCGACGGCGAGCGTCCCCCACAGTATCGGGGTGCCGGCGTTGTAGATGCCGTTGTCCGAACCGAGAGGGAGTATAAATGTCATCAGCAGCATTGCAGCTGCCGGAATCCTCAGGTCGCGGCAGCGCAGGGCGAGCGCGGCTCCGGTCACTGCCGTCGCTGTCAGAGCGGTCATTATGTCGGCACGGAGGAGTACCCATATGGCTGCGGCGGTGAGTGCCGCGCCCGCCGTGAGACGTATTGCCGCCGCGAGTCTTGTCGCGCTTTTTGCGGTGGCACGCAGGGTCAGGAGCCACGCGGCGTATAGCAGTATGAGTTTCAGGGCGGTTTTGCCGATACTGACCCATGATGAGATCTGGGCGTCCACGAGGCTCGACAGGCCGTGGGTGGATTCCGCGCCGGGGGTGGCGGCGGTGTCGAGCAGGTCGCGTATGGTGTCGGCGAGCAGGGGGAGGTGGCCGCACGCGGCGGCGGCAAGAAGTCCGGCGGAGAGTCCGGCCATCCAGCCCCCGAGCCATGCCAGTGAGCTGCGGGCCGTGTCTCTGCGTGCGGGCAGGGGGATCAGGATCACGAAAAAGATCTCAAGCACGTTGGGGATGCGAGTGAGGGTGTTGATGCCGGCGGCGGCACCCGACAGCAGCAGTAGTGCGGCGGTGCGTCGGCGAGTGGATCTTTCTTCGCGCGAATCGTGGCTGAGAGCTTTCGCGAGCAGTGTCAGCGACATCAGGGCGAGGAGGATGGTGAGCAGATCGTTGTAGAATGTCAGCGGGGAGCCCCACGCTCCGGCGGTGACGAGCAGCGACGTGATCAGAACGGCGATGAATCGTCGCGGCACGCGGATCAGATTCCAGACAAGGCAAGTGCAGAGCACGTTGCATAGCGCGCCGGCCAGGCGCAAGGCGAGTATCGAGCCTCCGGTCATGGCGGCGACCGCGCCTCCGGCGAGTCCGCTGAGGTAGTACATGAAGTTGTAGCCCGTGGCTTCGGGATGAGTAAAGATGTTGTCGTAGAAGGTCATGTAGAAGCCGGAGTCGCAGAGCTCGAATCCGCACAACACCGCCGGCAGTTGCATCAGAGCCGTGACTGCGGCGATCACGCCGAGTCCGGATCCGCTGTCAGATCTAAGTTTCATCCTCATGTCGGCAAAGTTAGCAAAAAACGCCCACAACGCAAAACCGCCCGCCGCCCGGGAGCAGCGCCTCTCTGAGGCGTTGACCACCGCCGCGTCGCCTCTGCGCCTCCGCGTCCCTATGCGGGAGCCCATCGAAGCAAGCCCCGCGACCTGATACGCAATAATTGTGCCGGTTCTTACGTAATTGCTTTAGGTCAGTCGGCTATTGCCGCATCCATGACCGCAAATGCTTATGACTGCTGATTCCTGCCGGTTGAAAACGATCACACTGCGATCTCTCGATATCCAGGCCATAGTATGGCTCGGACTCCCCATGCTCCTGTTTCTCTGCGGGTGGATGCGGTGGTATATTGCTCTGCCGCTCTGCGTCGCAATCGTGTGGGCGGCCGTGAGGCAATTCCGAACCTCGCTCAACAGAAATTCCGGCGATCCGTCGGCAGGCGAATGGCGCGGAGTCAGGTTCTCCGCCGGATACGCAGCGGCAATCGCCGCACTGCTGCTCGTGCTCGTTTTTCTCGGCATGGGGGGATTTGTGGCCCAGCATTGGGACTATCAGTGGCGCAACGCCGTCTTCTTCGACCTCGCCCGCCGCGACTGGCCCGTGGTCTACGACCCCGAATCGCCCACTCTGCTTTGCTACTATATAGGCTTCTGGCTCCCGGCGGCGGTCGTGTCGCGTATCACCGGCTACATCATGCCGGGCGACATGGCACAGCTCCTCTGGGGCTGGTGGGGAATGACGATCGGTTACTCGTTCGTGGTCAGCCGCCTCGGCGGACGCGCCCGGTGGTGGATCCTGCCGGTCATGCTCTTCACCGGATTCTGCGACTCCATAGTGTTCGGATACTTTCGGGAACCTGTCGCCCGCGTCATCGGACTCGCCTGCCCCGAAGATGTCTATGCCTATTATATGACATTCTCGCTCACCTCTCAGTTGCGCATGATCTTCAACCAGACCATACCGCTCTGGGTGGCTCTCCCGCTTCTCTGGCGCCGCCGCCGTGATCCGGGCTCGCTGCTGCTGCCGGCATCGTTTCTCTTTCTCTTCTCGCCGCTGCCTTGCGTGGGAATATCGGTGGCGGTGCTTTATTGGCTCGTACGGGGCGGGAAGCGGTCGCTGACGTTCTCCAACGCCGCCGGCCTTGCAGTCACCGCCGCCACCGGACTGTTCTACATGACCAACAACAACGCCGCCTCCACCGCCCCGACGGCTACCGCCGGTCCGGCGGCCATCTTCGCGCTCGGCGTGCTCTTTCTGCTCTGCCTCGGCGTCTGCGTGCCGCTTGTGTGGCAGAGGGTGTGCCTCAACACCACTTTCTGGATCATGCTCGCCACCGCCTTCCTGCTCCCTTTCCTCTCGCTCGGCGATTCCGACGACCTCGGCCGCCGCGCGGCAATGCCTCTGACCATCATGCTCACGTATATGCTTCTCGGCGAACTGCGCCGCTGGCGCGTGCTGACGGTCTGGAAAAAGGTGGCGCTCCCGGCGGTGATGCTCCTCGGTACGTATGACACCTGCTATATGGTCGACATGGCTCTGAGCGAGATTGAAAAGTACAGAGACTCCGGCCCGAAACTCATATATCTTATGGGGCGTCTCGACGATACGGAATACAATTATCATTACAACAACTTCATTGCCACGGGCGAGAGTTTCTATACGCGCCACATGATGCGCCGCCCGCCGCAATGCACCGATGATGAAAGGGGAGGGGATGAAGACTGATCCGCGCTCGCTCGTGCTGCAGGGATATGTGTGGCTGATGATGCCTGCCCTGCTTTTCCTCCTTTTCTGGTTCAGATGGGAGGTGGCTCTGCCCGTGGCCGGTCTGCTGGTCTGGAGTTTCGTGAGACTGTGCCGTCCGGCGGCGCGTGAGGAGCTGCCGGACGGAGGGTATTCGGCGGTGTCGGCATCGCGCAAACGCTTATGGCTTATGGCCGCGGCGGTCATAGCCTATGTGCTGGTGTGCGGCATCGGCGGTTTTGTGGCCCAGCTTCCCAACGACCATGCCTGGCGCAACGGAGTCTTCTTCGACCTCGCGCGCCGCGAGTGGCCTGTGGCCTACGGGGGTGACGGCGCGCCGATGCTCTGCTACTATTTCGCCTTCTGGCTTCCGTCGGCCGTCGTGTCGAAGGCCACCGGCCTGATCGCCGCCGGCGACGCGGCCCAGGTTCTCTATGCCGCGTGGGGAACGTGGATCGCGCTCGGATTCATCTTCAGCATGTCGGGTGGCAGGATGCTGTGGCGGGTTTTGCTCGTATTCATAGGCTTCAACGCCATGGATGTGGTGACGGCATTTTTCTTCAGCGATGAGAGCTTTTCGGTGTTCGAGGATCCCTGGGCCGCGCAGCTCATGTGGCTGAGCACGACGTCGGGCCGCTTCGCGGCTTCGGCCAATCCGGTGATCTATAATTTCATCTACAATCAGGGCATCGCCGTCTGGGTGTTCATGTCGCTGCTCATGCATGGGCGGCGCGATACGGGGCGTCTGATGCTGCTGTTCGGCATGCTGCCGGCGTTCGCTCCGATTCCGGCTCTCGCCGTCGCGCCCTGGGTGACGGCGAGACTGTTGCGCGGTTTCCGCCAGGCGCTGACGGTCGAGAACGTCGCCGGACTGCTGTTCGCGCTCCTGACCTCGTTCTTCCTGCTGCAGAACAACAGCGGGTCGGCTCTGCGCCGCGCTTATCCCGATACGCCCGTGGCGGAGGCTCTTCTGCTGGCGGCGGCATATTACGCACTGTCGTTCGGGGCGTTTGTCATCTTCATCTGGCGCTATGTGCGGCGCGACGGGCTATACTGGTCGCTTGTGGCCATGTGTGTGGTCATATCGCTTGCCGGAGTGGGCAGGACGCCCGATCTGGCGTGGCGCATCTCTCTGCCGGCTGTTGTGATGACTGCGGCGCTTGTATGCCGGCGTGCCGCCGAAACCGCCTCGATGTCCCGGGCGGTCAGACGGGCGTTTGTGGCCGTGCTGCTCGCGGGGAGTTTCTCGTCGGTGTGGTCGGTCGTATTCACGCTTCACGAGGAGGCTTGCGTATGGCGCGGCGAGCGCACGCGCAAGTACCTGTCGATGATGGGACACATCGCCGACCCCTCCCAGCCCTACTACAACAACTTCGTGGCCACCGGCGGCGGCTTCTACCGCCGACACCTCGCCCCGCCCGACATCCGGTTGCGCGAGTGAGGCTGTCTACTGCGGGTGGCGGAGGGCGCGAAGGCGGCGGATCGCCCAGCGGGCGGCAAGAAAGATGAATATCGCGCGTGTCGCCCATTTCACTGCCTCAAGTCCTTGCCGGAGGCGCGTGCGCCAAGAAGACGTGTCGCCACGCTCACGCGTGGGCGCGATGACCACCGGCACCGTGTCGCGGAGCGTGCGGTAGAGGGTGTCGGTGCGTGTCCGGGTGCGGGTGCGCCAGCGGTAGACCTCGCGCACCACCGTGTCGCCGCTGATGGCTATGTAGACCGAGTCGCGCTCGATCAGAGTGTCGGCGCGGAGTCGCAGGTTCGTCACAGAGTCGCGGGAGACACGCTCCACCGGCACATATATGCGGCGTGTGCACGCCGCCGAAGCGCAGAGCGCGATGACCGCCGCCGCGGACCACACTCCCCTGAGGCCCCGGGCAGCCGGGCGTCTGTCGGCCTGCCGCCGGTCCGGCCAGTATCTGCGGCGGATTCTACGGTAATTTATTCCCATATCGTTTTTTTGCCGCAAAACTACTGCCCAGGCCTGTGCCGCCGCCTATATCGCTTTATTCTGCTGTAGCGCGCGTCGCTCGTCAGTCAGAGAGGCGGGGCTCCTCCGCCTCTCCTGTCAGTCTCTACATGGCAGAAGCGATACTTGAGTGCGAAGATCAGGCTTTTATGTCAGTAAAGAATGTGTGCATGATAGTGCGTATAATATCACAGGAACGCGATTCATCGCGTTCCTGTGATATGACGGAGCATGAGTCTGTTTACGATTTTCCGGCTGTGGCGGCTGTGGCGACTGTGTTGGCTGTGGCGGTCCTTGCCGCTTTCACACGGCTTCCGTCATGGCCTTTGCGTCTCTTGTTGCTGTCATGTGAGCTGTGGGCTTTCTTGACGTTCTTCCGGAAGGTTGCGGCCTTGTGGCGCCCTTGCTGCCCTCCGTTGACATACATGTTCTCAAGGAAGACAACATACTGCTCCGGACCGACGATGGCCTTCACCTGCTCGAGATATGCCTTTTTCTCGGCCTTCCGTTCGGCGCGGCGCATGGAATCGTTGGCCTGTCGGTTCTCTTTGGCTGTCTTCATGCGTTCCTTGCCGGCCTCTTTGCGGCTGCTGTCGAGCTGCCGGAGCTGTGTGAGCTGTGTTTCGGTGAGGTCGAGGCCCTCATAGCGGTCAGCCTTGGCTGCGCAGCGGGCCTTGCCTGTGCATTCCTTCTTGGCGGGCATCACGCACTTCACGCTTTCCTTGCTTACGGTTGTCACGGTGCCGGATGTGTTCTGTGCGGCAGCTGCGAGAGGAGAGAGGGCGAATGCCGCGAGAGCGAGAGTCAATACTTTCTTTTTCATCATGATCATATTAATTTTTGATGTCAGATGCTGAGGCGGCGCTGTGATAACCATGCGGTCTGTTGTGACGCCGCATCATGCAATCAGTTAAATCTTTGTTACGCATCTTTGACTGATATAACAGATGAACGATTAATGCTGTCGTCATCTTTAACCTCGGTTTAACTCTTTGCGTCACAATTACTAAATAACCATAAAACCGCCTCGCCCGATTAACCCTCCCCCCGCTCCGCTGTCGTCGGCACAAACCTCACGCGGAGAGCGCAGAGGGCTTAGCGGTGAAGCCTATGCCCACGACGCGAAGCCTCTGCGCCTTCGGATCTCCGCGCTCTCGGATTGCGTAAAAACGTCGTCAGCAAGGGAAAACCCTAATATAGGGATATTCAGTTAATGGCTTGATTTATCAAGCTGAAAATGGAGCGTGGTCGCCCTATGGCGGTGCTGTTTT
>VSPN01000026.1 GCA_009775355.1 Muribaculaceae bacterium
ATGTTGATATATAGCGAAATAAAAATATAATTATTTTTAATTGTCTTTGCCGTGAGATTGTGCGGTTTCGTTTGTTTGCGTATGCTGCCGGCTGTGCGGATGGAAAAAGAAGCTCAAGTGCGAAATAAATTTATCAATATGCGTGAGATATGATAAATTTGATTAACTTTGTGGTCAAGTTGGCTTCGGTTCTTTGTGTGAGATTTAAGCAGAATGTACTATTATGTGCAAAATGATATAAACCTGCTGAATATAGAAACCTAAAACCAGCTTGAATATGAACATATATAATTTGCGTCTGTCGGCACTCCTGCTGTCGGGTATTTCGGTCGCGTCGCAGTGTCTTGCGGTTCCGGCTCGCCGGCAGCCGGTAGAGATACGTCAGCCAGACGGCACAGAGGTGACGCTCACGCCTGTAGGAGATGAGAAGTTTCACTGTTTTCTGACTGAAGACGGTTATCCTGCCGACCGCGACGAGTCGGGGATATTCCGGCTTGTGGGCAACGATGGCCGACTGACGGCTGTCAGTGTGGCTGACATGCGAGTTGAGAATCCGGAATGCGTCGGGGCGAAAGCCGGGATCATTCCGGAGAAAGCTTATGAAAACCGTCGCAAAGCGGCAATGTCGGTGTCTCCGTTTGCCGTCGGTCCGAAGCCGGGTCAACGCAAGGCGGCGTTTCAGGGAGTGTCGAAATGGGATAATTCCGACGGACACGACATTAGGAAATTTCCCTCGGAGGGCAGACAGAAAGTCCTTGTGATACTTGTGGCCTTCTCTGATCTGGACTGGAGTTTCAGCGATACCCCTTATGAAGACATGGTGTCAATTCTCAACGAACCCGGATTCTCGGGGTTCGGCTTCTCCGGATCTGCACGCGATTATTTCATGGAGTCGAGCAACGGTCTTTTCATGCCCGAGTTCGATGTGTACGGTCCGGTCACTCTGCCGGAGAAATGCGCGTTCTACGGAGAGAACCGAGGCGGTATGACAACCGATGCCAACCCTGCCCGCATGGTGCTCGACGCATGCCGCATTCTTGACGACACTGTCGATTTCTCACAGTATGATTGTGACGGCGACGGAACGATCGACAATGTCTATGTGTTTTACGCCGGCTATGGCGAGAACGAAGGAGCCGAGTCATGGCGCATATGGCCTCATGCGTGGGATGTCGGATATTCCGCTGAGGATCCTCTCATGGTCGATGGTGTGCTTGTGGGGCATTACGCATGTTCGAACGAACTTACCTATCCGGGCGGACAGATGGCGGGCATCGGCACTATGTGCCATGAATTCAGCCACGTGCTCGGGCTTCCGGACCTTTACGCCACTTCCTACACCGGATCTCTCACTCCGGGGCGCTATTCGCTTATGGATCAGGGCCCGTACAACAACAACGGGCGTACGCCGCCCCTTTATTCGGCATATGAGCGTTATGCGCTCGAATGGCAGAAGCCGGTCGATGTCACGTCGGGCGAGGAGATAAGAATGCTCCCTCTGTCGGCGCATGGCAATACATATCGTATTACTGTTGATCCTGAACGCCCGTGGGAATATTTTCTTTTCGAGAACCGTCAGCAGGAGGGGTTCGATACGTGGCTCCCGGGTTCGGGAATGCTAGTATGGCACATCAACTATGAGGAATCTCTGTGGCGCGCCAACATAGTCAACAACGACCCTATGGACCAGCATGTCGATCTTGTGGAGGCAGATGGCATCGGCGGGGAGCAGACTGACGGCGGAGATCCGTTTCCCGGTTCATCCGCAGTTTTCGGGTTCACTGCCGACGGCACACCGTCGTTTGTCGATTCGCGCGGACGCCGCACGCCTCTTGACATATCGTATGTCACCGAGGAGGCCGACGGTCTGGTTGTCATGACTGTAGCAGATGGACACGGCGAAGACTCGCGGCTTTTCATCGAGCCGCCTGTGGCCGCAGTCGACGAGACGGGTGGCGATTACTTCGTAATATCTGTTCCAACGCCCGCTGACAGCTACGGCGGCGATAGCGGGGCATCACGCATGGCAATGTCGGTTTTTGAAGGATATTATGACGAGGAAAACGAGGTGTTCGGAACGGTCATGTTGCCCGGTTACAGTTTCGCGACAATCGAACCGGGAAATCAGGTAAAAGTCTCGGGTCTTTCTCCGGTATCGGTCTACAGTGTGAGGGTCTATAATGCTGACAACCGCAACGTTTCCGAACCGGCTTCGTTTGCGGTCATGACCTCAGAGGGCGGTGTTCCCGGATCGATGCCCCATATCAGATATGAAGCTGACAACACTCTACGCTGGTCGGCGGTCGAGGACGCCACACACTATCTGCTCACGGTGGCTGCCTGCCGTGACGCAGAGGAGGCAATGACAGAACCTGTGACATTCAGCCAGCGGCGAGTGCCAGCGGGATGGGACTATATGGGTTCAATGAGCAACGGCGCGGGAACATACGGAGAATCAGCCCCGTCGCTCCTTATGAGCGAGCCGGGCGACTACCTGTGGACCTCATCTTTTGACCGTGATATACGATCCGTGTCGTTCTGGGCACGCGCAGTCAGCGCGTCAATGGCGAGACTGGAGTTTTATGGCGTTCATCCGGGTGGGACTCTTTATCCTGTCGGAGCGGCGGATATAGATTCTGATGAAGGCGGGCTCATGTCTTTCATATTGCCGGGCGGAGTGCGCCAGATGGTAATCACTGCCACCTCCGGAAGCGGAAACGGAGTCTATTTCGATGATGTGACACTCTCGCTCCAGGGAGATCTTGCTGACAGTGTGAATCCTTCATATGACGGCCTGGAAACCGGGGCGACATCGATTGAACTTGATGGTCTGGAGGAAGGAAAGGAATATGTGGCATGGGTCAGAGCCTGCGACGGGATCGTTGTCGGCGATCAGTCTCCTTGTGTGCGTTTTGTGGCGGCTCCGGGCGCGTCAGTACCGTTTGTGGCGGCTGCAGGATGTCGGTTCGGAATATCGAACGGTGTGCTTTCTCCCTCTGACATGCACGCGGTCTATGACGTGTATACTCCCGACGGGCGGGCACTCGCAAGATCGCACAGAGGCAGTCTCGAACTTCCGTCGCACGGAGTCTATATTGTAAGAATCGGCACGTCCGTATCGCGTCTCGTCTGGTGACAGGGCTGCTGTCTTTCAGGAGATGATTTCCGGGTGGGCGGCGAGAAATTTTTTTATGGATACGCTTATCTGGCGGCGGTCTTCAAGATCGTCACCGGAGAAGCGTATCGTCGCCCGAGAGTAGTGGGGCAAACGGGCGGTGAGACCGTCGGCCACAGCCTCGCGCACTTCTTCGGGAGTCTTTCCGGCCATAAGCGGACGGCGCGAGCTGTTTTCAACAAGACGCCGCGTCATGCATTCTGCCGACGTGTCGAGAAAGAGGGTCAGTCCGCGCTCAAGCATGTAGTCCATGTTGCCGTTGAAGCAGGGTGTCCCGCCTCCGCAGGCTATAATGGTGTTCTCGAATTCTCCGGCCTCGCGCAGCATCGCGCTCTCGATGCGGCGGAACTCCTGTTCCCCTTTCTCGGCGAAGATGCGAGATACGGTAGTGTGGAATCTCTGCTCGATATAGAAGTCGAGGTCGATAAACTGCTTTCCGACGGCTTGCGCGAGAGCCTTCCCGAAAGTTGTCTTTCCGCAGGCCATGTAACCGATTATGAATATGGGCCGAGTCATGGAGTCTGTTTGTTTTGTCATGATATTTCGGAGTCGGTGAGACCGACCGGTTTTCAGATCAAATTGCGGGCGATGGTCCATCCTGTGAGAAGAACAACCGCCGAGACTATTGCCGCCGGGGAGTTGAGGAGGGCGTAAAGGCGCGGAAACCGGGTTCTTGCCGAGGCAGACCAGAGCATCAGCGCGATCACCGGCAGAGCGCAGATCATGAACGGGTTTGCGCTCCAGGCACTACGGAAGTCGCCGTGCAGAAGCGCGTGGAGCATTCGCTGGCTTCCGCAGCCGGGGCAGTCGAGTCCGGTCAGCGCGTGGAACGCGCATTTGGGCGCCCATTCCGATGAGGCGGGATTCCAGAAATAATATGCCGCCGCGATGGCTGCGGCAATGGCCAGTGCCGCCAGACTCAGGAGTTTGCTCCGGTTCACTGCGGCATCAGGAGCGAGAGTGGCATATAGAGCGCGTTGACGATCACTCCGGCCACGATCGAGACGATGATCCAGATCTCGGCCTGACGCGAGGCGCGGCGTGCCCCTTCGTAGTCGCGGGCATAATAGCGGGAACTTACCTGCGAACTGAACACTATCGCCGCCACTCCGGCCGGCAGACAGCAGCATATAGTGGCCACGATGGCCCACACAAGATAAGTGGGCGGCATCGGTTCCTGCGGCACGCGGGGCGGTATCGTCGTGCCCTCCTGCATGACGTAGACCGGAGGCAGTTCGTCGGGTCTTGGTGATTTCGCGGCTTTTTCAGCAAGTTCGGGATCGAAATCCATTCCGAGCCTGTCGGCCCACTCCTTGTCGATGTCGGGTCTGTTTTTATTTTCTTCTTCCATGATCCGGATTTGTTTGGTCTTAGTCAGGTGTGCGACGCGGACAATGCGTCACACCTGCTGCATGTCAACGAGTTTCTTGTATATGCCGTTGCGGGCGAGCAGTTCGTCGTGCGTGCCGGTCTCGGCTATCTCCCCTTCGTGGAGCACGCAGATCCTGTCGGCGTTGACGATGGTCGACAGGCGGTGGGCTATCACGATGGTGGTGCGGTCTTTCATCAGTTTGTCGAGCGCTTCCTGCACGAGACGCTCGCTTTCGGTGTCGAGAGCGGAAGTGGCCTCGTCGAGGATCAGGATGGCGGGGTCTTTCAGGATGGCACGGGCTATGCTGATGCGCTGCCGCTGTCCGCCCGACAGCCGGCATCCCCGGTCGCCGATCACGGTGTCGTAGCCATGTTCGGTCTCCATGATAAAGTCATGGGCGTTGGCGATTCTGGCGGCCTCGGCTACGCGCTCCATCGTGGCGTCTTCGACGCCGAAAGCGATGTTGTTGAAGATTGTGTCGTTGAAGAGGATCGCCTCCTGGTTGACATTGCCCATGAGTGACCGGAGTTCCTTGACCCGGAGATTCTTGACGTTGACGCCGTCGACAAGAATCTCGCCCTGCTCGACATCCCAGAAGCGGGGGATCAGATCGACGAGCGTCGACTTGCCCGATCCCGACTGGCCGACGATCGCCACCGTCTCGCCGGGATTGACCTGAAGCGATATGTTGCGCAGCACGTCGCGGTCGCCGGTATATCCGAAAGTGACGTTGCGCAGCGTGACTCCGCTTTTGCCCGACTGCGCGGCCGGGAGATCAGCGGGCTTGTCGGGATCGGCTATCGGGTTGACCGCGTCGAGGATCTTGTCGATGCGTTCCTTGGCGGCCATGCCCTTGCGGACTGTGTAAGAAGTCTTCGAGAGATCCTTGGCGGGGTTGATCATGCTGTAGAACATCACCATGTAGTAGATGAATGTCGGGCCGTCGATATCGGAGGTGTTCGAAAGAATAAGGCTGCCTCCGAACCAGAGGATGATCGCCACCGCCGTGGTGCCGAGAAACTCGCTCATGGGGTGGGCGAGCGCGGTGCGGCGGCTCACACTGTTGTTGATGCGGTAGAAGTCCTGGGTCTGGCGCGCGAAGCGGCGTTCCATCATCTTCTCGGCGTTGAAAGCCTTGATGACGCGCAGACCGCCGATGGTCTCCTCGGCGTTGGAGAGGATCTCGCCCCATTTGTTCTGCGATGCGAGCGACTTGGCTTTCAGCTTCTTGCCCACTGCTCCCATTATGCCCCCCATGAAGGGGAGCATGATAAACACGAAGATGGTGAGCTTCCAGCTTATCACGATCATCATGCCGAGACAGGCTATGATCATTATGGGGTATTTGACAAGCGAGAAGAGGCTGGCCATCACCGAGTTCTGCACCTCCTGCACATCGCCCGACAGACGGGCCATTATGTCGCCCTTGCGCTCTGAGGTGAAGAATCCGATCGGCAGCGACACGATCTTGTCGTACATCTCGCGGCGTATGTCGCGCACGACACCGTTCTGGAGCGGGATAGTGAAGAACTCGCTCAGGTAGGCTGTCATGACCTTGAGCAGACACGTCACGACGAGCGTTATGCCGAGCATGGCGAGCGTGAACGAGGCTCCCCGGCTCTCGATCATGTTGCCCATGAAGGCGTAGAAATTGTTGATCACCACATCCTTGGCCGATGCGTCGCCCCATGCCATGTGTGCGTATTGCGTGTCGCTGAGCCCGAACAGCATCTGCAGGATCGGGATGATGAACGCGAACGAGAAGAGCGTGAAGAACGCGGTGAGAAGGTTGAAGAGTATGCTGAGCGCTATGTCGCGCTTGTAGGGAGAGGCGTATCGTTTCAGGAAAGATATGAGTTCTTTCATAAGTAAGTGCTTGTGTGGACCGGAGTCGCGATGACGCCGGGTCCTGTTCGGACTGCAAAGTTAATCAATGTCGGCGAAAAATCCTAAAACGTGCTGTTACGGGCCGCAATGTCAGAGCCGCGAAAGACGACTTTCCGCCTGGTTCCCCCAATACTCCATGAAGTCTGCCCGGCTCCGCTTCCAGCGGCGGTGACTCCAGAGCCAGTATTGCGGAGCCTCGCGGATATTGGCTTCGAGAAGCTCGAAATAGCGGCGTGTAATTGAGAATGTCTCCTCCTTCTTCGGCTGCGAGGTGATGTTGACGAACCGCAGCGCGTATTCTCCCCGGCGCGGGCGCGACATGTGGCAGAAAAGCACCTCGGAGTCGAGAAACCTCGCTATGCGTTCGGGTCCGGTGTAGACGCCGGTGTCGTGGTTGAGGAAATCGACGAAGAGATGCACGTCGAGCCAGGGTGCCTGGTCGGCTATGAAGCCTGTCACCGACGGCCGACCCTCCTTCTTCCATCCGATCAGGCTCCGCATTATGTCGGCCATCTCGATGTTGTTGGCCCCGAACCGGGTGCGTATCTTCATGAAGATGCGATCCATGACGTGCGAATGCAGATGGTGGTAGACCTGCGCGCACGTGGTGTCAGGAGCGAACCGCAGCGGTAGCGAGCTGACCCATTCCCAGTTGCAGTAATGCCCGAGCAGAAGGGTGACACTCCGGCCCTGCGCCACAGCCGCGTCGACGGCTTCAGGATTTTCCACGCGCAGCCTCCGGCGCATGTCGGCCTCGCTCATGTCGAGCAGCTTGACGGTCTCGAAAGCGTAGTCGGTGAGAAAGCGGTAGAATCCGCGGGCGATGCTGCTGATCTCCTCCCGGCTCTTCTCGGGGAAAGATGAAGACAGGTTCGCCTCGACGACCCGGCGTCGGTAGCGTATCACGCTGTGAAGCAGCATCGACACGAAGTTGGAGAAGGCATACAGCAGTCGCAGCGGAATAAGCGACATTCCCCTCAGCAGCGCATATGTAAGACGGTACAGTATCTTTTCTGAAAGCTTCATGATCTGGTCGGCAGTACTTCCTTATCAACGGACTTTCGTGATTTTCCGTATATGGCAGGAAGCACGCACCATCGCTGGGCGCAGTATCCGGCGGTGAGCCATCCGGCTGCGTTGAGCCAGAGCATAAGATACTCGTGGCGCACCTGCCAGAGAGCTGCGCCATTGGAGTTCATCTTCACGAAACCTTCGACGGCCCATGTGGCCGGGCAAATGTCTGACATCGCCTTCCAGACGCCATACATGTCATAGCGTGGCCAGATCAGACCCGACAGCAACAGGAAGATCAGTGATGTGACAACCCAGCTCACAAACACCGACTCACGTTCGGTGGTGAAGGCCTGAAGCACGAAGCCGATGCCGAAACATGCCGCCAGCATCGGCATAAGGAACGCCATCTCCTCAAGAAGATTGCCCTCCATCGGGAAGCGGAACATGAGCGGCACATAGTGGATCATGTAGAGAGCCGGCAGTGCGAGCAGAGTCGAGTAGCAGAGCATCTGGCCGATCATGGTGGCCGGTATGTAGCGGGCGTTGTTGTGAGGGTTGTAGCCGATTGCCGATGCCTTCTCCCGGCGCGCTCCTCCCGCCATGCCCAAAGCGAGCACGATGCACTGGTGGAGTATGAGTATCAGCACGCCCGGCATGATGAACGAGTCGAAGCCGTTGCGGATGTTGCCCATAGAGATGTTTTCGATCGGGAGCAGGTCTTCGGTCACGACAGTCTCGGCGAGCGGGGCGACAAGGTCGATTTTTTCAGTGAGCAGTTCCCCCCCCATCGACTGCATCACTTCGGTGGCGGCGACAAGAAATCCGCGGTAGCGCAGCAGCAGCGACATGTCGCAATACATCGCGGCCGACGCAGACTCCGACCGTCCTATCTTCCGGCCGAAACCGCCCGGTATCTCAAGAATGGCGAAGCACTTGTGGCTGTCCATCGCCCTGCGGGCTTCAGGAAGATCTGCGGCATAGCCAATGACGCGGGCCTGGTCGCATGCGTCGATCTCGCGCACAAGCCGGCGGCTGAGCGGCGAACGGTCGTTGTCGACCACCACCATCGGCACATCCTTCACAAGCTCCGGATTGTAGATGAGTGAATATATCACCGGGTAGGCCAGCGGCAGGAATGTCAGGAACAGTATTATGCCCGGATCCCTCAGCACGAGCCTGAACTCGCGGCAGTAGACCCTGAATATTCCTCCGAAAAACTCTCTGATTCTTTTCATTGTCAAGGTGCGTAAATGGGTTTTGCCATGAACCTCTTTATTCGCCACATCACCGTGACGGGCAGTATGATATAGGCTATGTAGGCCACATACCATATGCGCGAATAGAATATGTCGCGTCCGTTGAGGGCCTGGTCTGCGTAAATCAGGAAGTTGTAGCGCACGGGCATGAGCCAGCTGAAAATGTTCATGGCGGGATACATGCTCTCCTCCGGGAACGAGAATGCGGCGATCGAGAAACTGAGTATGCCCGTCAGCGCGCACACCGACAGCGACAGCCTCAGGTTGGGCAGCAGTCCGAACACGAACAGCGCGAAACTCTGCGCCGCCATCACGAAGAGGAGTTCCGACAGTATCATCCATCCCCATGACCCCTGCATGGTGAAGTGGTTGTACTTATATAGCCACGACACCATGAATATGGCCATCACCCACCATATCACCGTCTGCGGCAGCAGCTTCGAGTAGACAGCGCGGAATATCGACCCGCGCGCCATGCGCAACAGCCGTGTAGAGGTGTGGCGTTTTATCTCCTGACCGAGCGAGAAGACCGTGACGAGCATTATCATAAGCTGAAGCACCGCGGGAATGAACGAGTTGGCAAGATATATGCCGTAGTTCAGCTGAGGGTTGCCTATGGGCCGCGCGGCGATATTGATCGGCTGGAGCAGTGGGGCTGCGGTCTCCGGATCCTGTCCGGCCGACTGCGCCACCGACACGGCGACCCCGGCCTTAGTGTAGACCGCAGTAGCCTTGAATGTCTTGAACAGCAGCGAACCGGGCACGAAATAAACCATGTTGGTGTAGAACGATATTTCGGGAGAACGGCCCGAAAGCAGGTCTGCCTCGAAATTCTCGGGTATCAGGAAGAAACCGTAGATTCGGCCTTCCTGCATGGCATGGCGCGCCTCGGTGTATGACTGCGGTGTCTCCTTGAGGTCTACCATCTGCATGCCGCCGAGAGTCTGCGTGATCTGGCGCGACAGCGAAGTGCCGTCGCGGTCGACTATCGCTGCAGGAATCCGCGTTGGCAGACCCTTCTCGAACATCGACGTGACGAACAGGAACATGAAGAGCGGAAGCCCGATCATGGCGATCCACAGAAGCGGACGGCGCACGATCTGCACCAAAGAGCGGACCATTATTGCCCCGGCTCCGGTCTTCAATGTCGCTGATTCCTTGTTCATGGTCATGGCCCGTTATTTCTCGACTCCGAGATATATCACTGACATGCCGGGACGGAAATTCTTTACGGGCGAGGCCGGACGCGCCTTGATCTGGAACGTGCGGGCGTCATAGTCGCCGGTGGCCTTTGTGGCCTGCCAGTTGGCGTAAGTGCCGAGATCCTTGATATAGAACACCTCCATCACCGTGTCCTTGTCGAGTGCCGGTATTCTCACCTTGAGCTTCGAACCCACCTCGATATCCTTGAGCAGAGTCTCGCGCACGTTGAATACCGCCCAGTGGTCATCCTTCTGCAGCGTCATGACCGGAGCCCCTGTGGCCACGAGTTCGCTGACGTGGGGGTAGATCACGGTCACCTCGCCGTCGAACGGCGCGGTGAGATACTGATCCTCAAGCAGGGCGTTGGCCTTGCTGACTCCGGCTTTGGCTACTTTCACCATTGCCGATGATGCCTCTTTATCCTCCTTCTGCGCGCCCGATTTTGTCAGTTCCCATGCGTTGCGTGCGGCAGACTCGCCCGACTTCGCCACATCGTATGCGGCCTTGGCCTCGTCGCGTTTCTGCGCGCTGACCACACCCTTCTGGAAGAGAGCCTCCATGCGCTCATAGGTCTTGCGGGCGATTCCGGTCGCGGCCTGGGCCTGCTTCCAGACATCCTCGGCCGAGCGGATTATCTGCACCCGCGCGCCCGCGTTGACCTTTGCGTTGGCGGCCTGTGCCGCCTGCTCCATGGCCTCGGCCTGGTCATACTGCGCGTCGACAAGTGTGCTGACTATGTGCACGAGCGTGTCGCCGGCGTGTACGCGCTGTCCCTCCTCGACATAGATGTCGCGTACGCGGCCGGGAAGTTTGCCCGATATGCGGATCTCGGTGGCGTCACCCTGTCCCTGCACCGTGTCGGGCTGGGGCTTGATGAACAGGAAACCTATCACGGCCAGGGCCGCGATGACGAGCAGGATGATGATGATGGTCAGGATCAGAGCCTTGTCTTTTTTCGAGACGGCCTCCGGATCGTCTGCACCGTAATGAGACGGGGCATAGCCTCCGCCGTTTGCATTGTTGAATGTATCTTTCTGTTCCATGGTGGATTATGATTTGCAGATGTGGCAGATGTGATTATTCGGCGTGAAGTGTGCCGAGCACTTTCGAGAGGTAGACGCTGCAGAGGCGGATGCCGATCTCGGCGTCGATCTTCTCCGAGTTGGCCTGAAGCCATCCTGTCTGGGCGAGAATCACGTCGTTGGCGGTCAGCACGCCCTCCTTGAATCCGGCCTCGGCGCAGCGGAGGTTCTCCTCGGCGCTTGTCATGTTGGCCTTCGCCATGTCGTATGTCCTGAACGCCTCCTGAAACTTGAACTTCGCCTGGTTCACCTGAAGCTGCACCTTTTCCTCAAGATCATCGAGCAGGATGCGCTGTGCGTTTGTGGCCGAGCGGGCGGCGCGGTATTTGTTGTAGTTCGCGCCCCAGTGCCATATCGGTATGGTCAGAGTCGCGCCGATGCTGAATCCTCCCTTGATGCTGCGGCTGAACCCGTCGACAAGGTTGGGAGTCGAGAACGCGTAAGCGCCTACGATGCCGAGCTTCGGGAGCATGTCGCCGAGCGCGAGCTTCTCCTGTCCTTTCAGCACGCCGATGCCTTTGCGCAGGGCCTCGAGATCCTGTCGGCGCGCATAGACATCCTCCATGTTGTAGACATAATCGGGCATGTCGTCGCCGATTCCGGTGGCTTCCTCGTCGTCGAGAGTCATCTCCGAGTCGATCGGGAGTCCGCATGTCTGGGCGAGTGCCATTCGCGACAGCGAAAGACCGTTGTCGACCTTGGTGCGCATGATCTTCGCCTCGTTGAGCTTGACATCGACAGTGAGGAGGTCGGCGCGTGTGGCCACACCCTCCTCAAGCATGGCGTTCACATTATAGTGAAGAGTGTCGACAAGGTTGACGAAGCTTTCGGCGAGCCGCTGTTTGGCCCGCAGCGAGACCACAGTCCAGTAAGCTTCGTCCACACCGTAGATCACATCCTGCGATACCTTGTTGCGTGTGGCCACAAGAGCTTCCTCGGCGTAACGCGCTATGTCGTTGAGGGCCTTGATCTGTCCGCCCATGAAGACGGGCTGTGTCAGGGTTACCGCTCCGGCGAATATGCTGCGGGTGTCGAAGGTCAGCGCGTCTTTGGGAATCACGGCCACGACTTCAGGAATCGGCATTCCGTTCTCTGGATTTATGACAGGTTTGCCGTCGAGACCGAGCACCACGTCATAGTCATACTTGCCGGTCAGCGGGTTGAAAAACATGGTGGGGAGTTTGGCGTCCTCGCTGAGCAGACTTGTCTTGTGCTGCTTGTACATGTAGTTCGCGCCGGCGTCGATTCCGGGCAGATAAGCGGCGGCTGCGGCCTTTCTGGTGTATCCCGCGCCCTTCACGGCCTCGTCGGCCATGCGGATCGACTTGCTGGCACGCAACGCCATGTTTCTGCACGAGTCGAGACTGACTGTGCCTGCATATGAATGAGAGGAGATGGCCAAGGAGCACAGCGTCAGTGCCATGCATGATATTTTCTTCATAAGTTTCGGCGATAAGGCAATATGGATATCGGTCACTCCGGAGCGGAACTCCGCCCGTATGTCCTTAATCAGATTACAAAAATATGTGCCGAAATGTTCTCAAAAACAAAAATATCCCATATATTCCAACAATATCCCTAAAAGACATTTATATTTATTAAGTGTTCAAATCATATGCGTATGCGGGTCAGAGGAACGCACATATGAATACGATGAGGATGAGGGGAGGGGCGATATAGCGTATTATGAACCTGACAGGGGCGATGAGCCATGTCCGCAGGGTGCCGTGGTTCGAAAGCTGCGAGTTCAGCAGTCCTTTCGGCGCGAACCATCCGAGCCATACGCACAGGCCGATCGACACGAGCGGCAGCATCATGTTTGTGGCCAAAGTGTCGAGGAAGTCGAATATGTTGCGTCCGGAGATTGTGACGCCCGAAAGCACACCCTGTGACAGCGAGCAAACCGAACTCAGCAGCAGCAGTGGCGTCATCACGACGAGCACTGCCTTTGTACGCGACATCCTGAACCTGTCGCGGATGAATGCCACCGATACCTCCGCTATCGAGATCGTAGAGGTCAGGGCGGCCACCGTGAGAAGCAGGAAGAAGAGCACCGACCATACCCGCGTGCCCGGCATCTGCATGAACACCTCGGGCAGTGTGACAAACACAAGTGTCGCCCCGGCTATGCCCTCTCCCTGCAGGTCGAAAGTCATCACGGCCGGGAAGATTATGAGACCCATCATCACCGCTACGAGCATGTCGAGAAGCGACACTGTGATGGCAGTCCGCGTAAGGCGGGTGTCTTTCGGGAAATAAGAGGCATAGGTCACAAGAATGCCCATGCCGAGCGACAGCGAGAAGAATGCCTGTCCGAGCGCGTTGAGCAGAGTGCCCGGAGTGACGACGCTCCAGTCAGGATGCAGAAAGAAGCTTACGCCAGCGGCTGCCTCGGGCAGACTCAGAGACTTGACGCAGAAGACAGCGAGCAGCAGAAAGAGCAGAGGCATAAGGATGTTTGAGAGCCGCTCGATCCCTTTCTGCACACCGCATATGAGAATGCCGGTGTTGACCGCGATCATGATGAACGTGGCCCACAGCGGTTTCCACGTCGTCGAGATGTATTCTTTCATTCTGGCGGCGAATACGGCTTTCATATCGCCTCCGGCTCCTTCGAACAGTTCGCCGGTTACCGACTGCCAGAGGTATTCCCATGTCCATCCGGCCACGACCATGTAGAAGCAGAGTATCAGATATGAGGCGATTACGGCGAGTGCCCCGACTCCGCGCCATCCTTTTGACGCGCCGAGGTTTCTGAGACAGCCTACTGCATCGCTGTGTCCTGCACGGCCAATTGAGAACTCGGCGAGCATTACCGGTATGCCGAGCAGAATCACGCAGCCCATGTATAGGATCAGAAAGGCCGCTCCGCCGTTCGCCTGTGTCTCGGCGGGAAACCTCCAGATGTTGCCGAGACCGACCGCAGAGCCTACCGTGGCGGCTATCAGTCCTGCTTTTGACGAGAAAGTCTGCTTTTTATGAGATTTATTGGCCATAGACATCCTTTTGCACGAAAAGTTTTGTAACTTTGCAAAGTTAGCAAAAAATATCTTAATTAATAATGACGGTATCAGTAAAAAGGTCAGGATTCCTGCGTCGTTTCGGCGGAGAGTATTCGGCACTTCTTAAACTCGGTTTTCCTGTCATGCTCACCCAGCTCGGCGTGATCGTGATGAGTTTCGCTGACACGCTTATGGTGGGTGCCTACGGGGTGGAGCAACTTGCCGCCTCGGCATTCGTCAACAGTGTCTTTCTCATACCGATGGTGATGCTGTCTGGACTCGCCGCCGGCATAACGCCGCTTGTAGGCGCACTCTTCACCATGGGGCGTCCGTATGATACCGGGAGGATCGTCCGTGCCGGCCTTCAGATCAACTCTATTGTCTCGCTTGCATTCACCCTGATAATGTCGCTGCTCTATTTCAGGCTCGACCGCTTCGGCCAGCCTGAGGAGCTTCTTCCGGTCATCCGGCCATATTACGTTACACTGCTCACCACACTTCTGCCGATGTCGTTGTTCAACACGTTCTCGCAGACCAGCAACGGCATGACCGACACTCGCACTCCGATGTGGTTCATACTGGGAGCGATCGTGGTCAACATAATCGGCAACTATCTGCTGATATTCGGGCATTTCGGTTTTCCTGAACTCGGGCTGACAGGCGCCGGCATCGCCACCTCGGTGGCTCGGTTATCTGGATTTGCCGGAATCGCCGTCATGTTCCTTCGCGCCCGCCGCTACGCCGGATGCCGCGCCGGACTCACCGCCTCCGGACCACTCGGCAAAGAGCGTATGAAAGTCTGGGTGACATCATATCCCGTCATGATCCAGACCGGAGTGGAATGCTCGCTGTGGTCGTTTGGCGCTGTGGTATGCGGATGGTTCGGCAAGATCCAGCTTGCCGCCTATCAGGTGGTCAACACGATCGGTCAGCTCGGATTCATGCTCTATATGAGTTTCGGCATAGCGGTCTCGATACGCGTGGCCAACTTCTGCGGACTGCGCGACGGCCAGGCCGCCGGACTGACAGCACGCGCAGGGATGCACCTCAACATGCTTCTCGCCACATTCTCTTCGCTGGTGATGATGGTCTTCTCCCACCAGCTGATCGGCATGTTCACTCCCGACAGCCGGGTGGTGGCGGCAGGCGAGCTGCTGGTCATCCCGCTTGTGCTCTACCAGTATCTCGATGCCGCCCAGCTTACGTTCATGAACGCCATCAGGGGCACCTCGCAGGTGCGCCCTCTGCTCTGGATCTCAGTGGTGAGCTACATGCTTGTCGGGGTGCCTGTGCTCCTGCTGTTTGCAGTCGTGTTCGACTGGCAGGGCACCGGGGTCTACTGCAGTTTCAATGTCGCCCTGCTTGTGGCGACGTTGCTTGCGGCAGTGGCTTTCAGACGAATACAGATAAAATAAGATATCATGGAAATCAGAGAGATTATACCGCAATGGGCCGAAGGCCTCGACTGTGCGGTGACAGTGTGCGACACCGAAGCGACGGTCATATACATGAACCGGCGTTCGCGCGAGACATTCGCCCGCTATGGCGATGTGACGGGACACAGCCTGTATGAATACCATCCACCGAAAGCTGCCGCGACCATACGCCGTCTTCTTGCCGAGGGTGCTTCCAACACCTACTCCATATCGAAGAACGGACAGAAGAAGGTCATCCATCAGACTCCCTGGCGGCGTGAAGACGGATCTGTGGGTGGACTTGTCGAAATCTCGATGGTCGTCCCGGAAGAGATGCCGCATTATGTTAGAGAATAACCTATCGTTAAACAAGCTCTTAATATAGAAAATCATGAAAGAAGCAATCGCGACAAAGAACGCACCTGCGGCCATCGGCCCCTATTCACAGGCCATCAGGACAGATGGACTCATTTTCTGCTCGGGTCAGCTCCCCATTGATCCTGCCACCGGCAAGATGCCAGAGGATATCAAGGAACAGACGCGCCAGAGCCTCGCCAATGTAAAGGCCATACTCGCCGAAGAAGGCCTTGATATCAACAATGTTGTCAAGACTACCGTGCTTCTCGCCGACATGAGTCTCTTCGCCGAGATGAACGAAGTCTATGGCGAGACATTCTCTCAGCCCTATCCGGCCCGCTCTGCGTTCGCTGTCAAGGCTCTGCCGATGGGCGCGCTCGTTGAGATCGAGGTGATAGCGTCGCGCTGATCGCTCTTTGCAGAATAACCCGGTGACGATTCATGTCTCTGTCGGTTGAAATCTGATTTCAATGCCGGCGGCAGCATGGTCGGGCCGGGTTTTTCTTGTTTCTGTCTGTATGTCTTAAAATCTGATAAAGAATGTCCGTTTGTAAAAATTCATGCGAGATTGTGATTGTTGTCGGTTTATTGTTGTGATGGTGAAATGAGCTTGCTATTGATTGCAGTATCAGGTATTTGCTTTCATAAGGTGTGTTGATGTTGTGGTATGGCGTCAAAGGTGGATGATTAAAATCGATGTCATTGTGAGAAGAAAAATTTAATAATGCTTGCAAAATTAAAACAGATCGTTTATATTTGCATTCGTTAAGAAATATTCAATCAAATTAAACAATCAGTAGTTTTATTTAAATATTCAAGCTTATGAGAAAAATTTTACTCAGTATGGCCGTGCTTATGGCCTTGCCATCATTCTCGCAGAAGAGTTGGGTGCTGGTGTCGCAGGAAGCACCGGCGATCGATGTGAAGATGTCATACCGTTACAATGAAAAGAATCTGGTCAACTGGATCTTAAGTTACGACGGGTGGTATCCGGAATCAAATTCCATATCACTGATCGATTATGACGAGCAGGGTCGCCAGACAAAGGAGCATCTCTATCAGGATATAGAAATGGTCGGGGGCGAAGATCATACCCAATGGCTCTATGCCTGTCTGATCGAATACACGTATGACGACCAGGGTCGTCTCGTTCAGCGTGTCAACTATAACAATTTCGAAAGGGTCGATGTCCCGTCAGATCTCGGAGGTGTCATCACATATGAATATGATGAGAAGGGAAAAATCATTATGGAACGCACTTACTGGGATCTGGAAAAGAACGAAGAGCTCCAGCGCCTGCAGTATGTATACGACGAGAACGGACTTCTCGAGAGAATGGATCAGTACTATGCCGACTATAGCACCGGCGATTTCTATTTAAGCGGCCATGAGGATTATTCATACGATACCGAGTCGCGTATCGTACGGATCGATATATGGGGGTATGACATGTTCACCGGCGAGGAGATATCGCTCGGAGGCATATCTTTTACATATGATGACCAGGGCCGTCTTATCAAGAGAGCCGATCTCGGTGATACGGGAGCGGAAAGCTTTAAAAACGAATTCCTGTATCCCGAGGAGATCAGCCCGGCTCCTGTCGATGATATCGATTTTCCGTATAATCACGAGTCGAGGTCCTCGAACCAGCTTTTCAGCCTGTTTACGGAGGCTCCTGAAGCGATGAACGAATATGCTGTTGACAGAGCTACAGGTCAGATGGCATTTATCACAAGGTGGACTTATGTTTATGACCGTTCGCTCGCTGGTGTGGGCAATGTCTGCCGTGAACCTGTGACTTCCAAAGCTGTGTTCGGCGGCTTTTATGACGATCATCTGGTGCTGCGCGGAGTCGAGCGGGGTTCTTTTGTCAGCGTTTACGGAGCTGATGGCTCTATGGTTTACAGAGGCGTGTATTCCGACCGAGGTATAGATATGTCGGGTCTCGTATCCGGAGCATATTGTGTTGTCACCCGCAACGGAGCCGTCAAGATCAGAAAATAATACCCTGATATAGAATGTAGGCGTCTCTTTTTAGTGGCCTGAGACGCCGTAAGGCAGCCGCACTTGGTTACATGCGGCTGCCTGTTTTTTTTGACTTGCAGGTCAGTTTTTTGTCAGCGGTTCTGAACGGGGAGGATATCGGAGAAAAGACTCCAGCCTCTGGCGCGACGGTAGGCTCCCACAGAACGGGCCGGCACGTAGAGCCGGCATTTCTTGTACATGTCGCGTTCGTTATCTTCGAAAAGCGTGCTGGCGCAGTCGAATGCCGGCACGACGGAGGAATCGACCGTTACCGACTCCAGACTGCGGCATCCGCTGAATATCAGCTCGCCGAGCAGATTGCCGTTGGCCGGAAGATGGACAGTGCGAAGCGACACGCATTCCGAGAACGCATACGATTCAAGTTCGCGCACACTTGCCGGAAGTGAGATCTCCGTTAGATTCCCGCAGAAGGAGAAAGCGTTAGATCCGATGTGTGTGACCCGTCGTGGAATGCGGATGCTGTCGAGCGACGCGCAGTATGCGAACGAGTGCGACGCTATGTCGGTCACCGTCTCAGGCAGCGATACCTCTCTCAGTTGCCAGCACCATGCGAACGCCTGCCGGGGGATGGCTTTCACGCCCCGTGGCAGTGATATCGCAGTGAGCGCGCCGCACTCCCTGAACGCCCCCTCTCCGATCTTGCGCAGAGAAGAGGGGAGAGGCATGTCGCGAAGATTCGTGCATCCAAGAAACGCATACTCTTCGATTTCTCTAAGAACGCACGGAGAAGCGAACTCCACCCGGTTGAAATCCGTGCGGTCGGCAAACGCGCGGTCGGCTATCTTTTCTGTGCCGGCCGCAATGACAAGCACCGAATCGTGCACCTCCGGAATTGCCGCCGCCGACATGACGCATGCAGGGAAGAGGACGACACAGAGAAGCCACGCCGTGCGGCATACCGGCCTGAATAAGCTGCCCGGAACCATAGTTGCGAAAGAACGGTAGAGTGTCATCAGTTGTTCTTGCTCAGTGTTTCGGGCTGACGGTCGGGCGGAAGGATATCGCGTTCGTTGACCGAATCCACGCGTGTGATCATGATTCTGGTGTCACCGCGCCACGGCATCGCCGTGTGGTAGACACTGTAGATGACGCGCACGGGACGGTTGGCATACTGGACCTCCTTGAGCTTGGCCGCTATTCCCGGATTGGAAGTCGAGAATACAAAATCGCCTTCGTACACGCGAGTCGTGTCCATCAGATTCTTATAAGGCAGAAGTACTCCCTCGTAAGTCTTGAACAGGTCACCGCGCTTCTCGATGTTCTCCACATAGCCGTACTGGGTCGAATGCTCCGCGTAGGGCTGGAAAACACGCAGGTATCCGGCCCACAGCATACCGGCCGCGATGCCGGCCGCAGCGATCCATATCCAGAGTTTCCAGTGTTTCCCAGGTGCCGGCCTCAGGTGTTCAAACTCATCTTCCGGTTCCTCCCAGTATCTGGGGTCATCGGGAGTGTAGACCGGTTTCTTAGGCTCTTCCCGTTTCTCGGGAATTTCTGAGTTCTCGAAGAAGTCATCCTTCTCGTCGTCGTCGTATATGTTCATCTTAGAGCTTGTTTAAGATTCCTGATCGAGCTGTGTGCGGTATGCTCTTCCTTTCATTTTCGCAGCCCCCGGAGTCTCTTTGCGTTCCTTTTTGTCAAAAGCTATGTAGATCATGGTGTATATGCCTAAGATTATGAGCATCACCGTCTGTCCCGACCACTGCAGCATTGAGAATGCCGTGCCCTCGGCGTCTGATATGCCGTAGACAGCGAGTCCGAACATTATGGCGATGTTCCAGGGCCCGAGACCTCCGTTGCTTGGAATCGCCATCCCTATCGAACTGAGCACAAACGCCACAAGACAGGGTGCGAGTCCGAAACCGAGCGACGGTTCGGCGCACAGCCCACGGGTGAACGGGAAAGCGAAAAACGCCACATACAGTTGGAAATAATAACAACCCCATATGGCAAAAGTATAACCGGCGAATGCCCATTTTCCTTTCATGGAGATCACCGAGGCAAAACCGTGCCACATCTCGCCGATCCACCTCAGAGCCTTGCTGACCGGCCCGCATGTGCGCCAGAAGTGCAGTATTGCCCAGATCAGAGCCGCTCCTCCGAAAAGCAGTGTCCATGTCCAGGGATTGGAGAAGGCGTCGACAAGTCCCTGTCCGACCGGATATTTCACAAGAAACGCCTCGATGGCCGGCGCGGCCACCACAAAGGCGAGCAGTGTCAGAGAGAGCACCATCACGGCGTCGGAGAGCCTGTCGGCCACCATCGAGCCTACCACCTCGGTGAAGGGCTTGTGCTCGCGGCGCGCTATATAGGTGCACCGCCATATCTCGCCCAGACGAGGAAACACGAGATTGAGCGCGTAGGTGCCGAATATGGAGCATATCAGTGCCATGAGAGGTGGCCGGATGCCGAGACTGCGCAGCTGAATCCGCCAGCGCAGGGCACGGAACACGTGGCTGAACACGCTGATCGCCATGGCAAGCAGAATCCACCAGTAGTCTACGCCGTGTGTCACAATGTCCCACATGTCGGCGAAGTCGACCTTGCGGAACATATAGGAGAGCAGCAATACGGTCAGCGCGAGAGGCAGCAGCCAGCGCACCGCGTATGTGAGAATCTTTTTCCAGGTTTTCATCTTGTAGTTGTTATTGTCATCAGGAGCGGGGGAAGGCTCAGAGCACAAACTCCACCTCCTTGAACATGAATTCCGAAGTCTCTCCGGTGGCGTTGTCGCAGACCGAGAGCGGCCCCTCGAGCGAAACTCCGGTGATCACTCCGTGGAATATCTCCTCCTCTCCCCGCCGTCTGAACGGATACGCGCCGCCGTCGCCTCTCCACAGTCTGCTGCGGAATCCGGTGTGCAACGCCTCTCTCCCTTCGGGTGTCGAGGCCATGGCGAGTCTGCGATCGAGATGCGCTCCGACACGCGCCGCCGTGCGGCTTATGTCGTAGTCCTGCCCGGTGAGCTGACGCATCGAGACAGGATTAGGCGCGTCGCTGCGGAATTCCAGCTGGTTGACGTTGAGCCCGACGCCGATGCGGCTGTCGGTGATGGCCGAGCCGGTCAGCGAGTGCTCGATCAGTATTCCGGCAATCTTGCGGTCGCCGACGTAGATGTCGTTGGGCCACTTCACTGCGGCACTGATGCCGTTCTCCTCCAGAAAATCGGCCACGGCAAGGGCGGTCGCCTCGCTGATTGCGAACTGCTCGCGCGGCAGAACGCCCTTCGGGCGGTGAAGAAGCGTGAAAGTCAGATTCTTCCCCGGTTCCGATTCCCAGGAGTTGCCCCGCTGGCCGCGCCCTGCGGTCTGCGCGTCGGCGATAACCATCGTCATGTCGGCCAGTGATGCTGCGTGGTGCGACACATAGCTGTTGGTCGAGTCCACCTGTTCGAGAAGCAGAAAATCCATAGGTCAGTCGTCGAAGGTTATTATGCGTGAGCCGTCGTCGAGAACTCCGATGCTGACGTGGAGCGTGTCGTCGGGAAGAAACGCCTCCGCGTTTTCCGGCCATTCCATCAGGCAGAGCGCGACCGAGTCGAAATACTCGTCGAGTCCGAGGTCGGCCGCCTGTGCGTCATTGTCGATGCGGTAGAAATCGAAATGAAACACCGGCCGGTTATCCCGGTCACGATATTCGTTGATTATGCTGAATGTCGGCGACGAGACATCGTCGGTCACTCCCAGAACGCGGCATATCGCGCTTGTGAAGGTCGTTTTGCCCGCGCCCATAGGGGCGTGAAACGCTATGTGACGCCGTGTGCCCGCTGCATCAAGAAACTCGCGGGCAGCCCGGTCAATATCCTTTTCCGATTTTACGGTTATAGTCATGTGTCTTCAGATAATTCTTCTTAAAATGCAAATTTAGCGATTTTTTGATTAAATTTGCCATTTAAAGCGGATAATAGATGTTTTTAATATGGGACATCGGTCCGGACCCTGTAAAAGTAACTGTAAAACCTGTAAAAATAACTTTAAAATCAGATAAAGAAGAAATGGGAAAAGTCATGATCATCGGCGCCGGAGGCGTGGGTACGGTAGTGGCCCACAAGTGCGCCATGCACCCTGAGGTGTTCACAGAGATAGTTCTTGCATCGCGCACACAGTCGAAATGCGACGCCATATCGGCCAAGGTGGCCGATGCAACCGGCGTGCGCATAGCCACCGACCGCGTCGACGCGGATTCCGTGCCCGAACTCTGCGAGCTCTTCCGCCGCCACCGCCCCGAACTCGTTATCAACGTCGCGCTCCCTTATCAGGACCTCACAATCATGGAGGCTTGTCTCGAATGCGGTGTCAGCTATCTCGACACTGCCAACTACGAGCCCAAGGATGAGGCGCACTTCGAATACTCCTGGCAGTGGGCGTTCCGCAAGCGTTTCGAGAAGGCCGGTCTCACCGCAATTCTCGGTTGCGGCTTCGATCCCGGAGTTTCGGCCATATTCGTGGCCTATGCCGCCAAACATCACTTCTCCGAGATGCGCTGTCTTGATATCGTTGACTGCAACGCCGGCAACCACGGCAAAGCTTTCGCCACTAACTTCAACCCCGAGATCAACATTCGCGAGATCACCCAGAAAGGCAAATACTGGGAAGACGGCAAGTGGGTCGAGACCGAGAACCTCGCCATGCACCAGCCCCTTACATATCCCAACATCGGCGTGCGCGAGAGCTACCTTCTCTATCATGAGGAGCTCGAGAGTCTCGTCATCAACTTCCCGACCATCCGCCGCGCGCGCTTCTGGATGACGTTCGGACAGGAATACCTGACTCACCTGCGCGTTATCCAGGACATAGGCATGGCCCGCATCGATCCCGTGCTCTACAACGGCCAGGAGATCATACCGATCCAGTTTCTCAAGGCCGTTCTGCCCGATCCCGGCTCGCTCGGAGAGAACTACACCGGCGAGACCTCAATCGGATGCCGCATCTCCGGACTCGACAAGGAGGGCAAGGAATCGACCTACTACATCTACAACAACTGTTCGCATCAGGAGGCCTACAAGGAGACAGGCGCGCAGGCCGTGAGCTACACCACCGGCGTTCCCGCCGTAGTGGGAGCCATGATGTTCATGACCGGCAAGTGGGTGATGCCCGGAGTGCACAACGTCGAGGAGTTTGATCCCGATCCCTTCCTCGCCTCGCTTGCGGAGAACGGGCTGCCCTGGCATGTGATCGTCGACGGTGATCTTGAATTCAACGACTGAGCAGGAACCGCGACACATGAAACTACTTTCGATTACTCTCGGTCTGGCAGGGGTCACCGCCCTTGCCGCCACCATGCCCTATCCTGGCTCCATCGGCACTTCGGGGCAGTCGACACTTGTCGGCACTCCCCGAGGCACTGTGGCAGTGACACCTCTGACTCCCGGCATATTCAAGATCTCGCGCATTCCTGCTGGTGAGCGCAAGTTCAGCTTTCCCCGTTCGCAGGCATCCGTGCTTGCCCCGTCATCCGAGTGTGTCACCTGGTTCGCCACCCCGGCAGAGGTGATATTCAGCTCTGTAGAGACCACTGTCGCCGTCAACAGGCTCACAGGCCGAACTGTCTTCCTCAACGCCGTGGGCGACACTATACTCGCCGAGGCCGGCGGCGTCGACAATTCGGGCGACGTGAAACGCGTCTCGCTGCTCAATGGTGTGGCCCAGAACCTTTACGGCGCCGGAGAACGCGGTCACTCTCTGCGCCTCAACGGCGACACTCTCGTCATGTACAACCGTCAGAACTACGGCTACGGAGCCGGCGATCCGAGGATCTCTCAGATGGGCATAACGATGCCCGGGTTTGTATCCGACGCCGGCTACGGCGTGCTCTTCGACGACTACAACCGAGCTGTCATGACGCTCGGGCGCGACTCTATAGTCTATGAGTCGGAGACTCCCAAGCCTCTGTCATATTACTTTGTCAACGGCGAAGGCTCGCTCGCAGGCGCGACCTCGCGCTTCACCGAGCTTACCGGACGTCAGCAGCTCCCTCCATTCTGGGCACTCGGCTACATCACCTCGCGCTACGGTTATCACAACGAGCAGGAGGCTCTCGGTGCCATCGATTCCCTGCGTCAGCGCGACTATCCTGTAGACGGAATAGTGTTTGACCTCTATTGGTATGGCAAGGAGACCGACATGGGTCGCCTCGAATGGAATCCCGACCAGTTTCCCGACCACCGCCGCATGCTCGACTCCCTCTCCGCCATGGGTGTGCACACGGTTCTGATCAACCAGCCGTATATCAACAAGATCGGTGCTATCGACAACTACAACACTCTCAGCGAGGCCGGAATGCTTGTCAAGGATTCTGTCGGCAACACCCACGATGTAACCACATGGGTGGGCGACGCCGGAATGTTCGACATCTCCAATCCTGCCACCCGCGAGTGGATGTGGAACCGCCTCAGAGATCTGACCGCCGAGGGCATCTCCGGCTGGTGGGGCGACCTCGGCGAGCCCGAGGTGCATCCCCTCACTGCGGTGCACGCCAACGGCGAGACCGCATCGCAATACCACAATGTCTATGGCAACGAGTGGTCGAAGACCATCTACGACGGCCTCCGCGAGGATTTCCCCGACATGCGCCCGCTGCTGATGATGCGTGGCGGCACAGCCGGTCTGCAGCGTTACAGCGTGTTCCCATGGACCACCGACGTGTCGCGCAGCTGGGCAGGATTCGCGCCGCAGGTGGCACTGATGCTCAACTCCGGGCTATCCGGACTCGGCTACATGGGTTCCGATGTCGGCGGGTTCGCTGTCGATCCCTCCGATCCGTATCAGCCAGAACTTTACGTGCGCTGGCTGCAGATGGGGGCGTTCTCCCCGATGCTCCGCACCCACGCGCAGCTCAAGCCGGAGCCTTACCACTATCCTCAGCATGACGCCATAATCAAGGATTTCATCCGCCAGCGTTACCGGTGGCTGCCCTACAACTACACCCTCGCCTACGAGAATACCGCCGAAGGTTTGCCGCTCGCGCGTCCGGTCAACTTTCACTCCGAAGGGGGCACGGTCGAAGCCAACGTCACCGACGAATATCTCTGGGGTTCGGAAGTGCTCGTCGCTCCAGTCTTCACAAAGGGTGCCCGCAGCCGCAAGGTCTATTTCCCGACCGGAAGCACATGGGTGAACTGGAACAAGCCGTCGCAGACTTTCGCCGGAGGCACGACCGCCACCGTGGCCGCGCCGCTCGACCAGATGCCGATGTTTGTCAAGGCCGGCAGTTTCATCCCGCAGTATATGCGCCCTGTGGCGAATACTTCGGAGTATGATCCGACCTTCTTGACCGTCAAGTATTTCCCGTCGCGAGAGGAATCGTCGTTCACCATGTTCGACGACAACCGTCTCAGTCCGACATCGCTCGCCGACGGCCAGTATCAGCTTACCACATTTTCGGCTGTTCCGTACGGCCGCGGGTTCGAGATCGCAGTCTCGTCGGAAGGGTCATACCGCGGCATGCCCGCCGGCCGCATGATCACGCTTGAGATCCCCGGAGTGGCATGTCCCTCATCTGTCACACTCGACGGCAAAACTCTCGCAAAAGAGATGTCGCCCAAGGCGATACGCAATGCGGCGTGGGCATATGACGCCTCGACGCGCACCCTGACAGTAGGTTTCGGCTATTCCTACAAGCCCCTGACTATCGTGATACAGTGATTTCCGAACAGGAAATCACATTGTCGGGCTAAGAGATTCGTACAAATGTATGATTCTCTAAATATAAATGTAAAGAAAGCGGCACTCCAGGAAGGAAGTGCCGCTTTTGTGTTCTGGATAATGGGTGGCTCTCAAATGCGATATTGTATAAGCTTGAAGAAATGTATATGATTTGTATATAGCATTGATATTGTAATGTAAATTCGGCTTATTGATTGCACGATAAAGATGTCGGATGGAACATTTTGGAAATAATTGATATTTTTTTTAATATTGCTTGCATTTGTTATTTTTTTTATATAGATTTGTGCCGTGTCTTTAGAATCTGACATTATGAAAGATTTCTAATGATGATGTTGCTTGGTGAGTGTAGTGATCCGGATGATTCGCGACAGGTGCTATGTGCGGAATAACTTCTTTAGAACTTGAGAGTTAACCTAAATAATTTATAGTCATGAATAAAATGCTGTTATTAATGACGCTTCTCTTCATAATGAACGCGTGCTGTTCAGAAGAGACCGCCATCCTCCAAAAAGAAACCGATGTCAGTGTGGTTTCATGTGCTGAATCGATTTCGGGAGCACTTGAAAGTGCAGAACGAATGTATGCGGATCTGTTTGGAAAGACAGATTCTGATCTGAGAATCGAGAATGTAGAAAAGATATCAAGTAATACTAGAAGTGCATCACAGGATGCTGACCAGAATCTTTATGTTGTAAATTACAGTCAGGGTAAAGGTTTTGCCATCCTGTGTGACAACCCCCGCTCAGTATCGGTTATTGCTATTTCGAACGAAGGTTCTTTGAATTCAGAAGATCTGAAGGATAACGAAGTCATTTCGTGGTATCTTGATAATGTCGGAGAGCCAATCGCATTGAGTCGAATATGGGAGCCGATTGTCCCGATCGATACAAATGTCCAGACAATAGTGAAGCCGGTGTTGGACAGGACGGAGTACAGTAAACCTCTCCTGAAAGGGCTGCTTGCAAATCTTCACCAATTCAATCCTTTAAATAGACTCTGTCAGGGTGCGGTCGGTTGTGCGCCTCTTGCGTGTGGAACAGTTATGGCTTATCACAAATGGCCCAAATCTTATTCCGGACATGTTTGGGATTGGGATGCTATGCATGCAGATGAAAGTAGTTCCGATTGGTGCTGGCTGTTTAAATATCTGGGTGATAAAGACAATTGTGGATCATATTATTTCTTTGATGAAATAAATAATAATTATTTCACCGTATCTTTTTTCGACAATATTGTACGTACGTTCTCTAATTTTGGTTATGGAAAAGTCCTAATAGAAGATTTTTCTGTAAGTTCAATATCTTCGGAATTAAGAAATGGGTATCCTGTTTTATGCGATGGCAGACACGTTAATGCTCCTGATGAAGGACACACTTGGGTAATTGATGGTGGGTATTGTGATTCCGTAAAGTATCCGGGAATGCAAAATGAAGATGGCTCACAGGATTCGACTACAATATATTCATATTATTTCCATTGTGTATGGGGTGAGGCAGGGAAAGCCAACGGATATTTTCTTTTTGATGTGACCACCGGTAAAATGGGGGGCTATCCTGACAAAGGAGATTATGAGTACAATGAATCTCATGGATTCATTTATAAAAACATGAAGATAGGTCATAATATACGGCCGTTGAGGTAGCTGATATCATACCACAACTTATCAGATAATAAACTGCGAATAAGTGTGTGTTCGAGATTATTTGGTGTATCGCCTAATAAATTCAGAAGTGAACTTCAGAATCCGACTCCAGTTACACGGAACACCGTTGCGTCAACACGGACTCAAAATTTCGTCCACATACTTCATGATCCAATACAATAAACAATTTCAAATACATACTTATGAAAAAAATAATGCTTTTTGGTATTCTGCCGGTCATGGCTCTTATATCTTCATGCAGCCATGACGATGAGCCGGGGAAATGGCAAAATACCGAACCTTCGCCTTATAGGCGGATAGATCTGCCGGCCTCTACAAGAGCGGCAGCGGACGCAAATGCCGGTTTTGCGTTTAAGTTGTTCAACGAGATCGCATCGGTCAACTCTTCGGATAATGTGGTGTGCAGCCCTTTCAGCGTGTTTACTGTGCTGTCGATGCTCGCCAACGGAGACAACGGGGAGTCGCGAGACGAGATTCTTCGTCTGCTCGGATATCCTGAAGGAGCAGATGGCATTTCTGGGCTGAACCAGTATTGCCACACTCTGCTTACAGAGTTGCCAGATGCGGACAGATCGACAAAATGTGATTTCGTAAATTCAATCTGGATAAAGTCAGGTTATGGCCAGAGCTTCAAACCGGAATTCAAGGAGAAATGCAATGATTTTTTCTATGCTCCGGCTTTTGTCTTGCCTGATGATGGCACTGCCTACAAGGTTGTCAATAAGTGGGTCAGTGACAAAACAGACGGCAGACTGTCTGATATGTTGTCGGATGCCGATGGTTTTGATATGGCACTGGTAAATGTTTCCCTGTTCAAAGGTAAATGGATCTCTCCGTTTGATCCGTCCATGACATCATCGGCAGTGTTTCATAACGTTGACGGATCAGAGTCCGATGCTATGTTCATGCACTCCAAAGGGAAATCCTGCAGTTATCATGAGTCGGAGAATCTTCGGGGAGTGTCATTGGGCATTGGCAACGGTAACTTTTCGCTTATGCTCATACGCACTGATTCTGGTCTGCCCGTATCTCTGGATCTGGTAAAATGGAATGAACTTGTTCAAGAATCCAGACTTGCTTGCGTCACGATGTCTGTTCCTCGTTTTATATCTGAGTTCAAAAAAGATATCTTGGACCAACTGATGGATCTCGGACTTACTAGGGTCGTGGATGATGAGCAGGGTCTTAAAGATATCGTGGAGCAGAATGATGCGTATCTGTCATTTGTCAGGCATGGAGCAAAATTCGAAATGAATGAGACGGGTGTCGAGGCAGTTGCCGCCACAATAGGCGGAATGATGTCAAGCGGTGTTCCGGAAATAGAACTGTCGGTAGATATTGATTTTGATGTTCCTTTTACGTATGTCATAAGAGAGACGTCCACGAACACCATATTGTTCATCGGAAATATTTCGAAACTTCCCTGACGGGTATAATGCTGTTTCGCCTTACTGAGCGGTCCGAAATATCGGGATATCGGATCGCGATTGCAACTACTCAGTTCTTTCATGTCTCATTGCCAGGCAATGAGACATGAAAGAATCTCAACTCTTAATAAGTAATACGGTTGTCAAATAAATAATTTTGTTAGATATTCTTTGTAAAATATCTAATTGTTTCAAAAAATCAGGGATTATTTGTATTTGTAAATATAATTTTATAATTTTGTGTCTAATGGTTGTTTTAAATAAAAATATCATGAAAAAGATTATTTTTAGTAGAATCGCAGCATCTTGGCGGAAATTCTGCCTCACAGTATGATCATTCTGATGGCAGTGCTCCTGTTTATAAGTTTAGAGATGTGATCTATGGATATGTACCTGACAAATGATATATAGATATGAAGATTAAGATGATATTCATGGCTGCGGTAATCGCGGCGATGGCAAGTGGCTGAAGCGATTCGGAAGAATCGGGTCAGACACCTTATACTCCGATAGGTCTCGATGAACAGACCCGCGGCGGAGTAGAAAGGAACAATGAATTTGCATTCAAACTTCTTGATGCTGCCGGAGACAGGAAGAATCCGGCAATCTCACCATTCAGTGTCTTCAGCTCTCTGGCGATGCTTGCCAATGGCGATGACGGAGATGTCCGGAAAGAAATTCTTGAAGCTCTTGGATATGAAGAGTCTGAAATAGATGCGCTCAACAGTTATTGCCGGTTGATGAATTCAGAATTGCCCTCTGTCGACAGATCAACGACTGTAAGAATAGCAAACTCGTTTTGGTATTCTCCGGGTCAGGAAATCAAGCAGACATTCGCCGAGATTGTCAGGGATATATTTGATGCCGGACTTTATGCGGAATCTTTAAATACACAGAGCGGTCTGGACAAAGTCAATGCGTGGGTCGCACAAAAGACCGAGGGAATGATCAGCAACTTTCTTTCCGAGCCTGTGCCCTATGACTCAGGTCTTTTCAATGTCGTGTATTTCAATGGTAAGTGGGCGAGCAAGTTCGATGCCGCCAAAACATATAGGCGGACATTCCGAAATTATGACGGCACAACTTCGACACCGTATTTTATGAATCAGAGCGAGAATCTTGTCTACTATGATAACGGCGAGTTTATAGGTGTTGATTTGCCTTACGGCAACGGCAATTTTTCAATGACAGTCATCAAGTCTGCCGATTCGTCGGTAGCTCTCGACATAGACATGTATCAATTCGACAAACTGATTTCGACAGGCGAAATGAAGACTGTTGATCTTTCTTTGCCGAAATTTGACAGTGCAGGCACCATAATATGGACAGATGATGATTTTAACAGGCTCGGGATCAGTAGTGTGGCAAAAAAAGGATGTAATGCGATTATTGAGCACCGGGCGGTTAAGCTGACAGAGATCCATCACGGAGTGTCGCTGATTGTGGATGAGAACGGAACGGAGGCTTCCGCAGTTACAGGAGCTCTCTTGCCAACCTCTTCTGGTTCGGTGGCAGTTGATTTTGATTCTCCTTTTATCTATATGATACGCGAAACGTCGACAAATACCATACTTTTCCTTGGTCGTAAGGATCGTTTCTGATAATGCTTCAGACCCCGTTCCCCAATGCTGATCGATCTGCTTCAGGCGCAATGTTCATGAATGTCACGGATCGAAGATATTCTTGACTATGCGCTGTGGAACGATCTTGCAAACCGAACAAACCGGCTGATATTTGCCCGGACTCAAAAAAAGGCGGCATTCCATCAGGAAATGCCGCCTTTTAAGATTATTTTACATGTGACTGCAAGAACTGGGCAGTTGCTGCCGCTATCTTTGTCCCCGAAAGGTCTTCTACCGGACCACAGCTTGCAAATCAGTGCTGTATCACTATTGCTAACTACTGTATCACTATTGCTAAAACGAGGGAAGATGAAGAAGAAAGGGAGTACGTCAGACTTTGCCCGGCAACGCGACCGGGAGTTGTATGAGAGTTTCAAGCAAGTGCTGGCCACGTCGCGAGGCGTGGCTCTGCGCGACATGTTCGGAATGGCCGCCGCCCGGCCCGCGTCGCGCTTCTGGGTGAGCGAGGAGCGCGCCGCCGCCGTCATCGGCGCGATGATGCGCGACGGCGTGGAGCCGGCTACCGCCGGCATGTTTGCCGGGCGGCGGGCCATGTATGAGGAACTTTTCTCGCGCGTCATCGCGAAGATGACCGCTGATCCGTCGCTGTGCATGACGCATGCTGTCGGCGAGGCGGTGTGCGAGCCGGCTCCCTGCTTCTATCTCACCGACAAGTCGGCCAAGGTGATAATCTACCGTATACGCCGACGTGCCGCCGCCGAACGTCTCATGAATTCTCTGACGCTTGATTCTGTGCCGTCATGATGGATGATCATTTCATTACGGAGGCTTCTTCCGGTGTGGCGGCCGATGATGCCGTCAGGACGATTCTTGAGGAAAACGCCCGGCGCAATGCTGAAAACTCGCGGTTGTTCGACCCCGTGAGTGGAGAGGGATCTGTCGGAAGCCGTTTTCTCTTCGATGTCAGGGGACTTTCAAGATCATGGCTTCCCGACACCATGCGCGGCGAGAGGATGATCGGGAGTCTTGCCGCATCGGACGACGTCGATCTGTATCTGAGGAAAGAACTCGGACGCACCCCTACCCAGCGCGACCGGGAGCGGCTTGCATCGCGGCTCGACAGGCTGCGGATGCTCCACGACTTCCCCTATTGGGCCGCCACTCGCGCCTATATCAAAGACAAGCGAGGAGGCGACGACGTGCTCTTCCGTCTCAACAGACCGCAGCGGAAGTTTGTGGAGCGTCTCGAACGCATGCGCGTGGAAGGGCGTCCGATCCGTCTCATTCTGCTAAAGGCCCGCCAGTGGGGAGGCAGCACATGCTCGCAGCTTTACATGGCATGGCTTCAGCTTGTGCACCGCCGCGGACTCAACTCACTCATAATAGCCCATCAGGGTGTGGGCAGCGAGGAGATAAAAGATATGTTCGACCGCATGATCGGGCGATATCCCCTCGTATTGCTCCACGATGAGGATGAAGACTGGAGCGAGCGGGAGAAGCGCGTGGAGTGGGTGGGCAGAACCCGCACCATGTTCCGCGTCCCCTCGCGCAACTGCAAGGTCAAGGTCGGATCGGCCGAACGTCCCGATTCATGCCGTGGCGGCGACTACAGTCTTGTGCATTGCTCCGAGGTCGGAGTCTGGCGCAAGACGCTCGGCAAGACTCCCGAAAGCATACTCAGGTCTGCATGCTCGGGCGTTCTGCTTCAGCCGATGACAATGATTGTCTACGAATCTACGGCCAACGGCACGGGCAACTTCTTTCATCGCGAATACGAGGCCGCCCGGCGAGGGCAGTCGCAGTTCGAGTCGATGTTTGTAAGCTGGTACGAGATCGACCAGTACTCCTTGCCTCTCGCTGCGGACGGGCGGGAGTCGCTTGCCCGCAGACTGTGGGAAGGACGCGGGTCGGAGAGTGCCCCCGGCGACCGCGAGCAGCCGGGCCGTTACCTCTGGTGGCTGTGGGAGAGGGGTGCGACACTTGAAGCGATCGCCTGGTATGTCTCCGAGCGATCCAAATATTCCGATCACGGTCTGATGGCCTCCGAATACCCGAGCGACGATATCGAGGCTTTTGTCCATTCCGGCGCCCGTGTGTTCGACCGCTATTGCGTCGAGGCTCTCCGCGACGGGTGCCGATCCGCTCTGATGCGCGGTGAGATCGACGCGGGCGGAACGGCCGATGTCGGCGGAGTCTACGTCTCCGACAGCGACCGTCGCCGGATGCTGCGCTCTGTCTCTTTCCGGAGTCTCGGCTCAGGCGGCTGGCAGGTGTGGGCTCTGCCGGAAGAGGAAAAGGATTTCAGGATTGCCGACCGATATGTCGCCGTTGTCGATGTCGGCGGACGCTCGTCGAAGGCCGACTGGTCAGTCATAGTCGTGTTCGACCGCGCCCCCATGGCCTCGGGTGGCGGGCCGGAGGTCGTGGCCCAATGGCGCGGCCACACCGATTTCGACATTCTGGCGTGGCGGGCCGCGATGGCCGCGTCATTCTATGGCAACGCGCTTCTTGTTATCGAGAGCAACACTCTTGAGACCCGCGATCCTGACCGCGACGTCGACGGCGACCAGTCGAACTTCATCCTCAACCGTCTGCGCGATGTCTACGACAACCTCTACGCGCGTCCGCGCAGTGAGGCCGAGGTGATGCGCGGGGCACCGACGCGCTATGGATTCCATACCAACGTCGCCACCAAGCCGATGGTGGTGTCGACGCTTGTCAAGGTCATACGCGAGGGGCTCTATGCCGAGCGCGACGAGGGCTGTCTTGACGAATATCTTGCATATGAGAGGCGTCAGAACGGCTCGTTCGGCGCGATAGCCGGGTGTCACGACGATCTCCTTATGACCCGGGCCATAGGGCTCCATATTTGCTTTCACGAGCTTCCCGCGCCGCGCAGGGTGGCTGTTGCCTCCTCTGCCGGAGCGGCGCGTCTGAGGGAGCGATGCGCCGGGTTTTCTATGTGGTGATATGTTTTTGAGGTGCGAATTGTGGAAAAATGACACAATATGGATTTAATTTTATCATAGTGTAAATAATTTTTAATAAAATTTAAAAATTATTTTGTCAAATAGTTTAAAATTTATATTGTTTGTAAACAATAGACATCCCGTGGCGCGGGCTTTGGCCCGTAATCATACAACTCCACAGACCGTGCTTCCCGCTGTGGTTATAAACTAACCGGCCCGTTGGAAGGAGGGCCTTAACATCAGATCGAATGAATATATTTTCTACAAGAAGACTTGCCGTTGTGGCTGCTGCCGGAGTGATCCTGTCTCTGGCGGCCTATGCAGTCAAACCCTACAAGCCGGAGATTTCCGTCAGCTTCTCGCTCAATTCCGAAAACAAGGGCGAGATGCAGGTGAGCGTGACTGCTCCGACAGCCGTCAGTGTGACCACCGGCAGCGGATGGTGGACTACCGAAAGTGCAGGGGATCCCCTTCCCGAAGACACGCGGATGATTGTGAAGGTCACACATTCATGCAGCGCGCTCGGCGAGTCTAAGATCTCGGTGCTCGACAGGGATGGCGTCAGTCCCGGCCAGTTGATCGAATTTATTGACAACCAGTCGGACAATGCCCTTCAGGCCGGATATAGCTATACATATTACTGCAAGGCGTCGATCGTCACTGACGGAGAGGCCGAGGAGTCGACAGAAGTCGACAAGAGTCAGAAGTTCGGCATCACTCCCGACATGGCATCTTCATGCGAGGTGGCCGAAAATGCCGATGGTTCGGTGTCGGTGACTGTGGTTGCGCCCTCGACTTATAATTCGACCGAGGAGATTCCGGTCGGACTTGATGTAATGGAAGTTTATCGTCTGGGACAATATGACAGCACTCCTGCCTCGGGTGCTGGACCGTTCGCTGTCATTTCTTCGCCGTCAAAAGGAGAGGCCGTGACGTTTACCGATACGGAGCCCAAAGCCAACAGCCAGAACAACTGGTATGTCAAGGTGAAATGCTCTCTCGGCGAGGCGGGCAAGAAATATTCCGGATGGATCGGTTACGATATGCCCAGATCTGTCTCCGGGGTCACGGCTGTGCTCGGCACTGACGGCGTGAGACTCGCGTGGACGGCTCCCACATCCGGCCAGAATGATTATTACGGAAGTAATTTCGATCCGGAGCAGACCAGATACCGTGTCTTCCGTGTTCCCGAGTATAACCAATCGACATGGACTATGATAGCGGAAGATCTCAAGGATACCGAATATCTCGATCGTGGCGAAGATCTGGAAGTCCCGGTCAAGATCAACTATGCTGTCGTTTCGTCTAACAATCTCGGCGCAGCGTCCGCACAGAGTCCCAACGGAACATTTGCGACCACACAGCCTTTCGTGGTGGGATCTAAATATCAGTTGCCCTTTGAAGAGTCTGTGTCGGAAAATAAAAAGAGCGACAAACTGTGGATGGCCGATGACAACAACGGGTCATGGGTGTTCGCCAGACCCTTTGTTGTGGGTAACAGCTATGATCCGACTGCCAGTATCGAGGGCCCCGACGGAACCGGAATCGCAGGTATCAATTATACTGGCCCCGGTTACACAAGGCCCAACGTCAAGAACGCTCTGACATCGCACTCGATCGACTTCTCGGAGGCTGCGTCTCCGGTGCTGAAGTTCAAATATTTCGCCATACCGTCTAATGACGCGCACTTCGAGGTGCGCGCGGTGGCTGACGGCGACACAGTGGTTCTCCGCACCATAAAGATATCGGAGGGAATAACTTTAAACGGATTCTCGTGGAATAACGACAACTGGCGCGAGGTGACTATTGATCTCGACGAGTTCGGCGGAACAAAAGATTTCCGCATCTCGTTCGCTTCCTGGTATGAGAGTAACGCACACAACACCATGCTCTCATGTATAAGCATAGCTGACAAGGGCGAGGAGACAGGCCTGTTTATAGTCGATGGTGTCAAATATTCCGTAATTTCTCTTGAGAACCAGATTATGGAGAATCATTCCGATGATCTTCCGGCCGACAAGGCGGCGGCGATAAAATATGTCGGCGACTCTCCCGAAGTTACAGTGCCTCTGATCGTAAACGGCTACGGTGTCGATTATCTCGTCGAGAGGGTGGCCGAGCGTGCGTTCGCAGGCAATCCTGTAGTGCGCCAGGTCTCGCTGGCCGCGCACACCACTGACGAGTCTGCGTTCGACGGTTGTCTGTCGCTTGAGAAAGTGTCGCTTCTTAAAGAAGTGAAAGTCATAGGTGCGCGAGCCTTCGCCGACTGCCCGGCACTCATGAGGGTCGAGTTCTTCTCTTCACCTGTGCCCGAAGTGGCGGCCGACGCATTCTCAGGCATCCATGAGGAGTGCACCGGTTCATGTCCGGCCGAGGATTACGCCGACTACATCGCGCACGAGTCGCTCAAGCCGATCGCGTTTGAACCTCCCACAGGCGTAGGCTTTCTGTTTGACAATACGGCTACTGCCGATGTCTTTACTCTCGACGGCGTATGCGTGCTCCGTCAGGCTGAGGCATCCGACATCGCCTCGCTCGCGCCGGGCGTCTACATCGTCCGCGCCGGAGGCCGCGCGGTCAAGACCGTGATCCGCTTATCCGGACCGGAAAGAAGACCTATTGTCTTCAAGGGGGGTTCAGAATAAAATGCAATAATGAGGCCGGAAGCCAATGCTTCCGGCCTCTGCCGTATGTACGACATACGTTGAAGAAATCCGAAAAAACGCTGCTTGACTCCCCGCGTTGCGTCACCGCCGCATATCAGTACCCCTGTCAGACACGTACGTCCTCATCCGGTTTCGCCGTGTGTTGAGAATTTAATAAATTTATTATTATAAATGAACTTTATGTATATAGTATGAATAAAATGTAAAGATGTATATGTTGTTAAAAAATGTTAATTATTTGTGAATTTGTTAAAATGGTTTTAAATTAGCGTATCATATCTAGTAGTCTATCTATTAGGGTGTGAAGAAATGTTGGGATTATTTATATAATATAAATAAATTTGTGGAATGAAGGCCTTAAGTATTGTATTGATTGTTGTTTGCTCTTTCTTGCAAGCGTTAGGGAATACTTATCATTATAGTTTCTCGATGGATGACTTCCAAATAAATATGAATAAGGAGGGTGACATTTCGATTGATTATCTTAAAGGTATTACTATTGATAATGAGGCTGGAATGCCGGATTTGCCATTGATTTCGTCTGACATTATAATACCCGACAAAGTAAAATATATCACATCATCCATATCCAAGAATATTAAGTTGTTGAAAAATAATGTGACTTTTGCTTTATGTGATAATGAGCCATTGAAAACAATATCCAGCATTGATTCTAATGTATGTACTTGGTGTAATCCAGAGTACTTGATAGTTACAAATGAAGAATTAGCTCCACATTTTAAAAAACTGGCACAATGGAAAATCTCCAAAGGGATTCCGGCCCACATTGTCACCATGAAAGAGATTGAAAATGCGTTTAATGATTCCACGTCTCAACTCAAATTGAAAAAATATCTCTATTCTGTTTATAAGAAAGGAAATTTAAAATATGTCCTTTTAGGTGGCGATGATACAGTTGTCCCTGTTCAATATTGTTATGGCATAGTCCATACCTCAAGTTCGCAATTTGAAGAAAGTAAGAATATTCCGGCTGATATTTATTATGCATGCTTTGGAAATCAATTCGACTGGGATAAAAATAAAAATGGAATTTATGGGGAATATGATGATTCAATTGATGCTTCCCCTTCAATATATGTTTCTCGTCTGCCTCTTAGAACAGTGCACGATGTGAATTCATACATTTCAAAACTTATAGAATATGAAAGAAATCCCCGATGGAATAATAATTTGTTAATGGCAGGAACACAGTTGTATGGCATGAATGATGATAAAACACACAGCGATGCGGAATTACAATCCGATATAATATATTCGAATGCTATAAAACAATACTGGAATGGTGTTTTGACTAAGAGCTTGTTTAAAAACAAATGTGAATAAGAAATGAGCATCAGTCGGATGCTCAGACATTTATCCTTTGTAGAT
>VSPN01000027.1 GCA_009775355.1 Muribaculaceae bacterium
GGGACAGGAATCAACCCGTCGGCCTTGTTTTTTATTCTGCCGGTGTAAAAATCTCGCGATTTTTATGTAGATTTGCAGTTCAAATGAAAAAGATTTTCATTATTTTTCGCGACTGGCTCGGTTCGATGTCTTTCCGCACCGGCATTTTTGTGGCAGTTCTGTGTGCGGTCTGTTATGCCGTTTCATTTGCTCAGATGCTGCTTCCGCTTCCTGTTGCTGCAAAAGGAGCGTTGTGGGTGGTTTTCTTCGGACTCGCAAAGACGTTCCAGTATTCGGCGATTCTTATACTCGGCAAGGAAGGTGTGGTCAGACTGAAAGCCCTTTTCAGAAAACAGTCGGGGAAGCGCTGATGTTTTGTAGTATATGACTTCTTATGGTTGAATTCAAAGATCTGATTCCTGTCTTCGATGCTGAATCTCAGTGCGGATCGCCGGTCATCATTGCCGGGCCGTGCAGTGCCGAGTCTCGTGCGCAGACGCTGCGCACAGCTGAGGAACTGGCTTCTGCGGGGATAAGATATTTCAGGGCGGGAGTATGGAAACCGCGTACACGCCCGGGGTCGTTCGAGGGTGTCGGGGCCAAGGCATTGCCCTGGCTGGCCGAGGTCCGCGAGAAAACCGACATGACTCCTATGACGGAGATAGCCTCTCCGGCTCATCTGCGCAATGCGCTCAGAGCCGGCATATGCACGGTCTGGATAGGGGCGAGAACTGCGGCAAATCCTTTTGCTGTGCAGGAAATCGCTGATTTTATTTCCGGTCTGCCCCGGGGCGAAAAGGATCGGATGGGTGTGCTTGTCAAGAATCCGGTTAACCCGGATCTTGAATTGTGGATAGGGGCGTTGCAGAGGCTTTATCGCGCCGGAGTGCGCCGACTCGGTGCAATTCACCGTGGGTTCAGCGCATATGGCAATCATTTATATAGAAACGTTCCGGAGTGGCGTATTCCGATAGAGCTCAAGCGTCGTATCCCTTCTCTGCCGCTTATTTGCGATCCGAGTCATATCGGAGGACGCCGTGACCTTATCGGCAAGATTTCTCAGCAGGCTCTTGACATGCGTTTTGACGGACTTATTGTAGAGTCGCACTGTGATCCGGACTGTGCGCTCAGCGACAGTGCCCAGCAGGTCACTCCTTCAGAACTCTCGACAATACTTTTGTCGCTCAGAAGCTGTCCTGACTCTACTGCGGAAGATAGCCTCAGGGTGTATCGTGAGGAGATCGACATTATAGATGAAGGACTGGTGTCGCTGCTCTCCCGCCGCATGGAAGTGGCTCGCTGCATAGGCGGTCTGAAGATCCGCGAAGGAGTGTCGGTCGTGCAGCCCGGGCGTTACAGCATGCTTATGGAGCACCGGGTGGCCGATGGCGAGCGACTCGGGCTTTGCCCGGAATTCATGCGCAGGATTCTTGGTGTCATTCACGAGGAATCTGTGCGACAGCAGTTGAGTCTGCGGGGCAATGAAAACGAAATCGCCGCAACAGAGGACAATTAAGGAGACTGCCGGACGTTGCTATGATATGGATAGCATAGATACAGAAATGTTGACTTCGATGCACGGTGGCGAATTCAGACTGGTCGAATTGCCGCGTTTCCTCGATCCGCGTGGAAATCTGGCGGTGATAGAACAGTTCAGAGAGATTCCTTTCAAAATCGAGAGATGCCACTGGATATATGATGTGCCGGGAGGGGGAGGACGTGAAGGACACGCCTATCATGAGAACGAGGAATTGATAATAGCCCTGTCTGGTTCGTTCGATGTGGTGGTCAGGCATTCTGGCGGGAACGAAACCGTGACGCTCAACAGATCTTATGTCGGATTGTATCTGCCACGGCTTACATGGCGCGAACTGACCAATTTCTCGACCAATGCCGTGGTGCTGGTGCTCAGCTCGAAGCCGTATTCCGACGCGGACTATATTCTCGATTATGATATGTATCTAAAACTCAGAAACGATGGGGGAGGGACTCAGAACCGTATATGACTGTTCGGTCATAGAACTTGACAGGCATCCGAGCGAAAGGCTCGGAAACCTCTCGGTGGTGCATTCGGAAGATACACTCCCTTTCGATGTGAAAAGGGTGTTTTTCATTTTCGATGTGCCCGGTGGAGAAAGCCGTGGAGGCCATGCCCACAGGGCTGTCAAGGAGTTTATAGTAGCTGTGTCGGGCAGTTTCTCGATCACTCTTGATGATGGCCGTGACCGCAGGACGGTAATGCTCAACCGTCCTTATGTAGGTCTTCTTGTGGAGCCGGGGGTGTGGCTTACGCTGCATGATTTCTCATCGGGAGCGATCGCGCTTGTCTTCACTTCCGACTATTTCTCGCATAGCGATCACATAAAGGATTATGAGGAGTTCCGGCTCATGCGGTCGCGTCAGAAACTGAACTGAGCAAGAATCTGTGCGCGTCTTGCCCATGCGCTTCTGCCATCCATGTTGCCTCTGCGTCCGAGGTCAAGTTCTGCCGCGCAGCAGATGCGCGGAGTCAGATACCAGAAATAGTTTACCGCGATATACATGCCGGTCTTGTATTCATCGCATGGGCAGTCGTGCTCCGGCAGATAGCGTGTGGCTCCCCACGTGGCGGAAAAGAGCATCGACGGGTTCAGATTGTACTGCACGGCCGCGTATCCGCCTACCGCTCCGGGCGCGTACATGCGCCCGGGTTCTGACGGTCTGCCGACGAGATCATATTTCCCCATCAGCCAGTCTCCGCCAAGACTCGCATATCCTTTGCCTCCGTTGAACGCGCCGTAGAACGTGAAATGATCTTCCGGATGCCATTTCCCCGAGAGCTGAAGTCCCCATCCTGTCACATTATGGTTTTTCTGTTCGATAAGATCGCGGTATGGATGGTTTCTGACTATTCCGGCCAGACGTATGTAGCTTGATTCTCCTTCTCCCCAGGCGAACTGTCCGAACGCGGCTATGTCGGGGATGTACTGGCTCACTCGGGCGGTGATATCTTTCTGTGTGTCGATCTGATTCGTCGGACTTTCGACAGAGGCCGCTACAGCCCATCGCCGGTTGTGAAACTCATGGAGCCATCGCACAAGAACCGCAGTGGCGGTCATCTTGGCATTGGGGCCGGCGGCATCGACTGCCGGAGGGAGCGCACCCGGATCGCTGAATGTGGAGTTGGTGTAGCCGATTGTAAAGTCGTTGATCTGTCCGTAGGCTTTCTTGAGTCTGAAGTCGCGGGCCTCGTATCCGTTGAAATTGGCTTCGATATAGAGCTGGTAGCGTCCGAGCTTCTTGTTCATGCCCAGAACACGGAAGAACAGAGCTGTTCCGGCTGGAGATGTCCCGAGATACCGACTGCGTCCGGGATCTTTCTGCATGGGTATCAGGTATGGCGCGAATGCCGGACTGTCGATCGATCCTCCCCAGTCGAGATAACCGCGCATGCGCACCACGCCGCCGATGCCCATGGCAAGATTGTTGTCGCGGCTCATGAACAGGAAGTAGGGTGCGAGAGGATCCTGAAAGTGCCTGAACTGATCCTCGTAGAATTTCTGTATGAGTATGGCGGCGGAATCTGTAGACTGGTCTTCTCCCTTGCCGAAATATATGATCCTGTGGTCGCTTATTGTGGAATCCATGGCTATGCCGGTCATGGTTCGTGCGTTGGCCGCAGCAGCGACCGACAGTACAAGCGCCGTGGCGAGACGAACTTCATTTCTCATGTCAATGGAATCTTGTTTCTGTAGCAATATGTTTATTACTATAACAAATGCGGTTCTGAATTGTTAACTTGGTTGAAAATTTCTTAATTTTGCAAGTTGTCAGAGAATGTCAACATCTCATAAAACTATTTTCAGATATGTTACCTCAGGATCCCTATATGTTGTTAAGCGTGGTCAATACAAAATTGCGCGACGAGTTTTCTGATCTCGACGATCTTTGCTCGTCACTTGATGTGGACCGTGGCAGGCTTGAGGAGAAGCTTGCCCAGGCCGGATTCACATATGAGAAGTCTGTCAACCAGTTCAGATAGAAGGTCTTTTCCTTCCGAAGACATAGACAGGACGGTAGGTCAGACTCCGCAGGTGAGACATGTCAGACATTTGCAGAGATCCTGACGGCGCTGATCCGGCCACGCCGGTGTGCTTGAGATGCATGAGCACTTCTCTTGCCGATTTGAATTCCACCCGGATCGAGTCTTCCACCACCTGTACTTCGGTGAAGTGTCGGCTCATCCACTCTCTTAGCTGCGTTGCCTTGGGATAGATCAGAGGTGACGGGCGCAGTTCATCGAGTTCCTCCATATTTCCGGGAACGAACGTCGATATCGCGAGAATGCCGCCCGGCGCAAGCCGTCTGTTGCATTCGGCAAGAAATCTCGGTATGTCGGCAAACCACTGTATGGCCGATGCTGACAGGATCACGTCCCATTGTTCGGTCTGGCGGCAGATCCATCTTTCTGCGTCTTCGATCACGTATTCCTCTTTCGGCGCGATTCGGAACGGACCTGTTTCGGTTATGTCGACAAATGTCGCTTGCGACGGCTCGAGAAGTGGCGCATATTCGCGTGTGAACAGACCTGTGCCGCAGCCAATCTCAAGAATTCTGCCATGCCGGCGCGGCTGGCCGGCTTCAAGCAGTCCGGCCAGCTTCATGGCGGCTGAATATTGTGCTATGGCATGAGTGTCGTACGAACCTGAAGCCTTGGTGAACTGTCTCGATACTTTTGATGGGTCGGAAATTACTGATCTTACAATTCGTCCGATATCAACCCGGTGGGCTTCGTCAAGGAGTATCGTCTCGACGTCAGGGTCGCGCTTCCATGCTTTTTTCTGGTTCTCAGGGGGAAATATGCGGTCATGACTTGAAATGTAGGCTCTTGTCCAGGGCAGGCCGCCGTCATAAGAATTGTCTGGACAAACACATGCATTACGGTGTGCCTGACGTATGACGACAAGCTGGCGGCTCAGACCGGCGATGTCGCTTTCCGTGACAGGAGGAAACAAGTGCGATGCATTATCATATGCCGTCCTGTCGCTCATCATGCGCATCCTGAATTTGGTCAGGTTGCGCACTGTCAGGCCAGAGGCTGTTCCGTCGTAAACGGCAGCAGGGATTCCGAAAGAATTGTCGACCGGATCCGTCGTTCCGTTGATCGCGAATGCTGCGGTGATGCGCTGATGTGGCAACGAATTGGCTGCCGCGAAGACACCGAGCGACCATGCGAACAGATAGACCGTGTAGTAGCGGTCAAGAAACGAGGTGTCGAGCGTCATGTCGGAGTAGTCGTGGACTACGGCTGTATCCCATCCCGGCAGTGAGATGCAGTCTCCTGTCTCGGGGCCTGTGCTCCAGCCTGTGAATATCAGTATGAGCCGTGAATTGTCGGGCCCTGTGTGTGTGAAGTCGATTTTCATTCCTGTCTGGTGATAATCAGGTGCTTGTTTTCTTGTTGAGAAGTCGGCGGGATTAACGCAGGTTGTCGTATGCTTCTTCTATGATCTCCAGAATCTCATGAATTTTCCCGACAGAAAGTCTGGCGTTGAGAGAGAATCTGATTCTTTCGCCTCCGGGCGGAACGGTCGGCCGTCTTATCGGAAGCGCGAGAATGCCGGCTTTCTCAAGCGCGAGCGAAAGTTTTGTGGCGGTTTCGGCGTCTCCGGTGACAAGCGGCACAATAGATGATCTCGACGGATTGGATCGGCCGGTGATCCGTTCGATTCCTTTCCTGAACGTTTCTGAAATCTCTTCGAGATACCGGCGTTCACATTCCATGTCAGCCAGCTTTTTTAGCATGAAGAGAGACCATGCGGCATTTGCCGGGGCGATTGCTGTCGAGAATATAAGACTTCTTGCCGAGTTTATCAGGTAGTCTTTCAGTGTGCGGCAACAGATCACAAACGCTCCCGCTGAGGCGCAGGCCTTTCCCAATGTCCCGACTATAATGTCGGCCTCACGGGCAGTACCGCTTTCCATGGCGACGCCGAGTCCCTGAGGCCCGATCGCGCCTATTGCATGCGCCTCGTCGACATAAAGCATCATTTTCGGGAATTCATGCTTCAGAGCCGACAGTTCACGCAGAGGCGCGACATCTCCGTCCATGCTGTAGACAGATTCGCATACAACTATTATCCGCTCCCGGCTGTCATGCTCTTTTTCGAGAATCCTACGCAGATGCACGGTGTCGTTGTGGTTCCATCTTTTGAAGTCAGCGCCAGACATGCGCAGTCCGTCGATCACCGAGGCGTGTACAAGCTTGTCTGTGGCCCATAATGTGCCCGGCACATCGAGTGCCGACACGAGTCCGGTGTTGGCATGATAGCCTGAATTGAACAGCAGGGCGGGACGTCCGTAGCATTTTTCGAGATATCCTTCCAGAAGGAGGTATATTTCCTGGTCGGATGCGAGAAGCCTTGACGCAGACGATGTCATGGATGCGGAAGGAAACCTCTTGCGGAATTCTTCTGTCCATTCGTGAGCGCGTGTCGCCAGACCCATGTAATCGTTCGAACAGAGATCTGTCATTCCTGATCCGGAGCGGTGTGCCGGTATGCGGCGCATTCTTCCTTCTTTGCGGAATCTCTCGGTGATTTCTCTGTATATGTCCGTATTCATTATAGATGGTTATTCCGGTTTGATGAGATCAAGAAGTGTGTCACAGAGAGTGACAAGCTGCTTGTCGCTTATGGCGAGATATGGGGGATAGATGTAGGCGTTCTTTCCGAACGGGCGGATCCATACACCCGCATCGACGCATCTTTTCTGGAAAGAGGCGAGATCGACGTCTTCAGTAAGTTCGACGACTCCAATGGCTCCTAGCACACGCACCTCCATGACATTGGAGAAAGATCGCGCGGGATCGAGCCGTTCGCGCATTATCTTCTCGATCTCGGCCACACGCCGCTGCCATGGCTGCGATAGCAGAAGGCGCGTGGAGGCGATGGCCACCGAGCATGCGAGGGGATTGCCCATGAATGTCGGACCGTGCATCATGACGCCGCTCTGCGAACGTGAGATCATGTCGGCGGTCCGTTTGTTGGCGGCGACTGCCGCGAATGTCATGTATCCTCCTGTGATGGCCTTTCCGACAAGCATTATGTCTGGCTCGACTTCGGCGTGCTCCCATGCGAAGAGTTTTCCCGTGCGTCCGAAACCGGTGGCGATTTCATCGAAGATAAGCAGAACATCGTTGGCATCGCACTCCTTGCGCAGTTCGCGCAGGTATTGCGGATGATAGAACCGCATGCCGCCCGCACCCTGCACGATTGGTTCGAGTATGACGGCGGCGAGTCCTGACGCGTTTTCGCGGATGAGTTTCCGCATCGGCTCGAAATCTGCGGGATCCCATTCGTCGTGGAAGCGGCATTGTGGTGCGGGAGCGAAATGACGTATCGGCAGTGCTGGTCCGAATGCTCCGTGCATTCCGGTGACAGGGTCGCATACAGACATGGCGTTCCATGTGTCACCGTGGTAGCCGCTGCGGATTGTCGCAAAGTTTGTCTTTTCCGGTTTGTCATGGGCCTGAACGGCCATTTTCATCGCTACTTCCGTGGCCACAGACCCTGAGTCTGCATAGAATATGTGTTCCATCGACGGGGGAAGTATGTCAAGAAGCAGACGTCCGAGTTCGACGGCAGGTTCATGGGTGAATCCGCCGAACATGATGTGCGACATAGAGTCGATCTGGCGTTTCATGGCCTCGTTGAGAACAGGGTGGCTGTATCCGTGGATGACGCACCACCATGATGACATGCCGTCGATGAGTTCACGGCCGTCGGCAAGTGTTATGACCGCTCCCTTGGCGCTTTTTACCTTGTATGTCGGAAGCGGGTTGTGGGTCGATGTGTAGGGATGCCACAGATGCTTTATGTCAAATTCGTCGTGTACGTTCATTTTTATGTTTTTATAGATAGGCGCGTCAGGCCGGATCGACGTCATAATAGACCTGTGTTGATTTCATTTCCGGCATGGCGGCCGCCTGTGAGTAAATCATTTCAAGCAGTTCCTTGACTTTCTTCATCGAGGCATTGGCCTCGATCTTGAGCATGAATGACTGGATGTACCAGAGTGCGACGCGGCTCACAAACGGTTTGACCGGTCCGAGCACCCTGTTGCCGAAAATACTCCGCAGGAGCACCGAGTATCTTGCGGCGGCACGGTCGGCGGCAGCCGAGTCTTTGTTGCGCAAGTAGATGTTGATGACTTTGGTGAACGGCGGATATCGGTATTTTTCACGCTCCGTTATTTCTCGGTCATAATATTCTCTGTATGAATGTCGCCGCACGAATTCAAGCACAGGGTTCGACGGATCGGTAGTCTGTATTATGACTGTGCCTTTCTCTTTGCGACGTCCGGCGCGTCCGGACACCTGCTCGAGCATGTTGAATGCCCGCTCGTTGCTCCTGAAGTCGGGAAAACTCAGCAGGGTGTCGGCGTTAACGACAGCGGCCACGCGCACATCACCGAAGTCGAGCCCCTTGGTCACCATCTGTGTGCCGACAAGAATATCGGTGTCGTGACGGGCGAATTCCTCGATTATCTCCTGATGGGAGTCTTTGTTGCGCGTGGTGTCAAGATCCATCCGCGATACCCGGCTGTCGGGAAAGACCTGATGCACTTCCTCGGCAATGCGTTCTGTGCCGTATCCGAATATGTCGATGCTGTTCTGTCCGCATGCTGGGCATATGGAGGGCAGATTGTGCGAGAATCCGCAATAATGGCATTTCAGCAGGTTGGAAAACTTGTGGTAGACAAGCGACACGTCGCAGTTCTCGCATTTCGGAATCCATCCGCATTGGCGGCACACGACGACTGGGGCGAATCCGCGTCTGTTCTGGAAAATTATGGCCTGACGGTTGTTTTCGAGCGACTTGCGGATTTCGCTGACGAGCCGTGAAGAGAGAATGCCGGTGTTCAGCTTCTTTTTTCGCTGGTCGCGCATGTCCACGATCTCGACGTCGGGAAGCACAGACCCCTCATATCGTTCAGACAGTGTCACAAGGCCGTATTTGCCGTTGAGTGCCTTGTAGTATGTCTCGACCGACGGAGTGGCCGAGCCGAGAAGGACTTTGGCCCCGTGCATCGTGGCCAGCATCATGGCGGTGTCGCGTGCATTGTAGCGTGGAGCCGGATCAAACTGCTTGAAGCTGCTCTCATGTTCTTCGTCGACTATCACAAGCCCAAGGTGCGCGAAGGGGAGAAAGACTGACGAACGCGCTCCGAGCACTACAAGCGGCTCGTTGCCTGACAACAGACGTTTCCATATGTCGACTCTCTCGCTGTCGGAGAATTTCGAGTGATACACGAGCAGACGGCCGCCCAGCACCGTCCTGAGGCGGTCGGTTAGCTGCGTGGTAAGCGATATCTCGGGAACAAGATAGAGAACCTGATTGCCGTCGTGAAGCGCCGACGCTATGAGGTGGGAGTATATTTCGGTCTTGCCGCTTCCGGTCACTCCGTGAAGCATAACTGTCTGCTTGTCGCGGAATCCGGATCTGATCTCTCCGAGAGCCGTCTGCTGCGCGGCTGAAAGGGGAGAGGGGGCGCTGTGTCCCTCCTGCCGGCCGTTGAATCGGTTGATCGTGCGTTTCTCCTGACGCATCACGCCCTTGTCGACGAGAGCTTTCAGTATGCCGGGAGTGATGCCGACGGTCTTGATGAGTTCCTGCCGGGTCACATCGCGGAGTTTGCCGTTTGGCGACATCCATCCCGACAGGTCGAGATAGGCGATCAGCGTTTTCTCCTGCTGCCGCGACCTGCGTGTCATGTCGAAGAATCCATGTAGGGTCTCGTGGTCTCCGCGCAGGGCGTTCAGTTCTATGTAGGTCTCTTTGCGGGCGTGATATTTTTCTACTATCTTTTCATCGATATTCACTATGCCTGCGTCAAGGAGACGGCTTATTATGCCTGTGGCATCCTTGACTTTGAGTTCCGACTCGATCTCGGACACACGCATACGTTTGCGCTCTTCGAGCAGCATGACGACCAGTGCCTGCCGTTCTGTAAGTTTCACTCCCTCCGGAGTGCCGAAGTCTTCGTTGAGAGATACGAACGTGTCGCTTTCCGGTTTTAGTCCCGATGGAACTGCGGCTTTAAAAACCTCGCCGAGAGGGGCGAGGTAATATTCGGATATCCATTTCCAGAGTCTGAGCTGCGGATATCGTGTGATCGGCCGAGGATCGAGCAAAGCCATAATCGGCTTTACTTCATAACCCGGATCGTCGGAGTGCATGCGGTCGACAATCCCGGTGTAATACTTTTTCTTGCCGAACTGCACGAGAACGCGCGAACCGGTCTGCATATCGGCTTCTGATCCAGCCGGTACGGCATACGTGAACGTGCCCCTCAGAGGCAATGGGAGAATTATTTCTGCATACATCACTGCAAAGATAAGGATTTTCCAAGAATTTTCATTAATTTTGCCTGTATAAACAAATTCACGTGTTATGACTAAGACTAAACTTTCCATCGTAGTGTTGCTGGTCGCACTTTTCATCGGCTTTTCAGCTCAGGCGAAATTCGGATTCGGACCCAAAGTCGGCATGAACATAAACAAGATGCACTTCAGCGGCGAGAAACTTCTTGATTCCGACAACCGTTGCGGCTTCACGGGCGGTCTTACCGCCGAGTATATCGCTCCCGTGCTTGGACTTGGCGTTGACGTGTCGCTCATGTATGCGCACATGAAGACCTCGGTTGCGGTAGAGAACGGCCCCTCGGAGAATGTCAGTGGCAATTTTTTTGAGATTCCCGTGCATCTGAAATACAAGATCGGCATCCCGGCTGTGGAATCGATCATCGCTCCCTACATCTTCACAGGACCTTCGGTGGCTTTCAAGCTCAGCGGTGGGAACAGTTATTTCGACACCAAGAAGACCCAGTGGGGCTGGGATCTCGGTCTTGGTCTTGAGCTGGTGAGACACCTTCAGGTCGGAGCCGGTTACACTTTCGGCATCAACAAGATCGCCAGTGTTGTTACTGCAGATTACGGTGTCAGCACAGGTCACGAGATCAAGGTCAAGAACAATTACTGGACTGTCACTGCAGCCTGGATGTTCTGATGATGAAGACCGGGGATTCCGGTTTAATCACAATTAGCGTATGAAAAAAATACTTTTGACATTATTCTGTTTGGCCGTGGCTTTCGGAGCCTCGGCCAAATTCCGTTGGGGACCTTCGGTAGGCGCCAATTTCCCCTATTACTATTGGGAACAGAATCTCGTCGGCTCGACAACGCTTGCCGGGTTCAGTGCGGGTGTTCAGTGCGAGCTTATGATTCCAGGCATCGGATTCGGTGTCGATTTCGGCCTGAGATATGCCAACAGGGGAGGACGTGTGGCTTTTGGCGATCAGTATGTATGGTCATCGGATGGAATCGGCACGGTGGATCTGCGCCTCCAGACAATCCAGATTCCTGTCAACCTGCGTTTCAAATGGACAAGAATGAACGGTATAGAGAATTATGTTGCGCCGTTCGTGTATGCCGGGCCCGAATTCAATTTCAATGTAGCCAACACGAAATGCGACGCCGTGAAGCGAGCTGGAGCATCGGTCGGCCTTGGCGTCGGCCTCGGTGCTGAATTATTCAAGAGGTATCAGCTTTCGGGCGGATATGTCTGGGATGTGACTTACGATGTCAAGACTCATAAGCTTGATGAGTTCAGCGCGCGTCTTGAGGGCTGGGTTGTAAATTTTGCAGTTTTGTTTTAACCATTCCTGGCTGGTCAGCTTTAGTGTCTGACTTTATGGCCGGGAAGCTGTTATTACGAAGACCCCATCCCACAAAAAATGTTAATGCAGGGGTCGCAGATTTCGGTCATATTTGACCTTGCAGGTGAAGGAGCATAGCGGGCTATGCGACAGAACCAAAAGGTCAAAGATGGCCGGAAGCTGCGAGGATGCACGAACATGATTTGCCGGAGGAGTGTTCATTTTATAGTTATTTTAACTAAAATTTATTCAAGTTACCCCTGCCCGGCGTCTTTTCAGTAAATTCCGCCAAGTCTCATCGGTCGTGTAGCACGCTACACTCCCTCTTCAACTTGCGGAATTTCCTCGAAAATACGCCGCCCCTGCATTAACATTTTTTGTGGGATGGGGTCTAATACCCTGTCATGTCAGGGTGGTTTTGTTATGGAAGAAATGGAAAAGATGGCTGCGCCTCAGAGTGACGAGGAACTGCGCATAACCGAAAAGGCCATAGAGATGCTGCGGACGGTATATGATCCGGAAATCCCGGTCAATGTCTATGATCTTGGTCTTATCTATAAAATCGATTATACGGCGTCAGACAAGACTCTGCATGTCGACATGACGCTCACCGCGCCCTCCTGTCCGGCGGCTGATTTTATCCTTGAGGATGTAAGACAGAAGCTGGTCAGCATCAAGGGTCCGGATAAGGTCGATCTGCGCCTTGTGTTCGAGCCTGTGTGGTGCAACGACATGATGTCGGAGGAGGCCAAGCTTGAGTTGGGTTTCCTCTGAAGTTGAGTTTTCTGAATTTTTCAAATCTATTTACTTCTCGCGTTGCTCCTCGCTCCGGATTCAGTCCGGAGGTGAGAGGGGGTCTTATTCTGACGAGCTGTGACAGCATATTTTCTAAGTGACCTGCATCTTGGTGCCCCCTATTTCTCTGACTCCCATGAGGCGGAGAAGAGAGTTGTCGGTTTTCTTGACTCGATCAGGCATGACGCCGATGCCATATTCCTTCTCGGCGATATACTTGATTATTGGTACGAGTACCGTTATGTCGTGCCCCGGGGTTTTGTGCGTTTCTTCGGCAAGCTGGCGGAACTGGCCGACAGCGGAGTGAGGATAGTATGGTATATAGGCAATCATGACATCTGGATCTACGATTATCTGCCCTCGGAAATCGGTATTGAAGTGATCGACGGTTACTCGGTCGAGCAACTTGACGGGCATAAGTTTCTTATGACTCACGGCGACGGAATAGGACGTCTCAAACCATCTTTCAAATTGCTTAGAAAGCTGTTCAGAAACAGGATCTGTCAGAAGATGTTTTCGGCCATCCACCCACGCTGGACAGTTCCGTTCGCATATAACTGGAGCCGTCATTCAAGAAAGATCGAGGGACCGTCGGATGCAGACGCAGAGCGAATGATGGAAAATATCATTACTTTTACTCGTGATTACAAGGCGGAGCATCCTGATGTGGATTATTATATATTCGGTCATCTGCATCTGTTTGTCGACAGGGAGGTGGCGCCGGGTGCCAGAATGCTCGTCCTCGGAGAGTGGATCGCAAGGTATTCGTATGCGCGCTGGGATGGCTCGGAACTGTCGCTCCATGTCTGGAACGGACGGTCCGGAACCGTCCATGACAATACACGCACATGATCCGTCTGTTTCCCTCGAGACTGGATGTGAAATCATAAAAGGCGCGGCCGTCACGGTCGTGCCTTTTATAAGTTTCTACAGGTAAAAAATCTTAAGGTAAAAAAGATTGTATTTTTAGTCACTGCAAATTTATCGCTTTTTAATCTTATAGCCAAATTAATAGACTCTAAAATCGAGAAAGCTGTTGCATAACATCTTTTTGCTCAAGACTGCGTCGTGACGGAGTCTTATTCTTCACCTTGTTGGCGTTCCCTTTTGAGCAGGAAGAACCGTAGAAGAACGATTATAAACACTTCCGACAGGAACACGATTATGAGCCGTGCGGTTTCGCCTCGGGCTATGAGTTCGGGCGCGAACCATACGGTCATTCCGAATAGATAGACCAGCAGCAATGCGGGCATCCATGTGGATCTACGAATCTTTTTCCTGTCTTTGGGTCTGTTGGGTGACGGGTTCATCGAATTCTCTGTAATATTTTGACTTCTTGTAGTCGAATCCTTCGTTGTTCAGGAAGTTGTATATGTGCAGGCATGCAAGCGCGTCGAGAGCCGCGTATTCCTGCTGGTGTGATGTCAGGACAGGAGCTTCCCAGTTCGAGAGCCGCTGACCTTTTGATATTCTTTTGTCAAAAAGTATGCCGTAGATGCGCGAGAGGCTATTGTCGGCTATGTTGTAACGCTTTACGTATGTCTGAAGATCGATGAAGCCGCCGGGTGTGAAACTGAATTTCTTGTTCAGATTGAGGAAGTCGTCATGTATCGAGACGCCTATCTTGACAATGGCATTGTTTTCGAGAATGTCGGTGATGCATTGGGGAAGCCCTATATGGTTCAGCCGGAACAGGAATGTGTCTTCAAGAGTGGAGAGCTGAAGCAACGATACGGAGTGCCTTTCACCACGGCGGAACGACGGCCTGGTCTCAGTGTCGAAACCTATAGTGTCGGTAGCAGACAGAATTTCTGCAGCTTTCACAGCGGATTCCTCATCGTCGACTACAGTGATTTTCCCTGTATAGATCTCGGCCGGCAGTTCGGCAAGCTCGGTTTTGGTTATGGAGGTTTTCCATACAGTGTGACGTTCCTGTCGGTCTGTGCTGTTTATGTCTGTTGTTATGTCCATATATCTTATGGCACATGCTCACGGCTTAAGAGTCTCCATTTCCATGAACTCCGTGCCTTCGAAGCGCATCTTGAGCCAATGCCTAATATATTTACGCGTATCTTCTGCAATTATTTTATCTTTGTCGAAATATGAATTGTAAATCACGGCTCTCAGTTCAATTCCGGCGTTTCTGATGGCTTCGAGAGCGAGCAGTGTGTGGCTTATCGATCCGAGTGCTCCGTTGGTGACAAGTACGGTCGGGAGCTTCCTTTCGCGCACGTAGTCTATGGTCAGATAGTCTCCTTTGAGCGGCACCATGAGGCCGCCGGCTCCCTCTATAAGCACTGTATCGTATTCGCGGACGAGTTCGTCGGCTGCTTCGTCGATCAGGTTAAGGTCGATTTCTCGTCCGTCTATACGGGCGGCGAGTTCAGGGCTGCATGGATATGAGAATATCTCGGGTGCGGTGATATGCAGCCTGTCGGCGGCTGTAGTGTCGATGCCCATGATGCGGCGGTGTATGGCGATGTCTTCGCTGAATCCGCTGTTGCCCGTCTGGACGAATTTCATTGTCATCGCGCTTCCGCCGTTTTCGTTGATGCGCCGGGCGAGCCAGCCTGTGGCGTAACTCTTCCCTGCGTCTGTGTCAATGCCGGTCACAAAGATCTTGCGTGGCCACTTGGCCGTAATGTCGTTATTAGTGCTTGCGTTATTCATCGGCTTTCTGTGGGGTGGGGTATAAGGATTACAAAAGACTGACCCGGCGTGAGAGCCGGGTCAGTTGTTTTATTTTACCATGCGAACATCGGATATTCATTCATCATCTCGTTGACCTCCTGTCTCACCTCTTTGATGACATTCTCGTCATCAGCGTTGCTGAGCACTCTGTCGATGAATCCCGCTATGGTCTCCATCAGCTCCTCTTTCGCCCCTCGGGTGGTTATGGCAGCCGTGCCGAAGCGCAGACCGCTGGTCAGGAACGGACTCCGGGTGTCGTAGGGCACCATGTTCTTGTTTGCCGTGATGTCGGCCTCTACAAGAACACGTTCTGCTTTCTTGCCGCTCATCTCGGGGAACTTCGGTCTCAGATCGACGAGCATGCAGTGGTTGTCAGTGCCGTCTGATATGATCTTGTAGCCTCTGCTGATAAGAGTTTTTGCAAGAGCATCGGCATTTTTCTTAACCTGCACCGCATACTCTTTCCACTCGGGCTGGAGAGCCTCGCCGAATGCCACTGCCTTCGCCGCGATCACGTGCTCGAGCGGACCGCCCTGCACGCCCGGGAATACCGCCGAGTCGAGGATTGCCGACATTTTCTTGATCTCCCCTTTGGGAGTTGTCTTTCCCCATGGATTGTCGAAATCCTTGCCCATCAGTATGAGACCGCCACGAGGACCGCGGAGAGTCTTGTGTGTGGTGGTGGTCACGATGTGGGCGTGCTTTACGGGGTTTTCAAGGAGTCCGGCTGCGATCAGACCGGCAGGGTGCGCCATGTCTACCATGAATATCGCTCCGATCTCGTCGGCGATCTTGCGGATGCGTGCATAGTCCCATTCGCGGCTGTATGCGCTCGCTCCGGCGATAATGAGTTTCGGACGCTCTGTGCGTGCCTTCTCTTCAAGTTCCTCGTAGTTTACACGGCCGGTTTCTTTTTCGACCGTGTAGCTGACAGGTTGGAACATAAGTCCGGAGAAGTTCACAGGGCTTCCGTGGCTCAGGTGGCCGCCGTGGCTGAGATCCATTCCGAGGAATTTGTCGCCCGGCTGCAGGCACGCCATGAACACGGCCATGTTGGCCTGCGCGCCGCTGTGCGGCTGCACATTCGCCCACTCTGCGCCGAACAGCTTTTTAGCGCGTTCGATGGCGAGGTTTTCTGCTTCGTCGACTACCTGGCATCCGCCGTAGTAGCGTTTAGCAGGATAACCCTCCGCATATTTGTTGGTGAGACATGAACCCATGGCACGCATGACCTCGTCGCTTACAAAGTTCTCGCTTGCGATAAGCTCGATTCCGCGACGCTGGCGGAGGTGCTCACGGTCGATGATCTCGAAAATCTCGTTGTCTCTTTTCATGATGGTGTATTTTTAGATTTAAGTTTGTCTTGATTGATAACGCTATGCCCCATTCCACAGAAATTGTCAGTGATGGGGTCTTGGTTTGCCCTGTTCTCCTGAATTATCCTCCGAAATTGTCGTAATGGATGCTTTCGGGTTCGACTCCGAGGTTATAGAGCATGTTGTTGACTGCGTTGCTCATCGGGCCGGGACCACACATGTAGTACTGTATGTCTTCCGGCGCCTCGTGGTCTTTAAGGTAAGTCTTGAACATCACGTCATGCACGAAACCTGCGGTGTATTTTACTCCTGCGGCGTCGGCGGCAGGATCCGGGCGGTCAAGCGCAAGATGGAAGTGGAAGTTGGGGAATTCCTTCTCCAGCTGCAGGAAGTCTTCGAGATAGAAAACCTCGTTGAGGGCACGTGCTCCATAGAAGTAATGCATCACACGGTCGGTGGTGCGCAGAGTCTTTGTCATCCACATGATCTGCGCGCGCAGTGGAGCCATGCCGGCGCCGCCGCCAACCCAGATCATCTCTGCCTTGGAGTCGACGATAGGGTGGAAGTCGCCGTAAGGGCCGCTCATCATCACTTTGTCGCCCGGTTTGAGCGAGAAAATGTAGCTCGAAGCGATACCGGCAGGTACGTTCTGGAATCCAGTCTGAGGTTTCGGCTTGAACGGGGGAGTGGCTATGCGGACTGTGAGCATGAAGCGGTCGCCCTCTTCGGGATAGTTGGCCATAGAGTATGCCCTGACAGTGTCTTCTTCATTCTTTGCCTTGAGTGTGAACAGTCCGAATTTTTCCCATGCCGGAAGATACTCGTCGCCAATAAGGCTCTTGTCGATGTCCTTGTCGTAGTCCATCTCATATTTCGGAATTTTGATCTGGGCATAGCTTCCGGGTATGAAGTTCATATGTTCGCCGGCAGGAAGCTGCACGATGAATTCCTTGATGAATGTCGCAACGTTCTTGTTGGAGATCACCTCGCATTCCCATTCCTTCACATCAAGAGCCGCTGGATCCACTTTGACCTCAAGATCGGATTTTACTTTCACCTGGCATCCGAGTCTCCAGTGGTCTTTGATCTGTTTGCGCGAGAAGTGTACGGCCTCTGTGGGGAGAATGTCGCCGCCTCCCGAAACTACCTGCAGCTTGCACTGTCCGCAACTGCCCTTGCCGCCGCATGCACTCGAAAGATGCACTCCGTTGTCGTTGAGCGTGGCAAGAAGTGATTTCCCGGCAGGGGAGTGAAGCCGCTTCGACCCTTCGTTGATCGAGATCGCCACCTCGCCGCTGTTTACAAGCCATGACTTGGCGAGCAGCAGGATGATTGTCAGCACAAGCACTATAACAAGGAAAATGAGCGACGCAGCCACCACATTGTTCCATAATATTTCATTGAGTATAGACATATCCGTGTTTCTTTGTGGTGGTTAGAGTTTAATGCCGAGGAAGCTCATGAAAGCAATACCCATGAGGCCGGTGATGATGAATGTTATGCCGATGCCTCTGAGCGGAGCCGGAACGGCCTTGACATCAAGTCGTTCGCGTATAGCGGCAAGACATGTTATTGCGAGAAGCCAGCCGATTCCGGAGCCTACGCCATATACTGTGGCTGTCCACGCGTCGGCAAACTCGCGCTGCTGCATGAAGAGCACCGCGCCGAGTATCGCGCAGTTCACGGCGATCAGCGGCAGGAAGATTCCAAGAGAATTGTAGAGACCCGGGCTGTATTTCTCGATCACCATCTCAAGTATCTGGACAAGCGCGGCGATCACGGCGATAAACATTATGAGCCCGAGAAACGAGAGGTCGGTTCCGGCATATTCTTCGCCGAGCCAGCTCAATGCTCCCGGCACGAGGATATATTCGTTGATGCACCAGCAGACGGGAAGTGCTATCATGAGCACGAATGTGACAGCAACTCCGAGACCGAACGCCGTCTTCACATTCTTGGAGACCGCAAGAAATGAACACATGCCTAAGAAGTAGGCGAAGATCATGTTGTCGATAAAGATCGACCTGATAAACAGATTTAGATTCTCCATTATTCCTGAAGGTCTTTATTGAATGAGCGGTGTGCCCAGATGATACATGCTGTCACTATCAGTGCCATGGGAGGCAAAATCATCATGCCGTTGTTCTGGTATCCGGCGTCATACCACCACTGCGGGAAAACCTGACAGCCGAAAAGCGTGCCGCTTCCGAAAAGTTCGCGGAAGAATGAAACGATGACGAGTATGATGCCGTATCCGATTCCGTTGCCGATACCGTCGAGGAACGCCGGCCACGGGCGGTTGTTGAGTGCGAACGCCTCAAGGCGTCCCATTATGATACAGTTTGTGATTATGAGGCCGATAAATACTGAAAGAGCTTTTGAGATCTCATAATTCCATGCCTTCAGAACCTGGTCGACCACTACTACAAGCGCGGCCACGACCACAAGCTGGACGATTATGCGGATTGACGATGGTATGGTGTTTCTCATAAGCGATATGATGACATTGGCGAGCGCGAGAACGGCAGTCACCGATATTGTCATCACGAGAGCCGGCTCTATCTTGGCTGTCACAGCGAGAGCCGAGCAGATGCCGAGCACCTGTACAATCACCGGATTGTCTTTCGACAATGGATTGAACAATGGCAGAAATGTCTTCTTTAGATTCATTCCCTTATCTTGTTATTGAATTGACGATTGAAATTAGTGTTTGTATCTCAAGAAGTTGAAGAATGCCTCGTAGGGTTCGAGCGAGTTCTGGAGCATTTTCTGCACACCCTGGCTCGTGATGGTGCCGCCGCTGATGGCATGCACGTATGCCCCTTCGGTAGGTTCCTGCCCGTTTTTGACAACTTTTACCGACTGGAACTGTCCGTCAGGGCTGAAAAGATTCTTCCCTTCGAACTGCGAGCTGAAAGCCGGTTTCTCGATTTCGGCGCCAAGTCCGGGTGTCTCTCCTTGATGCGCGAAGTAAGCTCCATAGATGGTGTCACCGTAGCTGTCCATGGCGACATATCCCCAGATCGGCCCCCAGAGTCCGGCGCCGTAGACAGGGACGATATATTTGGTTCCGGCTTCTGTGTTGCATACGAATACGGGCAGTTGACGCTCATCGGCCGGTTTTTTTACTTCAAGCGCGACGTTGATGTCAAAGGGATCTGCTGAAGCGTCAGTCCTTTCTCCAGCTGAATTGACGATGAACGAGTCTGTTATGTGCGATGCATAAACTTCCGACACGCTTTCTCCCGACGCCGGGGTTATCAGTGCGGCGGCGAGTATCTGTCGTTTTGTGTCATCTGCGATATTCTCGAGTTGTTTCGGGCGGAGAGCCTGATATACTATGGAAAGCACGACGCCGACAACTGCCACAAGAATGATGGAGTATATGATCGTGTAGGTATTGCTCTGTCTGTTCATATCCTTGTGTCGTTATTGGTTCTTGACTGTTATCCTGCGCATGCGTCGGCGTATGTTCATGTTCACCACGCAGTAGTCGATCAGCGGAGCGAAACAGTTCATGAGAAGCACCGAGAGCATGGCTCCTTCGGGGTATCCTGTGTTGTATATGCGGATGATGATCGCAGTCATGCCTATCAGAAATCCGTAGATGTATTTTCCCGGGTTGGTGCGGCAAGCTGTGACGGGGTCAGTGGCCATGAAGACAATGGCAAAAAGGAATCCGCCGAGGCTGAGCTGCGTGAGTGGTGCGAGGTACGACACCGGGTAGAGAGGAGAGGCCCAGTTGTGCGCCACAGCAGCCATGCAGAACCCTCCCGCAAGCGCCGACAGGATTATGCGCCAGTTGGCAATGCCTGTAAGCAGAAGGATGGCCGCGCCTATGAGAATGCAGAGTGTTGAGGTCTCGCCCCATGAACCGGGATAAAGGCCGAAGAAGATGTCGCTGCACGACAGAGGATTGCCGATCACATCGGTTATTGTCACGGCACCCTCGGTAGAAGAGGCGAGCTGTCCCAGCGGTGTGGCCCCGGAATATGAGTCAACGGCCGGAGTGCCTCCTAGCTTCACGAACACGTTGTCACCGCTCATTTTAGAGGGATAGCTGAAGAACAGGAACGCTCTGGTCACAAGCGCAACGTTCAGGAAGTTATGTCCTGTTCCGCCAAATACCTCTTTGGCGAAGATGACTGCAAACGCCACTGCGATCGCGAGCATCCAGCACGGGGTGTCGACCGGGCAGATCATCGGAATCAGAATGCCCGACACAAGAAAGCCCTCCTGGATCTCGTGGCCGCGCATCTGGGCGACGATGAACTCTATGCCGAGTCCGACGATGTAAGCCGTCAGTATCTGCGGAAGAACCGCGAAGAAACCGTAGAAGAAGAGAGTGAAGAACTCTCTGTCGGGGTTGCCTGTGGCCATGAAGTGCTGCAGACCTATGTTCCACATGCCGAAAAGGCAGCATGGCAGAAGCGCGATCACCACTGTGATCATCGTTCTTTTGGAATCGTTGCCGTCGTGTATGTGCACGCCCGATCGTGATGTCTCGTTGGGCGTGAACAGGAACGTATAGAAGCCGTCGAACACGGAGTGGAGCTTGTTAAGCTTGCCCCCTTTCTCGAAATGCGGCTTGATCTTGTCGATATTTCTTTTTAATCCTTTCACTGCTTGTCAGGTGTTTTTCGGTTATGCTAAAGCGTTTCTTTGCGAAGATAGTCAAGTCCCTCTCTGACAAGTTTCTGCAACTCGATCTTAGAGGTGTCTACAAATTCCGGAAGAGCGAAGTCCTCTGGAGCCACCTCATAGATGCCGAGCTGCTCCATCCTCTCTATGTCTTTCGCCATAATGGCTTTGATGAGGTATTCCGGATAAATGTCCATCGGGAACACCTTGTCGTATTCTCCGCTCATTATCATGGCGCGGTGGCCACCCTTGATTCTTGCGTCGAAATGGAAAGGCTTTGAGAGTCCGCGAAGGAAGGCCGGGAACGATCGGCTCACACTGTACTTCCGCGGGTCGAGCGATGCCCAGCCCATGAACTCGTCTGTCTGGTCTCCTTCGTCGATGGCTGTTATCTGACGGTAGGGATAGCGCAGGAATCCTGCCTTCCAGTCCACGCGGTCACCGGTGAGCACGTTTCCGGAGATCACTCTCACCTTGCCGTTGCTGTGATCGAGCTGATTGTCGAGCAGAGTGCCGAGCGAAGCCCCTATTGTAGTTTCCACCACATGCGGCTCTTTCATGTCTTCACCTGTAAGTGCCACGTCTGTATTGTAGTCAGCTATGCCCGAAGCCATGAGTTTTCCGATTCTGGCAGCGGTCACGGCATCAAGTGTCCACACAGTCTCGCCTTTGTTGACGGGGGAGATTGCCGCGATCTGGGTGCCTGCATTACCGGCAGGGTGCGGGCCGGAAAATTCATATACTTCCGCATATCTGCTTTCGATGCCTGAGCCTGCACGGACCGAGAGGTAGACTTTGCCGTCTGTAAGTTCGCCAAGAACCTTAAGCCCCTCTTCCAGATCCGACATCATGTCGGCCTTTGTCATTTCGGCGGCAAGCGGAGCCGAATCGAAAGCCGTCACAAAAATGTCGCGGGGTGTGACTCCGATAAACGGGACAATATCGAAAGGTCTCTGCCTGATCATCGCGAACAGACCGCTGTTCATAAGCTTTGTGAGAATACCCTCCTTGTCTGTGGGCGAGCCGAAGTCGTTTTGAGTCTGCTCCCCTTCCTTTTTGACTGACACGTATTCGATCTTGCGGCGTTCTCCGCGATGTATTTCCGAAACTGTGCCTGCAACGGGAGATGTGAGACAAAGACGCGCGTCTTCTTTGGCGAAAAGAAGTGCGTCGCCGCATTTCACAGAGTCTCCGGCTTTTACAGCAGCCTTCCAGGTGTAGCCCGGAAAATCGTCCGGAACGATACCGAAAAGAACGGTGCTGCTGTCAACGGTTGTCTTTCCGTCGGCCGCACCCTTCAGAGGGATATCGAGTCCCTTTTTTATCTTGATAATATTACTCATTACCTATCCGTTTGGGATTATTGTGCAAAAATAAATAAAATCGTTAACCTTTCCAAAAGAATCATAAAAGAAAACATTCAAAATTACACGGTGTGTTTTTTCTGCTGTTTCGTTCGGGTTATCGGCGACCAGACCGGTAAGGAATATGTTATAAAAAGCCACGGCAGACATGTCGTTTTGTCTGCCGTGGTTGTTGGCTCAACTCGAATACGTGCTTGGGCGTTTTATGCCTGATCCCGCGATTCGTTTCGGAGGCGTGTCAACGGTTATTCAGCGCTTTGCGTCCGTTTTGTATATAGATTCCGGAATTTCCTTCTCTGAACTCGGAACCGTCAAGATGATATTTCTTGTGGTTTCCCTTGTAAGGTGTGCTGTCCGTTAAGGTCGATCCAATGCCGGAGCTATCCGGTTTCGAGTATTTATAGACAAGTTCGCCGTTGTGATACACATTCATAAGCCTTGATCCCCCTGATTCAGGACTCTGGATATTGTCAAGAAGTCCAGTCTCGCTTCCTATGCCACGAATCCACTTTATCGGGTTCAGGACGGGTTCGGCAGATTTCCCATCTATGTATACGCCCAGTTTACAGGTTTTATATGTGCTGTTTTCCGATGTTTCTTCATTGGTGTTCATGTATCTGACACTTGAGGGTGTGTTTTGCATGATTTCTCCGGAAAAAATCGGATCTATCTCTATTTCATCGCCTGGCTGCAGGGAGAAATCGTAAAGAAGATGCTCTCCGGCTGTCTCTCCTTCTTGTGTGAGTAAATAGACTCTTTCTCCATCGGTTCGAATATATTTGATCCATGCGTTATCGTAATTGTCCCGACTTGTAGATGTCCAGACTTTCATGTAGGCAGTGCCACCTATTTCTTCTATTCCATCTATCCATGATTTGATGATGATAGTCTCAAATATGTCAGAGATTGATTCGGCATCAGGATCGTGACCCTGCTTAAGAACCAGTGCTACCGATTCCCAGACTGTGCCGTCGCAGATGTATCCTGTTGTCTGTTCCGGAGCGTGCATCAAGCCGTTTTCTGACGCTTGAATGGGCATCATGCAGAATATGACTGCATAAATTGCGATTAAGAACTTTTTCATAGATGTGGTTTTGATATTTATTCATCGGCTTTCACTCCAAAGTGTTATAGCTGCAATTGCGAAAATAAATCGAGCCGTGTTTAATGCATTCTTTTTCATATTTTAAAAGTTGTTTGTTGTTTTGCAAAAGTAGATATTATTTTTATTATTGCAAGTCTATTGCTAAAATAAAATAAAACTATTTTAATTTTTTTTTAAAACTCTTTCATTGCTTTCAGGATGTAATGTTGCGGGAAATGCGTTTGATAATAAAAATACGGCAGATTCTTGACGAATCTGCCGTATGGATGGTTCAATTGGGATCAGCTGCGATTCCCCATATGATTTGATAGCTTGATTATTTAAGGCCGTCGACGAACTTGCGGAGTTCGGCGTTGTCGGGATCGTACTGGAATATCTTCTCGTAGTTCTCCTTGGCTTTAGCCACGTTGTTCTGGTTGAGGTAGTAGTTGCCCAGATACATGTACATCTCCTTGGCGTCGCGAGCATAGCGTGATGTGTCGGATGCTCCTTCAAGAAGTGTCACGGCAGCCTCGTAGTCAGGAACTGCGGCTTTCTCTGCTGCGTCCTCGCTGGGTGCTGTCTGCTTCGCTATGTCTCCATAGATTTTCACAGGCTTGTAATTATCGGGCAGGATAGCTTTGGCTTTGTCGGCGTTGGCTTTGGCCGCGTCGAAATACTTGGCGGCCTTTGCTGCGTCTGCCTTGTTCTCGACTCCGGCATAGAAATCGAATGTGGCCTGCTGTATGAAGTCATTGTAACCGGGTTCGATCTTCGAGAGGTAGACCTCATATTCATCGGCCGTTTTCGACAGGTTGTTCTGATCAAGATATGCGAACGCAAGGCTCTTGTTGAAGTCAGCGAACTCGGGCATCTCCTTGATTCCTTCCTGAAGAACAGCTATGGCCTCGTCGGAGCGCTTTGCGCTGAGAAGTTCGTTTGCGATCAGAGTGAAGTCGATGGTAGCGAACTTGTTGACAGAAGGATTCTCCTTGTGTTTGGCATAAAGAGCCTCAGCCAGAGGAAGCAGCTTCTCCTTCATCGCCGGAATCTGGGCCGCGTTCATGAACTGATAGCGCTGGGCGGTGAAGTTGTTCGGATCTTCAGCGAGAAGTTTAGACGCGTAGTCGTATCCCTTCTGGTAGTCCTGGCCGTAGAAGAGAAGGAACGCATAGCGGTTCTCGTCGCTCTTGAAGTGGCTGGGATTCTGCACGTATTTGCCATACTGCGCGGCAGCGTTGGCATAGTCCTTCTTATTGTAGTACGCATTGGCGAGCTCGCGCTGGCCGAGTGCCGAATTCGGATTGACGCTGAGAAGATTGTTGAGCATCTTGATCGCGTAGTCCGGATTGACCATCGTGTAGAGGTTGGCATATTTCACATAGGCGGCAGTGGCGTTGTTGTCATAGCCAGATGCCATCTCGTACATGCCGGCAGCCTTGCCCCAGTCTTTCTGCTCGCGGGCCTGATCGCCCTCGAAAATGTAGATGTCGGGGTTTTGCATGTTGAACTTGCGTGCCTTCTCCACCTGCTTTGCGATCTGCTTCTCATAGCGGACAGGATCTACGCGGTCATATGCGCGGGCGATAGCTATCTGCAGTGAAGCGTCTTTCTTTGAAAGCTTGTCGGCCTGTTTGAAGAGTTCCTCGGCACCTTTCTGGTCTCCGGCCATGAGCTTGATCAGACCTTGTCCCACATAGTTGTATGGATATTCGGCGTTGGCTGCGACTCCCTGGCTGAAATAGTTGGCTGCGTCGGAGTTCTTGCCTTCCTCGATCGCTATGAGTCCAAGATAATAGTCGCTGACAGCCTTGTCAGTCTGAGGATTGTTGAGACTGCGGAGAAGAAGATCCTTTGCGTTGTCGAGCTGGTCAGCCTTGTAATATTCCTCACCCTCTACGTGCGACTGGGCAAACGCGCCTATCGACGCCCCGGCCAGACATAATGTTAGAATTCCTTTAAATTTCATATTATGATGATTTTGTTTGTATTTAGGTTAGTTGCGGATTCTGTCAGGAGGAACCGGACGGAATCCGCTTTCAATTCTATTTCATTCCAGATACATGTTAGATGTCTGCGCGGCAGGTTGGTTTATTTCAACTCGACGACGCGGGCATTCATGTGGTAGGGGAGTATGCCGGTCTTCGATATGATCTTCTGTCCAGCAAAGCCGGTGACAAACATATAGAAACTGTTCAGCACAGTACTTTTTGATGCAGTGGAGATCATGTAGACCTTTCTGAATAACGGATATTCCCCGGAATTGATATATACCTGATATGGTTTGTATGCTATCGGATTGAAATCATTCTTCTCTGTCGGATCGCTTACCTTTAGAATATTCACCTCGGTGGTCAGGTTGGTGGCTATTGTGTCGTTTTCATTCTTGTATCCCTCATAGCGTTTGTCAACAGGTATTGATTTCGCCGCGCTCAGGTCATCGCCGAGCCAGCTTACGCTGATTATGCCGAGGGCATTGCGATCTTTCTTGACAATATCAAAGACGGTGGCGTTGTTTTTCTGCGCATACGCGTTGGGATTGTCTGAGATTTTCTTTCCCTCAGGCATGAACCGCTCGCGCATGTAGCTGACGGTAGAGCTTCCGGCGTTGTCGAAAACAAGCTTTATGGTTGTAGTGTCGTTTCCGGCGAGCTGACTCCACTTGGTTGTCTTGCCGTTGAGAATGTCTCCGATCTCTGCTGTCGAAAGCGACGTCACATTGTTATCTTTGTTGGTTATGAGAGCGACCGCGTCAACGGCGATGCAATGTGTGCGCACCACACGCTTGAATTTGCTCTTCATGTATTCGCGCTGCTCCTTGGTGAGCTCGCGTGTCACGATTATCGCCTGAGTGCCGTCGGCAAGCAACGTGTCTATGGCCTCCTGTTCGCTGACATAGAATGGGATGATAGATGACTCTGGGTATGAGAACTCAAACACCTCGATCTCTTCCTCAAGAATGTTTCTGAATCCGTCATCGCAGAAGAGCGTCGCGCTTCCTTTTGCGTATTCGCCTCGTTTGACTTCTCCACATGACGAGACTCCCAGTCCGGTCAGGGCCGAGAGTCCGATTATAGCGTATTTAAACAGTTTCACTTTTATGCGAGTTTCGTTATGATTGCATGTTCGTAGATATCACGTCTGATATCAGGTTTGGTCAACCCCAGCCTTTGTAAAGTCTTACTCCTCGCCAGATCCCATATGCACACAGAAGTCCGCCGATGACGTAGCTGATAGCGGGAGTGACGCCGAAGAAGTTGAAAATGAAGAGTAATCCTACTCCAAGATATACCAGTACCATCAGTATCCCGAACGCGAGTCTCGCGCCTTTCGGGGGCTGTGCCCCATTGTTCTCATTCCTTTCCATAACTTTAGTCTTTATTCAGATCTGGAGTACATGACTTCAGTCAATAAGCCAGACTGAGCGATTGTTTATATCCAATTTTAATATTTTAACAATCGTGAGGTGTACATGTTCAGTATATTCCTCTCTTTTCGTACGCAAATTTAACATTTCTGTCCCGATTTTCCAAACATACGCGCAATGTATCCATCTGGCTGAGCCTGGTGTGAAGCGGGAGTGGGGCAGTTGTTACAATGTGCAGGGTTTGCTGTTATTCCTGTCAACAAATGTAGAGAGGAGGATCCTGTAAGGACCCTCCTCTCTGGAAGTATTAGGAATCTCAATTATTGATTCTGGAGTTTGAATATCACAGGGAGTGTGAAGTAGCTTCGCACTGCGACACCATTGTTCTTGCCGGGCTGCCACTTGGGCATCTTCTTAACCACGCGGATAGCCTCGCGGTCGAGATCCTTGTCGACACCCTTGGCGATTGTGGCCTGTCCGATCGAACCGTCTTTCTCGACGACGAACTTGACTACCACACGACCCTGGATATCATTCTGCTGTGCAGACTCCGGATAACGGATGTTGTTGCCGAGCCATTTCATAAGAGCCGCCTGACCGCCGGGGAACTCCGCCTGCTGCTCCACAGCCACGAAGATCTCCTCTTCTTTCGGTTTTACAACCTCGGGTTCCGGTTCCTTGACAACCACCTGCTCCTGTACGGCCTTGAACTTGTCGGCGTCATCGCTACCTTCCTGATTGACGATACCGCGGGCGGTATTGTCCTCTTTCTGGGTCTCCATGTCCATTACATCGTTTTTCACCTTGTCGGCCTCAACGATGGCGATCTGGGTCACCTGTACGGTAGCGAGAACTTCCTCGGGCACCTGAATCTCAGGCTGCTCATATTTCTGCTCTTCGACCTCTTCTTCTTCGGGAGTCTCCTCCTCTGCCTGTTCGATGGCTGCGGCCATCATCTTTTCGCGCTGTTCCTGAAGCTCGAGAGCTTTCTTCTCGTCGCGGTAGTCGGCATATTTGCTGTAACCGATCACAAGGAAGATCACCACCACAAGTCCGACCAGCATATAGAGGAACGCCATGTTGTGGCGCTTGTCACTCGCCTTACGGAGCTGATATGCTCCGAATTCTTTATTCTTTTCGGCAAAAACCAGGTCACGCCATTCCGCCGATGTCAGATCTACATTTTTATTAGCCATTTCTTTCTGTTGCTTTAAAGGTTAATAAATCCAACATTATTTGTGATGACGGTTCTGGAAGTCAATCACCATAACAGAATCGGCCTTGGTCATGTTGTCGATCTGATACTTCGAAATCGAGTTGATCTGCATCTCGTCGAGCACCGACACGAGACTTCCGAATGAAGCCTGCGGGGTAGACTTGATGATGATCACCGGTTTCTTCAGATTCTCGTCTTTTCTGACTTTCGACGCTGCCTCGTCGTAAGCGAGCTGTGCTTTCTCACGGCCCTCTTTTGTCTCGAGGCTACCGAAACCGCCGCTGGCATATTTCTCTTTCAGCTTGTTGATTTCGGTGAGTACATCCTTGTTACGCTGCTGGATTATCTCGCGGATGCCACGGGCTTTTCCAGACTTCTCGTCGTTGCCAAGGAATTCTGATTCCTGAAGGTTGTTGCGGGCTGCGATTGTCTCGGGAGCGTCGCCGAGTCCTTCCGGACCGCCGGGCTTGCCGAAATAATAGTAAACCACAGGCACAACCTTGCCGTTCACTGTGTCTACCTCCATCGAGCCGGCCTTACGTTTGGCGTCAAGAATGATTGTCACCGCATCGTCTTCCGATGCCTGCGACATGTTCTCGACATTGTCGACCTTTTCGTTTGAAGGGAGGGCTATTGTCAGTGTCTGGGATTTGATCATTGTCGTACAGAGCATGAAGAAGGTGATAAGCAACATGTTCATGTCGACCATCGGCGTGAAATCCACGCGGATCTGCATCTTTTTCTGCTGGCCCTTTTTGCCGTTGCCACCAGTGTTTTGTTGAACTTCTGCCATTTCCTTTTAATCTTCTGCTCCTTTCAGAGCTGTCAATAACGTAAATTTATTCATGTGGATCGTCTGGAGATTGTCCATCACGAGGTGGACAATATCGAACGACGTGTTCTGGTCTGCCTTGATAGCCACGCCTGTGCCGTCCTTTATGGCCGATACAAGGTTCTCGTTGCTGCTCTGGCGCATGGCCTTCATCCACATCTGGAACTCGTTGGGGTTGGACTCGTTGTCATTCCAGGAGATGGGAATTCCGGTCGGATGGTTCGGATCTCCGTCTCCCTCAAGCCATTTGTCCATCTTCGTCTGTCCCTCGGGCTGGTTGATCAGGTCGAGATACTCGCCCATCTTGGCCAGAGGCACGCCGAAGCTTCCAAGTTTGCTGAATGTGTACTTCTGCGCTTCCGTGAAATTCACGGGTTTGTTCTTATGCGTCTCATTGTAGATCTCGCTTACTTTGTCAAGAAGTGCTATGCGCATCTTCTCGTTGCTCCAGTTCGAACTGGTGTCGTTGTTCATCGTAAGCCAGACCTTGCCTTCGGGATTCACGAGAACCTGCACTACGTTTGTCTCCTGAACCTTCTCGGTCGATACCGAGGGGGGAGTGATGACAGTGGCCGGTTCCTTTGAAAGGAAGGTTGAGGTCAACATGAAGAAGGTAAGCAGAAGCACGGTCACATCACTCATCGCGGTCATGTCGATGAATGTGCTCTTCTTTGCTATCTTTACTCTTCCCATAGTTGCTATTAACTTTTATCGGTTTTGTATGATTAGGTTAGAGTCTCCGATCATTTGTGAGTTGCTGCGAATGTGGCAACGATGGAGAAACCGATTTCGTCGATAGCGTACGAGAGGTTGTCGATCTTGTTGGTGTAGAAGTTGTAAGAGATTACTGCGAACGCACCGGTCGCGATACCGAATGCAGTGTTCACAAGTGCCTCGGAGATACCGGTGGAGAGCTCGGTCGAGTCAGGAGAACCTGAAGATGCGAGTGCCTGGAACGATTTGATCATACCCATCACAGTACCGAGAAGTCCGACAAGTGTACCGAGTGTGGTGAGTGTTGCCACGATGGGAAGGTTCTGCGAGAGCGAAGGCATCTCGAGTGCGGTAGCCTCTTCAACCTCGTTGCGGAGAGTGGTGAGCTTCTGCTCCTTGCTCAGAGTGGTGTTGGCGTCCATCTCTTTGTAGCGTACGAGTGTGTTGTAGACAACAGATGCCACAGAGCCTTTCTGATCCTTGCAACGCTTCATGGCAGCGTCGATGTTGTTGGCAGCGAGGTCAGCCTTGATGTCGGCCACGAACTTGGTGGTGTTGCCTTTGCCTGTTGCAGAGCTAAGGGCGATCCAACGCTCGATCGAGAGGACAATCACAGTGAGAAGCAGAGTCATGAGGATAGGCACGATGAAGCCGCCCTTGTAAACTGTGCCGGCGAGATTCAGAGGATGACCGTCGGTTGTGCCGCCCTCGAAGTTGCCGCCGTAACCCATGCCGAAGAGGAAGATGCAGACTGCTGCGATAGCACAGCAGATGATCACTACGAAAGCGTTTTTGATACCGCGGATGTTGCTGATCTTTTCTTCTTTCTTGATCTTGGCGGCTGCGGTTGCCGCAGGCTTGGGAGCCATTGGTTTCTGAGATTCCATAATCTTACTGAATTTGTTAGGTGTTTTTGTTTGTTATAAATTAGTTTTGGTTATTTCTATCTTGCGGGATGATTCCTGCGAATCTGTTTACCTTTAAGTCTGATGCGTCCCTGTCTATCGTTACCGATGTCTGGCTGATCTTTGATTTTAAGGTTGCGTCTCCATTGTTTCCGCACGGGGTAAGCGGACCATGCGCATATCTTTTGCAAAGTTACTATATTTTTCAAAAAAATCAATATCCGATCAAAAAAAAATAATGACTTGGGTGCGTATTTAGCTTTTCTTAGGATATTGTGTTTTAAAATTATGTTATGTAACATATGTTTGCTATTTGACATGGCACCAATCCTGTTCTTTTGCAAACCATGTTGCTTATGTCTGATATCTATGCGGCCATGTAAGTATTGAGACAAGGGCTGATGCGATCATATTCGCATCAGCCCTGTGCTGAATTGTGTTGCCGTTCAATCACCGGCATTCACTTTCTGTTTTACTCCTTGTGTTTTACTCTGCTACGGCTGCGACGCCGGGAAGCGTCTTGCCTTCGATCGCTTCAAGAAGAGCACCTCCGCCGGTAGACACGTAGCTTACGCTGTCGGCGAGACCGAACTTATTGACGCAAGCCACGGAGTCACCTCCGCCGACAAGCGAGAATGCGCCGTTGGCAGTGGCCTCTGCGATAGCGTCGGCTATTGCTTTGGATCCGGCAGCGAAGTTGTCGAATTCGAATACGCCTGCGGGTCCGTTCCAGAGAATGGTCTTGGCGGGCAGGATGGCGTTGCGGAATGCGATAACAGAGTCAGGACCGGCATCCATTCCTTCCCATCCGTCGGGAATTTCCATTACGGGACACACCTGACGGTTGGCGTCGTTAGAGAATTTGTCGCCTGCTACACAGTCGGTCGCAAGAACGAGGTTTACACCTTTTTCTTTGGCAAGCTCCATGATGTGGAGGGCGAGGTCGAGTTTGTCGTTCTCGACGATCGAGTCGCCGATCTTGCCGCCCAGTGCCTTTGCGAAAGTAAAGGTCATGCCGCCGCAGAGAATAAGGTTGTCTACCTTGTCCATGAGGTTCTCGATAATGCCGATCTTGGTCGATACTTTTGATCCGCCCATGATAGCGGTGAAAGGACGGTTGATGTCTTTGAGGATATTGTCGACAGCTTTCACCTCTTTCTCCATGAGGTAGCCGAGCATCTTGTCTTCTTTGTCAAAGTAGTCGGCGATTACGGCTGTTGACGCATGGCGGCGGTGAGCTGTGCCGAACGCGTCGTTGACATATACGTCAGCGTATCCGGCAAGGGTCTTCGCGAATTCTTTCTGACTTTCTTTCATGGCCTTTTTGGCCTCGTCGTATGCAGGATCGCTTTTGTCGATGCCTACGGGCTTGCCCTCCTCCTCGGGATAGAAGCGGAGATTCTCGAGCAGGAGCACCTCGCCGGGTTTGAGATCTTTCGCCGCATCGGCAGCTTTGGCGCAGTCGGGTGCGAATTTAACATCTGTGCCGAGTGCCTTGGCTACTGCGTCGCGTATCTGGAGAAGGCTGAGCTTCTCGTTGACTTTGCCTTTGGGCTTGCCCATGTGCGACATGAGAATCAGGCTTCCTCCGTCGGCGAGAATCTTCTTTAAGGAGGGAAGCGCGCCGCGGATGCGGGTGTCATCAGTGATGTTGCCGTTTTCATCGAGGGGCACATTGAAGTCTACCCTCACGATGGCTTTTTTGTCTTTGAAATTGTAATTTTCGATCTTAGCCATTGATTAGTCTATATTTAGGGTTTGTATGTTTCGTGCTTTTTGTATCGAAATGTCAATGATATCGACAGAGTCTCCATCCGGGCCTGTAGAAACCGTTGGATTTTGTGTTGCAAAATTAATAAATTTCTCTGATTTATCCTTGCAGAATGCTGAATTAAAAGTTTTTTACATTAATTTTGCAATGAAATTCATAAAGTTCACTTAGTGATAACGTCTTTGCCTGCGCGGCTATGGACGTATTTATGGATAATTGTCATATTTTAGCTTAAGTTAGTATATGTCAGCATATGATCATATCGACGCTCTCTACGGCCTTTGTGATACAAAGTTCGGCAAGTGTCCGGAATCTTTCTCGACCATGCCTCAGGGTGGCGGAGACCGGCAGTATCTTCGTCTGCGCTTTTCCGACGGCATGACCGTTATAGGTGTAGTGGATGACAACAGAGGTGATGCAAAAGCTTTTGTCGGACTGTCAAAGGTTTTTGCGCGGCACGGTGTCTCCGTTCCTGAAGTATATGCCTGTTCGCAAGACTTTACCTGTTATCTTGAGCAGGATCTTGGCGACAGGTCATTGTTTTCCGTGCTTGGCGAGATTGATGTCGCGTCGACGGGTGCGGATGTGATGAAGGAACTTGTAAGAATGCAGACAGTCGATCCCCGCGAATGGAGCGGGAGTGTGTGTTATGGAGATTTCTCAAGGCGTCAGGCCATGTGGGATCTCAATTATTTCAAATACGAGTTTCTTAAGCCGGCGGGAGTCGATTTCAACGAGGATCTTCTCGAAGATGATTTTGAGACTTTTGCAACTTCGCTTGTGGAGACGGATCCTCGGCTTTGGGGGTTCATGATGCGTGACTGCCAGAGCAGGAATGTCATGCTTTCTCCTGATCCGGTCTTTATCGATTATCAAGGAGGCCGATTCGGCCCATGCATATATGACGCCGTGTCGTTTGTCATGCAGGCCCGCGCCCGCTTTTCCGCTGAGATGAGACAGGAGTTGCTCCGGGTTTATGCCAAGGCTTTTTCCGAGGCCCGCCGGATTCCTTCGGATGTGGTTCTCGAGGCAGTCTGCCGGTTCTCTCTTTTCAGGACACTTCAGGTGCTCGGGGCGTATGGATTCAGGGGACTTGTGCAGAAACGGGCCCATTTCATAGAGAGTATACCAGCGGCTCTTGAAAATCTTGCCGCCCTTTCGGCTGGAGGTGCGCTTGATGCGTATCCCGGATTGTCCGCGGCGGCAGACAGTCTGCTTTCGGAGTCAAGGTTCAGCCCGGCATTGATGCGCGAGGACGATGGAAGACTGCATGTCAAGGTATTCAGTTTCTCATACAAACGTGGTTACCCGGAGGATCTCACCGGTAACGGGGGTGGCTTCATGTTCGATTGCCGTGGAATGCACAATCCCGGACGTTATGACAGATATAAACCACTCACCGGTCGTGATCCGGAAGTGGCGGAGTTTTTAAAGGAAAGGGGAGAGGCCGACCTGTTTGCGGTCCGCGCTTTTGAGATGGTCTCTCCTTCTGTAGAACGTTATATCAAAAGAGGGTTCTCTTCTCTGCAGATAGGTTTTGGCTGCACAGGAGGCCGGCATCGTTCTGTCTATTGTGCCGAACGTATGGCCCGTAACATTGCGGAAAGTTTTCCTGAGGTGGTAGTCGAGCTTATCCACAGGGAGCAGAACATAAAAGAGATGTTTAACAGGTGATGCTGACGCAGACAGTCAGCTTATAAACAATTGTGATGAAAGCGTTTATACTTGCTGCCGGTCTTGGTACACGGCTGAGACCGTGGACTTTGGAACATCCGAAGGCTCTGGTGCCTGTCGGCGGGATGCCGATGCTTGAACGCGTCATCCTCCGGATGCGCGATCAGGGATTTGACGATATAACAGTCAATGTGCATCATTTCGCCGGTCAGATTGTCGATTTTCTGAACACGCGAGACTTTGGAGTCTCGATACATGTCAGCGACGAGCGCGAAAGGCTGCTCGATACCGGCGGTGCGATCCTGCATGCCTCCAGGTTTCTTGCTGCTGATCCGGCACCGTTTCTGGTGCATAATGTCGATATACTCAGTGACGCGCCTCTTGCATCACTTATGCAAAAGCATATAGGTTCGGGGCGCGACATCTCGCTTGTGACGAGTGAACGGAAATCATCGCGTCGTCTTCTCTTTGATGCCGACGGCACGCTGGCGGGGTGGCATAGTCTCGCTACAGACGAATATCGCCCCGAAGGATTCTGCCGTCATGCCGAAGACGGTCTTGCTGAAAATGCGTTCAGCGGTATTTATGTGGTGTCGGCAAATGCTGTCGATTCATTTCGGGAATATGCCGACAGAATCGGGTCTTCCTCTTTTCCGCTGATGGACTATCTGATGCAGCGTCCGCAAAAAGCAGATATCGGCGAGATCAGGCTCGACAGCCTGAATCTCATCGATATCGGAAAACCGGAGACTCTCGGACTCGCCGAAAGTCTCTGGTCGGGCAAGTGATAGGATTGTAATCAGTGGTAGTGTATGGTCTTGCGGTTGTTGGTGTAGAACTGGAATACGCATCCGAGTACAAGAAAAACCACTGCGACACCTCCGAGTATCCATGTCAGTGTCACGCCTGTTGTGAAGCAGGATGCGATCAGAAGTCCGGAGCCGATGATATAAAACAGAATCGATAATGTTCTCATAGTGACAGGTATTTATTGATTGGCATTATAAAAATTACAGGCATACAGAAACTTCTGTATGCCTGTAAAACAATCGTGCGGACAAAAGGGTTTATCGTTACAGTTCCGCTTCCTTGAGCTTCTCGGCGTTCTCGGCCACAGTCAGCCTGTCGATGCATTCCTGAATATCGCCGTCCATGAAAGCGGCAAGATTGTAGACCGTGTAGTTGATTCTGTGGTCGGTTATTCGTCCTTGAGGATAATTGTATGTCCTGATCTTGGCCGATCTGTCGCCAGTGCTGACCATGGTCTTTCTTCTTGAAGCGATATCGTCAACGTATTTCTGATGCTCCTTGTCGTAAATGAACGTACGCAGTCTCGACAGAGCTCTCTCTTTGTTCTTTGGCTGGTCGCGGGTCTCGGTGCATTCGATAAGAATCTCTTCTGTCTGGCTGGTCACAGGATTCTTCCAGTTGTATCTCAGTCGCACCCCCGACTCTACCTTGTTTACGTTCTGGCCTCCGGCTCCGCCTGATCTGAATGTGTCCCATTTGATCTCGCCCTCATGAATCTCGACGTCAAACTCCTCTGCTTCGGGAAGAACCGCCACTGTAGCAGCCGATGTGTGAACGCGTCCCTGTGTTTCCGTGGCAGGCACGCGCTGAACGCGGTGCACGCCGCTTTCATATTTCATTGTGCCGTAAACACCGTCGCCTGTAAGGGTGCATACGATTTCCTTGAATCCTCCTGCCGCACCTTCCGACATGGAGGAGACGGCAAGCTGCCATCCCTTACGTTCGGCATATTTCTGATACATTCGGAAAAGATCGCCTGCAAACAAAGCCGCCTCGTCACCGCCGGTGCCACCACGAATCTCAAGAACCGCATTCTTGGCGTCGTCAGGATCCGACGGTATCAGAAGCAGTTTTATCCGCTCCTCAAGTTCCGGAATCCTCGCAGTGCAGGCATCGATCTCTTCGCGTGCGAGCTCGCGCATTTCCTCGTCACTTTCGGATGCGAGAACAGTTTTTGATTCCTCCAGACCGGCAAGAGTCCGGCTGTATTCATTTTTGACCTTTAGAATCTCCTCAAGGTCGTGATATTCTTTGGTAAGCCGCACATAGCGCGGCTGGTCGGCTATCACCGACGGGTCCGTTATAAGCGTCGAGACTTCCTCGAACCTGGCGTCAAGTCCCTCAAGCCGCGACAGCAACATGTTTTCAGCCATCTTTTGTCAATATGTTGAGAATACGTTCTTCCTGTATAAGGCCGGACATCTTCTGTTCATTCAATATTACGGTGCAAAATTACTAAATTAAAGTGAAAAACTTTGCTATTTCCGAATTTAGAGTTAACTTTGCATCCGGAATTCGCGGAAATGCGGATTCTCAACCAAATATTAACCAATCAATAAACCGGCAAGTTTATGGCAACAAAAATTAGATTACAGCGTCACGGCCGCAAGCGTTACGCTTTTTATCCTATTGTAGTAGCCGATAGCAGGGCACCACGTGATGGTAGATTTATTGAGAGGATAGGTTCTTATAATCCGAACACTAATCCTGCTACAATAAGTTTAGACTTCGACCGTGCTTTGTATTGGGTGGAAACTGGTGCGCAGCCTACTGACACCGTACGTTCGATCCTCTCCAAAGAGGGAGTGATGCTGATGAAGCATCTCCGCGGCGGCGTGAAGAAAGGCGCATTCACCGAAGAGGAGGCCAAGCGCCGCTTCGACGCGTGGAAGGCAGACCGCACAAAGACAGCCGAGGCAGACAAGGCTAAGAACGAGGCTAAGGCAGCTGCTGACGCAAAAGCGCGTTTCGAAGCTGAAGCCGAGAAGAACCGTCTCAAAGGCGAGGCTGTCGCAAAGAAGAAAGCTGAAAAGCTCGCTGCCGAAGAGGCTGCCGCAAAGGCTGCTCTCGAGGCTGAAAACGCAGAGGCTCCCGCAGAGGAAGCTGCAGAGTGATCTGCTGATTCTGCAAAACAATAAAGTCCGGTGTTGAAAGATACCGGACTTTATTGTTTGTTCTGGCCTGGATCGGAAGCCGCGAGACTGACGTCGTTAAGGTGTATTGCAAATTATTACTGTCCGCTAAACTTTTTTTGAGCGATTGAAAAATTAGGGCTGACACCTATTGCAGGAGTCAGCTCTAA
>VSPN01000028.1 GCA_009775355.1 Muribaculaceae bacterium
AGGCTCCTTAGCTCAACTGAATAGAGCATCTGACTACGGATCAGAAGGTTACAGGTTTGAATCCTGTAGGAGTCACACCTAAAGAATCCTCATGTCGAGGATTCTTTCTTTTTTATGCCATTCTTATTATTAATCAAGATCTAAGCAAGTCGTAACACCAATCTTGTCCGGAACGAGGGTTGGTGCTGACGGCGGCTGACTCCGTCAGGTCAGAGAGTCAGCCGCAGGTTCCTCTTTCTGCCGTGTGGCGAAAGCGATGATGACAGCCGGCACAGAGCATATTGACAGGGCTGTGAAGGTCGATGCCTGTATGTCTCCCATTCCCACAAGCGGTGTCACGAGACCTCCGAACAGGAAGCCTGTGGCACCCACAAAGGCCGAGGCCCAGCCGATCATCTCTTTTCCCTCCGACATGGCGAGGGTTGTGGCGGATGGGAACAGTATGCCCACGCAGAAAAGTATAAGGAACACGAGTGTTTCATATCCGGCTATGCCTCCTCCGATTGTATGATTCATGGCCTCCCCGACCGATAATGAAAGCATGGCCACCGAGCCTGTCCTGATCGCGAATGTCAGATTCCGGAATTTGAGTGATACCATCGATCCGCATACGATTCCAAGGGAATTTATTGCAAAAACGATACTGAACGAAAGTTCCGATAGATCGAAGTCGTTCTGTAATATGAATGTGGCCGAGGAGATGTATCTGAACAGAACGCCGTTGGTCAGACCGAACAGCAGAACGTATGCCATGAATGTCCGGTTTTTGAGCAGTGAGGCTGATTGCGCCGCAAGATTCAGCATACTCCCTTTGTGGCGTTTTTCTGCCGGATGCGACTCCCGGAACGGCAGGTAAACGGCCGACATAAGTACTCCTGCGCCGAAAAGCAGCCAGAATATGCCTTTCCACCCGATCGCGCCGGAGAACGCTCCGCCGATTACGGGTGCTGTCGCAGGCGCTATACCGTTGATCGCGCTTATTATGGCCAGTGTCTTGGCCAGCTCTTTGCCAGAATAGCAGTCGGTGGCGATTGATCTGGACAGAACGACTCCGCTGGATCCTCCGAGCCCCTGAAAGAATCGGCACATATTGAACCATTCGATCGTCGGCGAATAGATACATGCTATCGTTGACGCCATGAACAGAACCAATGCGGTTCCGAGCATCGGCCGGCGTCCGTATTTGTCACTCAAAGGCCCGAACATGAGCTGGCCGGCTGCCAGACCGAGGATGCACATGGCGAGGCCGAGCTGGATCGTCGATGGTTTCGTGCAGTAGTCTTCCGCCATGGCCGGAAGGGTAGGCAGATACATGTCGGTCACAAGCGGGGGAAAGGCCGCGAGGGTTCCTAAAAATATGTACAGATAGAGCAGATAACTGCGTGTCACAGTTTTTGGTGTTGTCATAATATTCAGGTTGTTATATAAAGATAAAGAGCCGGTCGAGTCTTACTCGACAAGCTCTTGTACTCGATTTTGTTAAATCCGGTGGCTTTTTTCAGAATGCAAAATTATAAAAAAATAATGCGACGGTCATCTGTGCCTGTAATACTTGTTCCACTATCCGGTATTGGAGTCTATTTTATTGGAAAGAAAACCTGTAGTAAGGCTTGTTTGTTAAAGATAACAAAGATTTGGATATGAGAATTTTGATTCCTATATTGCTTGCGGCATGTTCCATATTGGCTTCCGCTGCCTATGCATCTGTCCCCCCACCGCATCAGGAATATGCGAAGTGTCTGTTTACCGATGGTGCTGACAGGCTACCTTACCGTATGCTCTCTCCCGAGAAGATCGAGGAGGGAGCCAGGTATCCGCTTGTTATTTTTCTTCATGGCTCGGGGGAGCGGGGCACGGATAACGAGAGTCAGCTCGCGCATGGGGCTTCCTTGTTCTCCAATCCGGTGAATGCGTCGCGTTATCCGGCATACGTTGTCTTTCCGCAGTGTAAGGAGAAGACATGGACCGGCAGGGTAGACGAGAGCATATTCATGCCTGGGGCCGGCTTGCCCGATGAGTCAAGGACCGAAGAACTGGTTGTCAGGCTTGTTGACGACCTGATAAGAAGTTATCCGATCGATCTCGACCGCATATACATTGTCGGAATATCCATGGGTGCGATAGCTACATATGATCTGGTGTGCAGGTATCCATCTCTGTTTGCCGCTGCGGTGCCGATATGCGGAGCGGTCAATCCTGACCGGCTGGAGGCGGCTAAAAACGTCAGTTTCATGATATTTCATGGAGAGGAAGACGATGAGATCCCGTCGATATGCAGCCGGGAGGCTTACAGGGCATTGCATTCTGCCGGAGCTGATGTCGATTATGTGGAATTTGCCGGAACCGGCCATGATTGCTGGACGCTCGCTTTCAATACTCCGGCATTGCTCCCATGGCTATTCGCCCAGACCAAAGATTAAACAAGCTCTTATTATGCAGCGGTTGTAATATGTCTCGGTCTTATAGTGATGAGTGTTTGCAATCAAGAAATATCCAAACAAAAAAAAGCAGGAAGTTTGTCAAGGCGCGTCGATTTTGTCTTCTCATATGTCGGCTACACGTAGGTCTGAGCTCCCGGTGATGCATCGGTATTATCGCCCCATGTTAGCAGGGTGCTGTCGCGACATGTCGGGTTCCTGCCGTGTCTGCAAATTCCATTTGCTTCTCCGGGCAAGCCTCTGATGCACCTCAATCGCTTCAAGCTTCGTTGCAAACTTGCCGGGACAGTCTTCTGTGAAAAATGTTGCACAATCTGTCGGCGCAAACAGTTTTTTTACTATCCCTCTGCACTCGCGTCCGAAAAAATAGCATTTTTATCTTAGAATTTGAAAGAAAATTCTTAACTTTGCATAAACCGTACGTGTTCTTTATCGAGCGTATCGCAGGCATCGTGACATGTGTTGGATTACTAAAAGTGTGCGGTTTCACCCAGTTGAAGTGGAATATAAGAAAGTATAAATACACGGAGCAATGGATCTATCTCAGATATATGACATTCTGTTCGGCGGCAAGTCCCTGTCTCTTTCGTCCGATGAAATGGAGAACGTCAGACAGTGCCATGAATTCCTGCGTGAATTTGCCACTGACAAGGTCATATACGGCATCAATACCGGTTTCGGACCGATGGCGCAGTGGCGGGTAGGCGACAGTCATCTTGAGGAACTTCAGTATAACATTATCAGAAGTCATGCCACTGGAGCGGGCGAGCCGCTTTCTGATGTGGAGGTGCGGTCCGCGATGCTCGCTCGTATCGGCACATTCATGCAGGCGCGTTCCGGTGTCAGTCCCGAAGTGATACTTCTTCTTCAGGAGTTTGTAAACCGAGAGATCTATCCTTTTATCCCTGCTCACGGAAGTGTCGGCGCGAGCGGCGACCTTGTTCAACTCGCCCATCTTGCTCTCTGCCTCATCGGCGAGGGGAAGTGCGCTATATATGGAGAATGGAGACCGACCGCCGAGGTTTTCTCTGAACTCGGCCTGAAACCGATGCGGATCTGCGTGCGTGAGGGTCTCTCCGTCACAAATGGCACATCGGTAATGACAGGCATTTCGGTTGTCAACCAGTATTATGCCGAGAATCTGCTTAAATATGCTGTGATCGCCGGCGCATGGATCAATGAGATCGCCGATTCTTTTGACGATTACATGTCGGTCGAAGAAAACATATGCCGCCGTCAGCCCGGCCAGCAGGTGATCGCCCGCTGGCTTCGCGAGGTCAGCGACGGCAGCCGCCATCTCCGGAAACGTGAGCATGAACTCTACGATCCGGCCAGAAACCGCGACTCATATTTCGAACATAAGGTGCAGGCATATTACTCTCTGCGCTGCATTCCCCAGATCTACGGCCCTATCTGCGATACTCTCCGCAATGCGGCAGAGGTGCTTGAAAACGAGTTGAATTCCGCCTGCGACAATCCTATCGTCGACTACACCGCCGGAAATATATTCCACGGAGGTAATTTCCATGGAGACTATATCTCTCTTGAGGCCGACAAAGTCAAGATCGCCATGGTCCGGCTTGCCATGACAGCTGAAAGACAGCTCAACTATCTCTTCCACGACCGCATCAACGGCATTCTTCCCCCATTTCTCAATCTCGGCGTGCTCGGCCTGAATTACGGCATGCAGGCATGTCAGTTCACCGCCACATCAACGACAGCGGAATGCCAGACGCTTGCCATGCCCAACTATGTCCACAGCATTCCCAACAACAACGACAACCAGGACATAGTCAGCATGGGCACCAACAGCGCGTTGTTGTGCCGCAAGGTGATAGACAATGCCTATCAGGTAATGTCGATTCTCTACATTGCGCTCGCTCAGGCCACAGACTGTCTTGATCTTGCCGGTAAACTCGCGCCCGCTACAAGGGCGCAGTATGACGCGATCAGAAAGATATGCCCGAAATTTATCGAGGATACGCCTTTCTACGAAGAGATCGCGGAGACTGAAAAATATTTACGAACCAACATAATCCGATATTTGAACGCATGAATTACGCATTGGTGACAGGAGGCTCGCGTGGTCTAGGAGCGGCGATATGCAAAAAGCTCGCTGCCTGCGGACTCGGCATAATTGTGAATTACCGCTCGAATGAGGAGGCGGCCAAAGCTGTGGCAGACGAGATAGTTGCCGCCGGAGGATGCGCCGAACTGCTGCCGTTCGACGTCAGTTCCGAGGAGTCGGTAGATAGCGCTCTCGAACGGTGGGAAGACAACCATCCCGACGACCGGATCACGGTTCTCGTCAACAATGCCGGAGTGCGCGATGATAATCTTCTGATATTCATGCAGTCCGAGCAATGGCATAAAGTTGTCGACACTACTCTCGACGGCTTCTTCCATGTCACGCGCCGTGTTCTGAAGGGAATGCTTACAAAGCGGTTCGGACGCATCATCAACATCACGTCGCTCTCCGGACTGAAAGGACTTCCCGGTCAGGCGAACTATTCAGCTGCCAAGGCTGCCCTGATCGGAGCTACGAAAGCTCTTGCTCAGGAAGTGGCCGCCCGCAAGGTTACGGTCAACGCCGTTGCCCCCGGCTTCATCCGATCCGACATGACAAAAGATCTTGACGAGGAGAGCCTCAAGAAACTTGTTCCGCTCGGTCGTTTCGGCGAGGCTGACGAAGTGGCGTCGCTCGTGGCGTTTCTGGCATCGGATGAATCTTCATATATCACAGGTGAGACAATATCAATCAACGGAGGACTGTACTGATGAGTAGAAGAGTTGTCGTTACAGGCATGGGCATATGGTCATGCATCGGAAAGAATAAAGAGGAAGTAAAAGACTCGCTCTATAACGGTCGTTCCGGCATCGGCGTCGAACCCGAACGACTCGAATACGGTTACCGTTCGGGTCTTACAGGCATCGTGGAGCGTCCAAAGCTGAAAGGTGTGATTGACAGGCGCTTGCGTGTCGGACTGTCGGAGGAGGCTGAATATGCATACATGGCGGCGAAAGAGGCTTTCGCACAGGCCGGTGTCTCCGACGAATATCTGCAGGAGAACGAGGTCGGCATAATTTTCGGCAATGACTCGTCAGCCAAACCTGTGATAGAGGCCGCCAACATAATGGCAGAGAAGCATGATTCAGCTCTTCTCGGATCCGGTCTGATATTCCAGTCGATGAATTCGACGGTCAATATGAATCTCAGCACGATCTTTCACCTGAAGGGTGTCAATTTCACAATCAGTTCGGCGTGTGCCAGCGGCTCTCATTCCATAGGCATTGCATACATGCTCATAAAGCAGGGACTTCAGGATATGGTCATCGCCGGAGGCGCGCAGGAGACCAACTATTACTCCATGGCGACATTTGACGCTCTGAGCGCGTTTTCCGTGCGGATGGATGAGCCTCACAAGGCGTCGCGTCCGTTCGACCGTGCCCGCGACGGCCTGATTCCGAGCGGCGGCGCGGCGGCTCTTGTTCTCGAAGACTATGACCATGCCGTGGCTCGCGGAGCAACTATTCTCGCGGAGATCGTTGGCTATGGTTTCTCTTCTAACGGAGGAGGCATATCTCAGCCGAGCGACGATGGTTCGGTCAAGGCCATGACTCGCGCCATGCAGGATGCGGGTGTCACTCCCGACGAGATCGACTATATCAACGCGCATGCCACATCGACTCCGCAGGGCGATGATTTCGAGGCTATCGCTCTCGACAGACTTTTCCGTGGCCATAAGGCTGTGATAAGTTCCACCAAATCACTGACAGGCCATGAGTGCTGGATGGCGGGAGCAAGCGAGGCCGTGTATAGCATCATCATGATGCTTGAAGGATTTGTGGCTCCCAATATCAATCTCGACGAGCCGAGCGAGGCTGCGGCATCTCTCAATATAGCTCGCACCACTATCGATATGCCGATCGGTCTTGTGCTGTCGAATTCTTTCGGATTCGGAGGCACCAACAGTGCCCTCGTGATCAGAAAACCGGAGTGATTGCGTAACAGCTTACGCCCGGCCATAATCGAATGACAATCAAATTTAAACACTTGCTTGAGATGAAAAAGATTCTTCCATTAATAATTGCCATAATATTTGGTGTCTCATTGGCGCGGGCTTTCAGTCCGCAATACAAGGGTTTTGCCGATATGTACACCGGTATCAGCTCTCTTGCCGGCATGTCTACATCTCACGGCTTAGTCATCATGGATGGTCTGTTTGTCGGTGCCGGCGGAGACATCGCCCTGTCGCCTGAGCATTACACAAATCCGATGGTTCTGTTTGCAGAGGGAAGATACAAGTTTATGAAAAGACGAATCTCTCCCTTTGTGATCTTGCGTGCGGGAGGCGGATTGGGATTCTACGATAATGACGGCTGTTACTACATCAGTCAGGGAGGCGGCTGTTCATTCGATCTCACTGAAAAGTTCGGACTGGACGCAAGTATAACGACGAGCCTTTATAACAGCACGTTTGCGTTCAGTTTCCGTGTGGGAATTCATTTCTGACATAACTCCGAGTGTTCTCACGCGCTTCGTCATGCTTGGCTAACCATAATATAAACTTAAACTTAAGATCATGAAAAAGTATCTGCTTACAGCACTTCTCGCTGTCGTGGGATGTCTGGCCGTAATGGCCGGTGATGACATCAAACTTACCGAAGGTTCGGTTGCTTCTCTGAAAGACGGGGGTGTCGCTTCTCTTGTGATAGATGTGGCTGATGCCAAGTATGACAACAAGATGCCGCTGCGCGAAGATGGCCGTTTCGCTAATGTCGACGAGCAACTTCCCGAGTGTTCGTCGGAGTTCATCAGGGAATTCAACAAGAACTCCAAGAACTTCCTCATGACCGCTGACGAGTCGGAGGCGCAATATCAGTTTGTGGTGACGATCACCAATCTTGACACTTATGTCAATGTCATGTCTTTCAAGGGTGGCGTCGGTATCAAACTCTGGGGTTCTGTGTCAATCAAGAAAAAATCGACAGGTGAGACTGTTGCTTTCTTCACAATCGATGAGGAGAACAACAGCGGATTTAATTACTCGCTTGCTCTTGAAGAGGGATTCGAGGGAATAGCCAAGTATCTTGCAAAGCGCATAAAGAAAGGTAAATGATATCAGTATGGGGAATGGCGTGCCTGACATGGTTTTGCCATTCCCCGCAATGATTCAGTCATGCTAACAACAGAATTGCTATGAATCTATTTCCGGAACTGGAGAAAAGATATACACGCGAGTCAATGAACGCCCGCGAGGCACAGCGCCTCGCTGAGTTCATAGCGTTCGGGCCGGTGATCTTCCAGACTGCGCGGATCATGCTCCGACTCGGCATCATGGATATGCTCCGTGACAGCAGGGAGGGTATGACTGCCGCTGAGGTCGCCGACAAGGCGGGTATCTCGCTTTACGCGGCCAAGTGCCTTCTTGAGGCGTCGCTTTGTATCGGACTGATTCTTGTCGACAAGGATACCGACCGCTTCACGATCTCGAAGACAGGTTGGTTTCTGATAAATGATCCTGCCACCAGGGTCAACATAGATTTCAATCATGACGTCAATTATCTCGGATGGTTCAATCTTGAGGAGGCTCTCCTCGAAGGTCGTCCTGCCGGTCTGAAGAGTCTCGGAGACTGGACCACTGTTTATGAAGGCCTTTCATCGTTGCCGCAGCATATACGCGACAGCTGGTTCGGTTTCGACCACTTCTATTCAGACAATTCGTTTGACGAGGCTCTCCGCATAGTTTTCGACCGTAAGCCCGCCACTCTTCTTGACGTCGGCGGCAACACTGGCCGATGGGCATTGCGGTGTGTGGATCACGACAAAGATGTGAGTGTCACGATTCTCGATCTTCCCCAGCAGATCGGACTCATGCTGGAAAATATCAAAGGCCGGGATGGAGCGGAGCGCATCGATGGAATCGGAGTCAATCTTCTTGATCCTGACACGCGTATGCCTGAGGGAAGACGTTTTGACGCCGTATGGATGAGCCAGTTTCTCGATTGTTTCAGCGAGGATCAGATCGTAAGCATTCTCAGGCGCGCCGCCCAGGTGATGGATCATGATTCGCGACTATACATCATGGAGACTCTGTGGGATCGCCAGCGGTTCGAACCCGCCGCGCTATGTCTCACTCTGACAAGCCTATATTTCACGGCTATCGCCAACGGCAACAGCAAGATGTATCATTCCGAAGATATGGCTCGCCTTGTTGAGGAGGCAGGATTTGAAATAGAGACCGTTCATGATTTTCTCGGTCACGGACACAGCATACTTGTGTGCCGCCTGGCGGGCGGACAATAAGCTGCACCGCGGCAGCCTGGAGCGGGATAAACAATTCAATATCATAAATAAGAACAACTTAAATAAGAACAACTAATAATACACATGGAACGTAAGGAAATTGAAAGCAAGGTGAAGGCATTCCTCATTGATGATCTTGAGGTTGACGAAGAAAAGATCTTCCCTGAAGCGAAACTCAAGGATGATGTCGGTATTGACAGCCTTGATTTCGTGGATATCGTGGTGATTGTCGAGAAGAACTTCGGGTTCAAGATCAAACCGGAGGAAATGGCCGGAGTCGTCACGCTCGATGACTTCTATGCTTATATCGAAGGCAAGGTAAACGCGAAGTGACCGCAGATTCCGCTACAGAGGAGCTGAAGCACGATGCGTGGGTCGGTACGACCTACGGAAGCGGATGGATGCACCGATGGCTTGTCAGGGTTCTGAAAGTCATTGATATGCGTATGCTGTATCTGTTTGCGTTCATATTTGTGGTTCCCCCAGCCATGATCGTCAACAAGGCCGAGCGCCGGGCGATCTACAGTTTCTACCGCCGGCGTTTCGGCTATGGCGTGATCCGCTCCTGCTGGATGACCTATAGAAACCACTGCGCTTTCTCTCAGGTCGTCATCGACCGGTTCGCCATGTATGCCGGCAAGCGGTTCAGAATGGATGTCGAAGGGCATGATCTCTTTATGAAACTCTCTGAACAGCCTTCCGGCTTCATACAGTTGAGCTCGCATATCGGAAATTACGAGATTGCCGGATATTCGCTTGTGGCTGACAAGAAGCGGTTCAACGCCCTTGTCTTCGGCGGCGAGAAGGAATCTGTAATGGCCAATAGAAACAGGATGTTCCGCGACAAGAACATTCGGATGATCCCTGTGTCGTCCGACATGTCGCATCTCTTTATAGTCGACAAGGCTCTTGTCGACGGCGAGATACTGAGCATGCCTGCCGACCGCATATTCGGATCTCCGAAGTCTTTCCCAATAGAATTCTTCGGAGATACGGCGCGTTTCCCACAGGGGGCGTTCATGCTGGCGGCCATGAGAGAGGTGCCGGCTCTTTTCGTGTCGGTCATGAAAACCGGAGCTAAAGCTTACGGCATAACTATAAGGAAGATAGAACCTCGCGTCGAGGGTTCTGTCAGAACCCGCGCCCTCGACATGGCCCGGCAGTATGCCGCGATGCTTGAGGCTACAGTCAGACAGCATCCGGAGCAGTGGTATAACTTTTTTGATTTTTGGGCACATTGATGGAATTTGACAAAATAGACATTCATGAACTGCTTCCGCAGAAAGATCCTTTTGTGATGGTCGGGCGGCTTGTCTGGTTTGATGAGGAGGAGACTGTGACAGAGACTCTTGTCTCCGAAGACAACATTTTTGTCGACAACGGATATTTCTCCGCCTCAGGCATAATTGAAAACATGGCGCAGACCTGCGCGGCGCGTATCGGATATGTCAACAAATATATTCTGCAGAAGGGCATACAGATCGGATTCATCGGAGCTATCCGGGGGCTCAATCTGTTCTGCCGTCCGAAAACGGGAGATCTGCTCCGTACCACCGTGACTGTTCGTGAAGAGATATTCGGAATGACTCTTGTCGAGGCCGAGGTGAAGGTCGGCGACCGACTTGTGGCGGAAGCCGGAATGAAGATTGCGCTCAAAGAGTCGGAGGAGAAAGAGAATGACGATGACACAACGCGATGACAAGATGAAAGAGCGGCTCTCGGCCTCTAAACGTATCGACATCCGCTTCAGCGAAGTGGATTCGATGAACATTGTGTGGCACGGTTCATATCCTCTCTATTTCGAGGATGCGCGCGAGGCTTTCGGACAGAAGTACGGACTCGGATACATGACGATATTCTCCAACGGTTATTATGCGCCCCTCGTGGAGCTTTCTTTTAAATATAAGAAACCGATTGTCTACGAGATGACCCCGACTGTCGTCATAACATATGTGCCTACGGAATCGGCCAAGATAGTGTTTGATTATGAGATCGTCGACAGCAACGACGGTACGCTGCTCGCCACCGGGCGTTCGGTGCAGGTCTTCATGGATCGCGACTATAGTCTTGTATGGGAAAATCCGGAGTTTTACAGAAAGTGGAAGGAGGAATGGAAGGTACTTTGATCACATGTCTGGCCGACAATATCCTGTCGCCACTCGGAGCAACGTCTGACGATAATTTCGCGGCGGTGTCGGAAGGGCGCTCCATGCTTCGCCGGCATGATGGGGCGTTCGGATTGCCCGAACCTTTCTGCGCGTCGCTTTTCGACAGAGAGATGATCCGAGGGCTGGCGCAAACCTATGTCAGGGGATTTGAAAGCTACACCTTTTTCGAGACGCTCTGCATTCTGTCGGCTATGAAGGCTCTGGAATCCTGCTCTGTGGATTCTGCCGCAGACGATGTCTTGTTTGTTTTTTCCACAACAAAAGGAAATGTCGACTGTCTCTCCGCTTCTCTCGATGACAGCCGGTGCTATCTTGCGGATTCAGCTTTGAGGGTTGCCCGGTATTTTGGCAATACGGTCACTCCGCTTGTAGTCTCCAATGCGTGTGTGTCGGGAGTCTGCGCTCAGATTGCCGCTGTCAGAAGTCTGCTTGCCGGCCGATGCCGCCACGCGGTCGTGGTCGGTTGCGATGTGCTGTCCGGGTTCATTGTCTCCGGCTTCCAGTCGTTCAAGGCTCTGAGTCCGGAACCGTGCCGCCCATACGACAGAGACCGCGTCGGACTCAATCTCGGCGAGGCGGCAGCCACAATGGTGCTCGCCGCCGCGGATTCCCGCTCCGACCACAAGTGGTATTATGCGGCATCGTCCAACCATAATGACGCAAACCATATCTCGGGACCGTCGCGCACAGGTGAGGGGGCTTACAGAGTCCTTTCCGATATACTGCGATCGGTTTCAAGAGAGGAGATCGCTTTTGTCAACGCCCACGGCACTGCCACGGCATATAACGACGAGATGGAGTCGATAGCTCTGCATCGCGCCGGTCTCGACGACATTCCGGTCAATGGTCTGAAAGGATTCTACGGGCATACGCTCGGCGCAGCGGGAGTGGCCGAGACGATATTGTCGATGAAAGCCATCGACTGCGGGGTGGTGCTTCCGACAAAAGGATATTCGGCGCAAGGCACGACCTACGCTCTTTCCATATCTCCCGACGTGAGGCCTGTGTCGCGCCGGTCGTTCATAAAGATTCTGTCCGGTTTCGGCGGTTCCAATGCCGGAATAGCCTACAGGAAAGGAGGTGACGCATGAAGACGATCGCACATGTCAGGGTGACGCCGGAAGGGGCAGTGCTCGACGGAAACCATATTTCCGACGCCTTGCTCACCGGTCTTTATCGCGAGTTTGCAGGTGACTATCCCAAATTTTTCAAGATGGACAGTCTCTGCCGGCTCGGTTTTGTGGCGGCCGAACTGCTTCTCAAAGGCACAAGTGCCGAAGAACGTGCCGATGCCGCGGTAGTGCTCTTCAACCGCAACGGATCTCTTGTCACCGACAGAAACTATCAGAAGACGATATCGGGCGCAGATTTCTTCCCCAGTCCGGCACTTTTTGTCTATACTCTGGCAAATATAGTCACGGGTGAGATCGCGATCCGCCACAAGATATATGGCGAGACATCCTTTTATGTAATGCCTGCCTGCGACCCCGGCCAGATTGATGATATAGCGGAAGATCTGTTTCTGACCACCTCTCCCTCTTTCGTTCTCACCGGCTGGGTGGACTATAATGACGAAAACGATTATCTCGCCGATATGAAGATAATGACAAGATAAGCGGCATTTTTGCCGTTAAATAACATAGAAGGCCGTCGCGCCCGCTCTCATCTTTCACAAATAATATTTCACACACAATGGACAACTTGATACAGCAACTTAAACAACAGATAATAGAGGCATTGAATCTTGAAGATCTCACGTCTGCCGACATTGATGCCGAAGCTCCCCTTTTCGGCGAGGGTCTCGGCCTTGACTCGATCGACGCGCTTGAACTTATTGTTCTGCTCGAACGTGAATACGGCATACGACTGTCTAATCCCGCCGAGGGGAAGGAGATATTCCGTTCTGTGGCTTCGATCGCTTCTTACGTGGCTGCCAACAGGAAGAAATAATCAAATCATGGCTGAAAGGGTAGTTGTCACCGGTGTCGGCATAGTCTCCGCCTTGGGTGCGGGTGTCGATGCCACTTTCCTTTCTCTCAGAAACGGAGAGAGCGGAGTCGGGGAAATCGAGCATCTTGACACAGGGCATGACGAGTTTCCTGTGGGCGAGGTGGCCATGTCAAACCGTGAGATGGCCCTGTCGCTCGGTGTCGGTTACCCGTCAGACGGACTCCGCACTGTGCTTCTCGGCATTATGGCCGCACGCGAGGCTGTGGCATCCGCCGGCCTGACTGTCTGCGATGTCAGAAAATCCGCGTTTGTCAGCGGCACCACTGTCGGAGGAATGGACAACACCGAGCGGCACTTCGCGGAGGCATTCGATTCGGGTGCGGAATCCGGCTCAAGTCAGGAGCTTGTGTATAACGACTGCGGCTGTTCGACGCGGCTTATCGCCGAAGCCACCGGAGACTTCCTTATGATGACCACCACTTCGACGGCATGTTCATCTGCCGCGAATGCCATAATCCTCGGCGCCAACATGATAAAGGCAGGAATTGTGGATATCGCCGTGGTCGGAGGCTCGGAGGCCCTCACACGTTTTCATCTCAACGGGTTCAACACGCTCATGATCCTCGACAGGGAGCGTTGCCGGCCGTTCGACAGAGACCGGACAGGCATTAATCTCGGTGAAGGCGCGGCCTATATAGTTCTGGAAAGCGAGAGGTCGGCAAAGTCTCGCGGCTCTGATGTGCTGGCGGCTCTGACCGGATATGCCAACTCATGTGACGCTTTCCATCAGACAGCCTCGTCTGAAAATGGAGAAGGCGCATATCTCGCCATGTGCAAGGCTATGGATATGGCCGGACTCACGCCCGGCGACATAGACTATGTCAACGCTCACGGCACCGGCACGCCCAACAATGACGCGACCGAGCTTGCCGCCATGCGTCGCATATGGAAGGATAGTCTTCCTTGCTTTTCGTCGACCAAGGCTTTCACCGGTCACACCACAAGTGCCTCAGGCTCGATAGAGGCTGTGATCTGTGTCTTGTCTCTGATCCATGATTTTATGCCTGAAAATATCGGTTGGGTGAATCCGATGGGAGAGGGGGCGGTGCCGGTCACAGGTGCAGCCGCCGGCCGCCGGGTCAGAAATGTCATCAACAATTCGTTCGGATTCGGGGGAAACGACTCCACTCTGATTTTTTCAAAATAAAAGATATTTCAGCACTTACTTTCGTTTAATTTGAACACTTGCTTACTATGGCCGAGCGTTGTTTTGTCGATTCATTGGCACAGGTTTCCTGCCAGAAACCACTCTCCGACGAGTGGTTCGACACTCCGTGCTTCTATACAGACAGATATGTCAGGTCTGTCGAGCCGGACGTCAAGGGCTTCATCGCGGCCTCCGAGGCCAGACGCATGAGCCGGATTCTGAAACGCGCAGTCTGCACGTCGGTGTCGGCCTTAAGGGCTTCATCGGTCGATATGCCCGATGCCGTAATAACCGGCACCGGATCGGGGTGTATGGAAAATTCCGAGAAGTTTCTCATCGATCTCGGACGCTTCGGCGAGCAGTGTCTGAAGCCGACGCTTTTCATGCAGTCCACCCACAACACTATCAGTTCGCTGATTGCCATCATGATGAAGTGTCACGGCTATAACAACACTTATTCACACAAGGGCATATCTTTCGACAGCGCGTTGTTTGACGCCTGGCTGCAGATACGTTCGGGAATGATCGGAAACGCGCTTGTCGGCTCGCATGACGAGGTCACCCCTTTTATGGAACTCGTCATGAGACGTACGCAGCCCGACTGTGGTTTTGTGACCGAGGCTTCCGTCTCGGCGGTTCTGACACGAAGTCGCGGCGAGAATACCGTCTGCGAGGTCGATGATGTGAAGTTGCTGCATAAACCCGACATGTCCGCTCTCGCCGATATGTTTGAAGAGGATCGCGACAGAGTGCTCATGCTCGGCTTGAACGGAAGCGAAAGTAATGACGCTCCTTATATGTCGCTGCTCGACGGGCTGCGTTACAGACCGTTGACGCTGCGTTACAGAAATCTGTTCGGTGACTGTTTTTCCGCTTCGGCTCTCGGATTCTATGCTGCATGCCGGGTTCTCGAAAGAGGGTCTGTGCCGGCGTTCATGTATCTGCCCGGGGCGGAGCAGGCTTCAGCCGGGCCTGAAGCTGTCACAATTGTCAATCATTCTGACGCGACCGACTGGTCGGTCGTCCGTCTCAAGAGAGTTGTGTCATGTGGCGGTTGATAGGATTGTCATTGGTGCAGAGCGCCATGCTCTCTCTCGGCCAGCTTACGCTCAAGCTCGCACTCGGACGCATGCCCACCTTCTCTTGGTCGGCGCGTTTCTGGTGCGACATGCTTACGAACTGGTGGTTTCTCGCATCGGGCATTCTTTTCGGAGGCGCCTCGGTGCTGTGGATGTATATATTGAAACATTATCCGCTGAATATGGCATACCCGATGGCAAGCATCAGTTATGTGATCGCGATTGTCTTTGCCGTCATTTTTCTTCACGAGTCGGTGGCCTGGAACCGCTGGCTTGGTGTCGCGCTTATCATGGCGGGATGTATATTTGTAGCTAAGTAATTATGAGGATTATGAGGAAGACAATGCTTATATTGCTGTTCTCGCTCTTCTGCCAGCTTGTTTCGGCCGCAGGGCTGACCGCGCCTCGCAAGCAGGAGATCATCGGCAGCATCAATTCGGCGGCTTCAGCCATGAAGTCGATGACGTGCTCTTTCACCCAGACCAAATATCTGTCGCTTCTGAGCGACAAGATGGTTTCAGAGGGGAAGATGTATTACCGCCAGCCCAACAGGCTCCGGTGGGAGTATACTTCTCCTTATCAGTATCTCTTTGTGTTGAACGGCACAAAGGTCTATGTCGGCAACAAGTCGCGCAAGGATGTCATCGACACCGATGCCAACAAGGTTTTCAAGGAGATAGCAAGGATCATGATGGGTACCGTGACGGGCACTGTCCTGTCGGGCTCCTCTGATTTTTCGGTCGATGTTGCCGACGGAGGCACGGTGTGGCGTGTGACTCTCGTTCCGTCAAAAAAGGAGATGAAGAGAATGTTCTCAAAAATCGTGCTGTCGTTCCGGAAGAACGGACTCATGGTGTCGGAAATCGACATTTATGAAAAAAACAACGACCGCACGAACATTCAGCTAAAGAACGTAAAGACAAACATATCTGTCAATGACGCGCTTTTTGCTATTCCTAAGTAGCCTGCTGCTGATCTGTGCCTCAGGCCATTGCGAAGATGTTGCCGCAGCGTCCGGAAGCACCGCCGACAGATATGCTTTCGGCATGGACATGGGCAAGGCTGCAATATCAGGCATAATGATCTCGCGAAACTCCGGAGATGAGATAACGGGATGCATTATCAATGAGTTCGGAGTCTCCGCCGTCGATTTCATCTACTCAAAGAAAAAGCGGAAGATGAAGTTGACCTCGGTTGCCCGGTTTCTCGACAAATGGTATATAAAGCGGGTGCTCTGCGCCGATCTCGGTTTCTGTCTGCATGTGCTCTACGACATTCCTTATGATGACATGCGCGGCTACCTGGTGGATACGGAAGGCGACTCGGTGACCGTGATCGAAACAAAACGAAGTTTCAGATATACGTTTTCTCCTCTGGAGGATCAGCCTGTAACAATTGAAGAAGATGATACTGAAAGACAGTCTGTATAGAATCAAAAACGTCGACACGACGGCAATGACGTGCGTAATCGGACTCATTGCCGACAGTGTCATTTATAAAGCCCATTTTCCCGGACATCCGGTCACTCCAGGAGTCTGCATTGTAGCCGTCGCTTCTGAACTTCTCGCCGACATGCTGGCGTGTGATGTGGAACTGGTGTCTGTCTCCAATGCGAAATTTCTCGCCGTGATCGATCCCTGTTCGTGCGGTGACGTCACATATTCCTTCAGAAAGGTGTCGGAAGATCCCGACAGCGGAGCGGTCAAGGTGTCGGTAGATGTCAGTGGCTCCGGTGTGCTGTATTCCCGTCTCTCACTTGTTTACAGAAAATCATGAGCGAAAACGGGCATATGGACCGGGAGGATCTGGTCAGAACCATGCGGAGACACCGCATATGCGTGCTGATTCCGACCTACAACAACGCCGCGACCCTGCGCGGCGTGGTCGATGGCGTGCTGAAGTATGCCGATGATGTGATCGTGGTCAACGACGGAAGCACCGATGCGACCGCCGACATTCTTGCTTCTTTTGGCGATTCGATAGTCACGGTCTCTTACGGACGCAACCGTGGGAAAGGCGCCGCGCTGAAACATGGTTTCCGGAGGGCTCTCGAACTCGGATATGAGTATGCGGTCACCATCGATTCCGACGGTCAGCACTTTCCCGGCGACCTGCCTCTCTTCGTGAGGGCAATCGCCGAAAACCGTGGCGCCCTCATCGTCGGCGAACGCGACCTGTCGGGTGTCGATATCAACGGCAAAAGCTCGTTTGCCAACCGTTTCTCCAACTTCTGGTTCAATCTCCAGACCGGTCTCAGGCTTCGCGACACCCAGACCGGTTATCGCGCTTATCCGTTGAAAAGACTGCGCGGCCTGTCGCTGCTGACAAGCCGTTACGAGGCAGAACTCGAACTGATGGTGTTCGCATCATGGCATGGTGTCAGGATAGTCTCTATACCCATCCGCGTGTATTACCCGCCGCAGTCGGAGCGCGTCTCTCATTTCAGACCGGTGTTCGATTTCTCGCGCATCAGTGTTCTCAACACTTTGCTATGTGTCTGCGCGGTCGTCTACGGACTTCCTGCAAGAGGCTGGAACGCTTTGAGACAAAAGAGAATTTTCACAGGTGACTTCAGGCCGTTCACTCACCGGAACGGAGAAAGACGAGAGGCTGCCGTCACACTGGGACGGCTCGTGAGATCGGTCTACGGCATAACGTATTTCACCTTCTGGTCAATGGCCGTTTTCACGCCGTTTGCCTGTATGTATCTCCGGCTGGGCGGAGATACAGAAAAGAAAAAACTCAGATTCCACAGGATGCTGTGCTGGATTTCCAGGCATCTTGTGAAGAGGTTTCCGGGAGCTGCCACGGAGTTTGAGAACCCGGGAGGGGAGAGTCTCGCGGAGCCTGCTCTGATCGTATGCAACCACCAGTCGCATCTCGATATCCCGGTGATCATGTCGAGGCATCCCAAACTGATTTTTCTGACCAACGCCTGGGCGTGGAACAATCCGCTATACCGCGACATAATCCGCAATGCCGAATTTCTGCCGGTGTCGGAGGGACTGGAGGCCATAATGCCGCGGCTCCGTGATCTCCGCGAGCGCGGATATTCTATTGTCATTTTTCCAGAGGGAACGCGCTCGGCTGATTGCTCGATCCTCAGATTCCATCAGGGTGCTTTCATGCTTGCCGCCGAACTCGGTCTCGACATCGTGCCGATGGTTCTCCACGGCGCGGGCCATTATCTCCCCAAGAAAGATCTCATGTTCAGGCGCGGGGTGATCACTCTCAGTGTGCTCGACCGCATTCCGGCTTCCGGTCTTGAGGGTTTGCCGCTCAGAAAGCAGGCCTCCATGCTGCGGAGCATAATCCGCGACAAGTATGACAGTGTGGCCGCCCGCAAGGAGAACATGATGTATTTCAGAAGTCTCGTTTCATACAAGTACGCATGGCGGGGGTGGAATGTCGTGTCGCGTTGCCGGCGCACTCTCAAGGATGCTGAAAGATACAGTTCTGTGGTCGATGCCGGCGCGAATTATCGCAAGGTCAGGATTCTCAACAGTGGAATCGGCGTTTTTCCGCTTCTTTACGCGCTTGTCAACAGGCATACGGAAGTGTACGCTTTCGAGTGTGACGCGGCTGACCATAGGACTGCGGTCACGACGGCCGCGTTGCCTGCCAATCTGCATTTTGTTCATGTGGTCTGGGAGAGCGGTCTCGACGCCGGCGCACTGTACGACGCAACGATATGCCTGTGCGGTCAGGATTCATGTGAAGACACAGAGAAAGGACTCTTCAGACTTGAGATAAGATCATGAAAAGAAAAAAGTGTGTGATAATCGGCAGTGGTCTCGGTGGACTTTCGTGCGGCGTAATGCTGTCGTGCAACGGCTATGATGTCACCGTAATCGAGCAGAACGACCGGATCGGAGGGTGTCTCCAGTGTTTCTCGCGGCGCGGCGCGCGTTTTGAGACCGGCATGCATTTCATCGGCAGCGCGTCGCCGGGGCAGACGCTCCACAGGCTGATGCGTTTTCTCGGTCTTAGCGACATTCCGCTCAGCCGGCTTGATCCGCTTGCCTACGATATAGTGTCGATCGGCGGCGACCGGTTCCGCTTTGCCAACGGGCGGGAGGCATTTGTCTCGCAGATGTCGGCATATTTTCCACGCGAGACCGATAATATCGCCCGTTATCACGATATAGTCGAAGAGATCTCGCAGGCCTCTTCTCTGCATTCGCTGAGGTATGCGGAGAGTGATGTGGCTGTCAGCACATATTATCAGACTGTCAGTATCAACGAAGTGCTCGACAGCCTGTTTGACGATCCGTTGCTCAAGGATGTCATTGTCGGCAATCTCCCGCTTTATGCGGCCGAAAAAGACAAGACTCCTTTCTCGCAGCATGCGTTTATCATGGATTTCTACAACCAGAGCGCATATCGCATAGTGGGAGGAAGCGACGCGGTGGCGGATTCGCTTGCCGCTTCCGTCAGGGATGCCGGCGGGGAGGTTGTGACCCGTTGCCGCGCTGTCAGGATCGTATGCGACGACTCGCGTGCCACAGGAGTCTTGACGGCTGACGGAGATTTCATCCCCGCCGATCTCGTCATAGCGGCCATACATCCGGCTCGTGTGATTGAGATGCTCGATACCAGACTCATACGCCCAGCGTTCAGACAGCGCATGTCGGCACTGCGCAACACAACCGCCGGCTTCTCCGTATATCTGAAATTCAAGCCTGGCCGCGTGCCTTATCTCAATTCGAATTATTACAGTTTCAATGCGGGTTCTCCCTGGGGTTGTGAGAATTATACCGAAGCGTCGTGGCCCAAGGGGTATCTCTATATGCATTTCTGCGATTCACCTTCGCCGGCTTACGCGTCAAGCGGAGTCATTCTTTCGTATATGAAGATGGATGACGTAGCGCGTTGGGCGGGCACGTCAGTGGGTCGCCGCGGTGCCGATTATGAGGATTTCAAGAGGCGCAAGGCCGAACTGCTTATAGATGAGGTGGAGCGGGAGTTTCCCGGTGTGCGCGACAGCATCGAATGCCTGTTCACGGCTTCGCCGCTGACTTATCTCGACTATACCGGCACACAGGACGGCTCTATGTATGGTGTCGCAAAGGACATAACTCTCGGTGCGGCGTGCCGTGTGCCACACAAGACGAAGGTGCCCAATCTTCTGCTCACCGGGCAGAATGTAAACTCGCACGGCATGCTCGGAGTGCTGGTGGGAAGTATCGTCACCTGCTCCGAACTGCTTACTGCCGAAAAAATCTACAGACAGATAATGGAATCGGAAAAATGAATACAGACGCGGTCATAACAGGGGGTGGTATAGGTGGCCTTTTCACCGGTGCTTTTCTGGCAAAAAACGGTGTCAGGGTGACTGTTCTTGAGAAGAACCGTATCATCGGAGGCGGTCTGCAGTGCTTCCGTCGCGGCGACAGGATCTTCGAGACCGGAATGCACGTCATGGGAGGTTTCACCGACAACGGCACTCTTACGAAGATCTGCCGTTATCTCGGCATTCTTGACATGCTCGACCTGCACCATATCGACAGCGGGTGTATGGATGAGATCCGTTACGGCGCGACGGGCGAGGTTTTCAGAATACCTTCAGGCCGCGAAGCGTTTGTTGACGCCATGTCGGCATATTTCCCGCGCGAGGCTGAAGGCATCCGCAGCTATGTCGATGAACTTTACCGGATTTCCGAAGAGGTCCCCCTCTTTTATCTCCGCGAGGAACCGGAGGGTATTCCCGTTCATTCCGAGAGGTTCGTGTGGGCTGCCGATCGGCTGATAGCGCATTATGTCGGTGATTCAAGACTCCGGGAAATCCTGGCTTATCTCAACCCTCTTTACGGCGGCGTGGCGGGGCAGACTCCGGCCTACATACATGCGCTGATCAATGTGCTGTATATCAACGGAGCGTCAAGGTTTGTCAACGGAAGCCAGCAGCTTGCCGACGCGCTCGCAGGGGTCATCGGATCGCATGGCGGCAGGGTTCTGGCTGATTGCGAGGTCAGTGCCATCGCCGTTTCCGACAGGATGGTGGATTATGTCGAGACCGTGAGGGGAGAGAGGTTCACTGTCGACTGGTATATATCGTCGATCCATCCGGTCTCTATGTTCAGGCTCGTTCCCGAAGGTACTTTCCCGAAGGGTTTCGTGACGAGGATAACCGGGGTGCCCGATTCATGTTCCGCCTTTTCACTCTTTATCGACCTGAAGCCCGGGGCTTTTCCCTATATTGATCATACATGCTACTACATGGAGGATTTCGGTTCGATATGGACACAGGCCGAAGTCTCCGGCGACTGCTGGCCGCTCGGCTTCATGTACATGACGCCGCCCGATGCGGGGCAGGGTGAGTTTGCGGAGCGTATGCTTGTGCATTGCATCATGGGCTTCGATCAGGTGGCCCGGTGGGAGCATACTTCTCTCGGCAAGCGTGGAGATGAATACCGGAAGTGGAAGGAGGAGCGGGTGGCCGCGATAATGCGCATACTTGAGAATCTCTTTCCCGGATTCGGCGGTATGGTCGCCAATGTGTATGCGGCGAGTCCGCTTACAGTCCGCGATTATTTCAATACGAGGAACGGAGCTATTTTCGGAGGGCGCAAGGATTGCGAAAACCTCATGCGCTCGCAGCTCCCCGTCTTCACAAAGGTCAGAAATCTCCTGCTGACCGGACAGAATATTAATCTTCATGGCATATGCGGTGTGCCGCTGACCGCTATCAATACGGCTGAGGCTATTCTCGGCCGAAATGTGCTTTTAAAAAAAATAAATGATGTTTCGCAGAGCGTATAAATATCTGATTTCGGCTGTAATGGCCATTGCTCCCTTTTCGGCGGCCGCGCAGGAGCCTTCGCTGAATATATGGGAGGGCACGTCGTGCGGCGCGGAGGTCAGGCTGACCCCTTACCTTGCCGACGGAGACAGCAACACTGCCTGCATCGTCTGCCCGGGAGGCAGCTATTTCTGGCTCGACACAAAGACGGAGGGCGTCGGTGTGGCCGAATGGCTGAGATCCAATGGCATTTCGGCATTTGTGCTCGAATACCGCGTCGGGGGCATCGCGGGTTTCATAACGCATTACAGGCTTCTCGCACGCGGCAACCGTTATCCCGACATGCTTCAGGATGTGCAGCGCAGCATACAGCTCGTGCGAGAGAATGCCGACAGATTCAACATCGATCCCGACCGTCTCGGTGTGATGGGTTTCTCTGCCGGCGGCCATCTTACTGCCATGTCGGGTATGTTTTTCGATAGCGGTGTGCTCTCTCTTGTCGGGCTTTTGCCCGAGGTCTCGCTGCGTCCTGACTTTATTGCTCCGATCTATCCGGTCGTTTCGCTTGTCGACAGGTCGGTTCACAAGCGGTCGCGAAGGGGACTGCTTGGCGAAGGTCGCGCCATCAGCCGCGAGATGAAGGATTCTCTCTCGCTTGAGCGGCATGCAAGGCCCGACATGCCTCCTGTCTACCTGATGAACTGCGTGGACGATCCTGTGGTAGACTGCCGCAATTCGGAACTTCTTGACTCTGCACTGACGGCTGTGGGCGTGCCTCACCGTTATGTCAGGTTCGAGACCGGAGGACATGGGTTCGGCGCCACCGCCTCAAAGACGACGGCCGAGGCCATAACGTGGAAAGAAGACTTTTTAAACTGGCTCTCAAAGTTATTCAGATGACGTATCAAGATCAAGACATAGAGTTCCGTTCGCCCGAAGAGATCCGTGATTTTCAGGATGGAAGGCTCAGGGTGGCGATAAGATATCTGGCGGAATGCTCGCCGTTTTATCAGCGCATGTTCCGCGACTGCGGAATCGATCCGGCGCGGATCAGGACGATCGACGACCTGTCTCTCCTTCCGTTTACGGAGAAGAAGGATCTGCAGCTCCATAACAGTAATTTCCTGTGTGTGCCGCCGCACAAGGTGATCGACTACATCACCACCTCGGGCACGCTGGGTGATCCGGTCACGTTCGGATGCACCGACAGCGATCTTGAGCGTCTTGCTCTCAACGAGAAGAAATCGTTTGAGTGCGCGGGCGTCAGGCCGGGCGATATCGTGCAGCTCATGACCACGCTCGACAAGCGTTTCATGGCCGGTCTCGCATATTTTCTCGGCATCCGCAAGCTCGGGGCAAGTGTGATCCGCGTCGGCAACGGAATGCCCGAACTGCAGTGGGACACTATAAGCCGCCTGCGCCCCGACACTCTGATGTGTGTGCCGTCGTTTATCCTCCGCCTGATCGATTATGCTGAGCAGCACGGCATCGACTACAGGGCGTCGAGCGTGCGCCGGATCATCGGAATCGGCGAGGGACTGCGCGAGCAGGATTTCTCGCTCAACCTGCTAGGGTCGCGTATCCGTGAGAAATGGGATGTGGAGCTTTTCGCCACTTACTCCTCGACCGAAATGGGGGCCACCTTCTCGGAGTGTCCATGCGGTTGCGGCGGCCATGTGCATCCAGAGCTCATCATCGTCGAGATAATTGGTGACGACAACCGCCCTGTCGCCGACGGCGAAGTGGGGGAGGTGGTGGTCACGACTCTCGGAGTCGAGGGCATGCCGCTGCTGCGCTTCCGCACCGGCGACATGAGCAGCCGTATCACCGGACAGTGCGGGTGCGGACGGTGGTCTTACCGTCTTACTCCTCTTGTCGGCAGAAAAAACAACATGATCAAGCTGAAGGGAACCACCATATACCCTCCCGCCATTAACGATGTGCTTGACAATACTCCCTATGTAGTGAATTATGTGGTCGAGGTGCGCAATAGTTTCGCGGGCACCGACGAGGTGGTGGTGCGTGTCGGGGTTGCGTCGCAGCAGCCGTTTGACGTGATCAAGGATCTCAAGGACCGCTTCCGGTCGCGTATCCGTGTAGCTCCGATCGTCGAGGTGCTGTCGCCCGATGATGTCTACCGGATCAACAATCCGTCAGACAACCGTAAACCGATAAAGTTCATCGATAACCGTCATAAGAAATAATCATGGCCGCCACTGATTGTGTGATATTTGATTTTGAGAATATAAGACCTTATGTCGACCGGGAGATCCCTGCCGCCATGGAGCGTATCGCCGCGAGCGAGCTTTTCCCTCTGATTGCTTCGTATGTCTTTCCTGACAGGAATATGGAGGAGGTGCGCTCGCATGTGCGGGGCATTGATTCGATCGGGCGTTTCCAGCATGAGGTGATGTCGGTGGTCAACGAGCAGGTCATCCGCCGCAGCATGACGGAGTTCTCTTATGGCGGACTTGACCGTCTCGACCCTTCGCGCAGGTATCTTTTTGTCTCCAACCACAGAGACATAATGCTCGATTCGAGCCTGTTGCAGTATATACTGCATGTCAACGGCCATGAGACCTCGGAGATCACTTTCGGTGCCAACCTCATGTGTCATCCTCTTGTGATCGACATAGGGCGGTCCAACAAGATGTTTCGTGTCGAACGGGGCGGCAGTATGAAGGATTTCTACAGATCGTCGCTGCTCAATTCCGAATATATACGCCACACCATTACCCGCAAGCGTCAGTCCGTATGGATCGCCCAGCGCAACGGCCGTACCAAGGACGGCATCGACCGGACCGAGCCTGGGCTTGTCAGGATGTTCGCGAGCAGCATGCCGGGTGACAAGCTTGCGTCTCTCGCGGAGTTGAACATCGTGCCTGTGTCGGTCTCCTATGAATGGGAGACATGCGACATTCTCAAGACCCTCGAGCTGTATGAGTCGCGGTTCACTAAATATGTCAAGAAGCCTGGCGAGGATCTCAACAGCATCCTCACCGGAATGATATCCGACAAGGGGCACGTGCATATCGAGATCTGCGAGCCGATCGGCATGGATGAGCTGGAAGAGTTCGCTCATCAGACCAGTCATGAGTATGTCAAGTCGGTCGCGGCGCTTATCGACCGCCGCATCAACGCCGCGTATCATCTTCATCCCAACAATTATATAGCATTCGACATGCGTTACGGCACAAAGCGGTATTCGGCGAGATACACCGACGCGCAGAAGGAGAGTTTCTGCGGCAGACTCGGTGAACTCGCCCGATATGAGGATTGCGACCGTGAACTGCTTATGGACATTTTTCTCGGCATTTACGCCAATCCGGTCAAGTCTCGTTCCAACGCGATATCCTTATGAACAGAATCATACTCTGCATATACGACCGTTTCAGAAAGTCTCCGGCTATTGCGTGGGGGCTTTTCCTGAGCATGACCATCTTGCTTCTGGCAGCTCTCTTTACGCTCGGCTACAAGGAGGATATATCTGACTTCCTTCCGCTTGACGAGAAAAACCAGACGGCTCTCGCCGTCTATCAGGATGTGTCGGGTGCAAACAGGATCTATGCCATTGTCGGTGTCAGCGACACAACGGAGGTGGATCCGCAGCTGCTGGCCGACGGAGTGGCTGCTTTCTCGGAGAATGTCGCCCGGGCCGACAGCATGCGTTATATCCGCGAGATTGTGAGCGGCATAGATATGGACCGGATGCTCGGAATCGCCGATTATGTCTATGATAACATCCCTTATTTCCTGACTGACAGTGATTATGCACGCATTGACAGCCTGCTGGCGAGTCCCGGTTACGTGTCGCGGCAACTGGCTGAAGACAAAGGGATGCTGATGTTTCCATCCTCAAATGTTCTCGCGTCAAACATAGCGCGTGATCCGCTCAATCTTTTCTCTCCTGTGCTGGGCCGGCTGGGCCGGCAGGGAATGTCGATCGATTTCGAGACCTACGACGGGTGCATACTGACTCCCGACGGCAAGAGGGCTGTGGTGATGATGGAATCGGCATTCGGAGCGAGCGAGTCGGAGAACAATGCCGCTCTCGTCGGAATGCTCGGCGATGCCCGCGACGCGACTGAAAAGGAGAATCCGGGTCTTGATATCCACATCATCGGGGGGCCGGTGATTGCCGTGGCCAATGCCGACAGGATCAAGAAAGACAGTATTCTGGCCGTGAGTCTTGCCGGAATACTGATCCTGATGCTACTGATCTACGTTTTCCGCAATGTCCGCAACATATTGCTGATTGTCGTGTCGGTAGGATGGGGATGGCTCTTCGCAATGGGTGGAATCGCTCTTTTCTATGATTCTGTGTCGGTGATAGTGATCGGCATAGCGTCGGTCATCCTGGGTATAGCGGTCAATTATCCGCTGCATCTCATAGATCATCTGCGGGAGAGCGACCACCCGCGCTCGGCACTCCGCGAGATAATATCGCCGCTTGTGGTCGGCAATGTCACAACGGTGGGTGCGTTTCTATGTCTTGTGCCTCTTGACGCTCCGGCTCTTCATGATCTCGGCCTTTTCAGTTCGCTGCTGCTGGTGGGCACGATTATGTTTGTGCTTCTTTTTCTGCCTCATCTGGTCAGAACCCGCCGGCGGGGGGAAAGTAAGCTTTCGGATCCGAAGCTGATTGTGCGGATCGCTTCTCTGTCGCTTGATAAAAGCCGATGGGCTGTGTGGTGTGTGCTCCTGCTCACGGTGGTGTTTGCTTATTTCAGTCTGCGCACGGAGTTCGATTCCGACATGCGCAACATAAACTACATGACCACTGATCAGAAGAATGACATGGCCTATTTTCAGAGCCTTGTTGACATGTCGGACGGCAGGGAGGATATTTATGCAGTGAGTTCCGGCAGAACATGGGATGAAGCTTTGTCTGACGGAAACCGTCTTGCCCCGGTGATCGACAGTCTTGTCTCGGCCGGAACTGTGGCTGTGCGTGACCATGCATCGGCGTTTCTTGTTCCTGCTTCTGTCAGAAAAGAGAGACTTGAGAAATGGAACAGTTTCATTAACCGTCATGCCGGCATACTTGGCCACGATTTGCCGGAGGCCGCCCGGAAGGAGGGTTTCAGTGAGGGAGCGTTTTCGGCTTTCGATGATCTGATCGCCGGCGAATATGGTGAAAAGGCTTTTGATGATTTCCATGAATTCATATCGACTGTCTTTGCCGGATCTCTGAGCGAGGACAGCGGCACGGGCCGCAAATCGGTGGTCAGGGTTCTCTCTGTGCCGACGGCACGTGTCGGTGAGGTCAAGGAAATATTGGAGCGGCAGGGGAGTTCCGACGATATATTTTTCGATGTCGCCGGCATGAACGGCTCGATAGCCGACACGTTGTCGGACGACTTCAATTATATCGGTTTCGCATGCGGATGCATTGTCTTCATTTTTCTATGGATCTCGCTCGGAAGTGTGGAGCTTGCCATTGTATCCTTCCTGCCGATGGCTTTCAGCTGGATATGGATTCTCGGCATAATGGGAATGCTTGGCATGAAGTTCAATATTGTCAATGTCATTCTCGCCACTTTCATTTTCGGCCAGGGTGACGACTACACGATTTTCATGACTGAAGGTCTTTCCTATGAACTGGCTTACAGAAAGAAGGTGCTTGCTTCCTACAAGAACAGTATAGTGGTCTCTGCACTGATAATGTTTATTGGCATCGGCACACTTCTGTTTGCCCGGCATCCGGCTCTGAGGTCTCTCGGAGAAGTTACTGTTGTTGGAATGCTTTCGGTAGTGCTGATGGCTTATTTGTTTCCGCCGCTGGTTTTCAACTGGCTTGTGAGACGCGACGGGAAACTGAGGTACAGGCCGATAACGCTTAAGAAACTGCTTTGCAGCGCACTCTCGGCCGTCGTGTTCTCCGTTCAGATTGCGTGTGCTTATATACTCGGTTTTGTTATTTTTGTAGTGCGGCGTCACACATCGGAGGCCGGACGCCGGCTGTTCAGGAAGTATGTGTGTTCGGCAGCGCGTTTCGATGTGCGCCACTTGCCGGGCATCCGCTTTGTGTCCAGAAACGAAAGTGCTGAGGATTTTTCACGGCCCGCAGTCATAACGGGAAACTTCAGTTCAGTTCCCGACATTATCTGTTTATTGTCATTGACACCGAAAATCGTGTTTGTGTCTGATGTCCCGCTTACGGTAAGTCGGGTAATGGGCAGGGTTTTCAAATGGTTCGGCTTCCTGACTGTGTCTGATGGATTCGGTCGTACGGTGGATCTTATCCGGCCTCTCGTTGCGGAGGGCTGCAGTGTCGCGGTTCTTACGGAGGGGGGAAGCGTCGGAGGTGAATATGATAATGAGCTGCCGTTCAGAGTGGCTGAAACTCTTGGACTTGATGTATTGCCTGTCGTAATTGAAGGTCTGCGCAGGATCATGCCCGACGGAGGATTGATATTATCCGGAGGGGTGCTGTATATCGGAATAGAGCGCAGAATTGATGTGGAATCTCTTGCCGATATGGGCGATGTGGCGAATCAGTCGGGTGCCGTGGCTGAATCATTACTGAAGCGTGTCGAAGAGGCTGTTTTGAGTATATCGACAGTTGAAGATATAATTCCGGTTGTGTATGACCGTTATATATACAAAGGACGCGACATAGAGGTGCGTGCCCGGAAGGCTCTCGGTTTCCTGCGCGATCATTCAGATGAGTTGCGTAAACCAGGGGGATGCGACCAAATCTTTGTGTGCGATTCGGCATGTCAGGGGGAACTTGCATTACTTCTGTCGGTGATGTATCCTGATTCTCGGATCATTTGTGCCGTTGAGGATCATGAATCGAGGATTGTGCTTGAAGGATGCGCACAGGATTTTGCGCCGGATCTCATGATCGCGGCCTGGAATTCTTCATATGCACCTCTATTGTCAGATGCATGTCGATTTGATCTCTGCAGGTCTGTCGGCGGTGCACTTGAGTTGAAGGTAACAATGTGATTTTGTAGAGTTTTTTGCTAAGAAAGGCTCTAAGTTCTCTAATTTTAATTGCGTATGCGGACATTTGTTTTAAGTATGGCAGTGGCAGTCGCTGCGTTTCTGTTTTCTCCGTTGATGTCAACGGTTGTGTATGCCGGACAGGCGGAGTCATGTTCGATGACAGTCGGTTCGGATCGTCATAGACCGGATAACCGGAAGCACGGGCGACCCGGAGCGGATTCGCGTCGCGACGCCTCTGCCCGCAAGGAGGCGGCGAAGCTGCTCCATAAGGCTGACGATTGCCGTCGCAAGGCTGCGGACTATCGCCGTAAGGCAAGGAGTTGGATGCGCAAGGCTGAAAGCTATCATGTTGAGGCCAGACGATATGCGCGATATCATCAGTTCGCACGGGCGCGTTCTGCGCAGAAGAACGCAGAAAAAGCCAACCGTAAACATGACGAATACATGCGCAAGGTTGCCGCCCAGGATCGTAAGGCCGCCGATTACGAAAGACGCGCACGCCGACTGAGACGCTGACACCTCGCCGCCTTCAGGCATCATCACATATCACATATGGGAGATTTTTTCGGTGGCTATATCTCTGACCAGCGGCGGTACAACTCCGATTCTTTAAGCGGGACCGGTTCGTTGCTGCCGTGCTGATAAACGAATATTATTTCCGGTTCGATATTGACCGAAAACGAGCCGTCGGTTCTCTTGGTTACGTTGTAGTCATCGGGATTGTATAGTCCCTGCAGTTTTTTGATTGACCGTCGCAGGCAACTGAAGATCGGTCGCCTGATTTCGGGCACGCCAAGATCGGGGGCTATTTCCTTACTCCCTCCGAACATTTCATAGATAGCGGCATATCGCCGGCGAAGCCGGTCTACCCGACGGTTGTATATCTCCATCTCTCCAGCTGATCTGGGTGAGCTGAAATTGAATCCTTCCGCACCCTGATAGAGCAGAAGGGCATAAAGCGCGCGTTCTCGCCGGTGCAGTCCCGTGGCCTTGGTGTCGATGTCGGGAAAGAATATCTCTTCACGATACGGATTGATATGGACCGCACTGCGTATATTGCGGCGGACAAGAAATATGTCGAGGAGCTGTTTGTAGAATCCGTGGAAATGAAACTGGTTGTCGCGTTCTTCCGATGTGTTGATCACAAACGTGTCGGACCTCAGCATTTCAGAGAAACTGTCGACAAATGCCCTGACTGTATCAGCTATATCCTCATCGACTTCTATCTTCAGATAGTTGGCGTACTGGTCTTCTCCCACGAAACTGTTGCCCGTTTTTATCAGCAGTGAGGGGATGGTGTCGCGCAGTTCGTTGATGCCGCATTTATTGCAGAGCAGGTCTTTGGTGAAGCCTCCCGTGGTCATATTCAGCAGATTCCGTCGGGTGTTTTCAAGCCCTGTGTCGCTCATGGAGGGGGCAAGAAATGACAGTATGTCGTTAAATAGGACCGGGTCGGTGTTGCGGTAATGGTCGATTATTCTCGGTATGTAGATAAAATGGAATCCTGCCAGTTGGAACTCCTTGAATATCGACCGGTGGTGTGTCTGGACGGCACGGTTTGTTTCAGGATCATATTCCTTCTCGATATAGAGCACGGTTGCGATATCAATGTTGAAATCGGCTTTCGGCGTGGAGAATACCTCTCCGTGCAAAGGCTGGCGCGAATCGAGCATGGTTGTCAGTGCTATCATAAGCAGAGCCTCGGAGTGGGCGCAGAAACCGTCGCTCACGGTCATCGCCCGGCAGTCGCCGAGAAGATCTTCTTTCAGCCCGGGCACACCTGAACCGCATATGGCGTTGAGTGCGTCGGCAAATGATATCTCTCTTGCCTCGATCCTTACATCTCTGTCTATGCCGTATTTGTCGCATATGTTACGCCAGCATTCCATTTCTGCAGTATCGACGATGCGGTCGGCCTTGATCAGGTCGGAAAATATTCTGGCTATTGCTGTCTTGTGTCCTCTCTGCATATGAATTGGTGTTCCAGACTTCGAAAGTAGAAAGATTTTGAAAGTTGTCTGTTAGATGCGAATTTACTCAAATATCCGCATATTTGCAAGCAAATTGTGCTTTTTGTCCTGTTGGTGCAGATATCTCGTTTATTTTATCTATATTTGTATTTGAATAATTACAAACTCTAAATTTTTCATACCTCTAAATTTCTCAAACAATGAATACCATCAGAATGCTCATCTTATCAGTTGCAATGTCTGTTGTTATTGCGGCGCAGGCAGGTAACACAAAGGCCAAAAGAATAATAATCTTCAACGGTCATTTCTTCAACGAACTGCCTGCCGCTGTAAAGCACAATGCTTTGCCTCAGGATATCAGGATGTTTTCTATCGAAACCCCTGATGAGACAAGGGCTACATGCATGTACGCCCCTTCCATTGAACTTTCAGATGAATCGCTGAAGTATGCAATACCGATTGACAAAGTGCCGGAGGGAGAAGAACTCCTGCGCAGATACAACGAGCAGAAAGATGGCAAAACCTTCAGTTTCTCCTTGTCGTCTGCTAAGCCACTGATTAATGTCGGTGATATATTTCCCGAATTTTCTGCAACCGATATTACTGGCAAAGTGTGGACCAACGCAGATATCAAGGGTAAGGTCATGGTGCTTAACCTTTGGTTTACAGGTTGCGGTCCATGCCGTCGCGAAATGCCGGAGCTTTCCACTTGGAAGGATGAGATGCCCGATGTCATGTTTTTCTCTTCTACCTATGAATCTCCCGAAATTGCCCGACAGGTTCTTGACAAAGTGGATTTCAACTGGATTCCTATCGTGAATGATACTCAATTCAAGGAGTGGATCGGTGGCAACGGTTATCCGTTGACTGTCGTTGTTGACAAATCGGGTAAGATATCCGCATTTGAATACGGCACTTCTCCCGAACAGCGGGCCTCCTTAAAAAATCGCATCCAGGAGCTTCGATCAGCAAAGTAGGGCTTACGTTCTATCTGATTTCCGCATGCTATTCAGTCGTGATGAAACCCCATGACTCCTTCATCGCAAGCGAAAATCCGCCCGGTGGCTGACCGCCCTGACTATTAAACAAGCTCTAAGGCCCATCCCAGAAAATGGGGCTTAATCGAAATAGTAGGATAATGTCAGATAAGCTCCCTGCATAAGTGATTTCCGGGGATAAAACCGGCTGAACGAAACTCCATTGTAATTCAAATGTCTGCGCTGACTGTAGATGTCATAGTTGGATATCACATAGCCTGCGCTAATTTCACATGGTCCGACATTTGCATATACACCGGCTCGCAAATCCAACGCACACCATTGACCATTGGAAGTGCTTATCTTTTTATATTCTGACACCGTAAGATTGGCGGTATGGTCTGTATGCACGGTTTGCTCTATATACACGCTGTGGTAGGGGATATTGAGCATCACGCCCGGCTCGGCGTAGATGCCTAAATAGACTTGTTTGATTTCAAGTGCCGGGCTTCTGAGCACTATTGACGGACGCAGATAAGTATTCCATGGGTTTTCGTCATCGCTTGAAATATGCCAGTTTGTGCCGGAAGCATAACCCTCGCCAAAGTAATTGTCCCAGCCTCCGATTCCTCCTCCTGCGCCGAAATATGGAAATATCATATAGTGGTACGCCAGGTCGACTTGCCAGGTATCAGATGATGTCAGCAGTCCTGAAATGGATGCCCGATGATGTGTCAGATCTTCAAATTGACGGGCGTATAGGGCATTGCACAGAGTGATGGTAGCAAATATAATGACTGTCAGCCGTTTCATGTCGGTCTTGAATATAATTTAAATCGTTTAAATCAAAACACTTACTTATAGTTTAGTGCTTTTGCTTCGGATTTGCTTTATCCACAAAATATGAAGCATTTACACGGTAAATCAAAATCCCGGCTAACACAACAAATATAAGAGCGAACAGTCCGGCGCATCCCCGCATAAGCAATAGAGCATTCGTGTTGTTAAAATCAACTGCTCCAAACGCCATCGACAGCAATAGAATTATAGAAATTCCAATTGAAATCAGCGCGGCATATTTCAATCGCAAGTTGGTCTTCTCACGATAATACTTCTCCCGCTCTTGTTGGAATCTGTCTCTCTTTTCAAAATAATTCGCCATAAGTAAAATAATAACGATTGGAAATGTTTCTCATTGCGTTAACCGTTTAAGTATTTAATTTATACAAAATGCGAGCATGTTTTTCAGGCGATTCCGGTGCGGAGCGAAGGAACATAGCGGTCTATGCGACTGAACCGGCAAGGTCAAAGATGGCCGGAAGCTGCGGGGATGCACCAGCATGATCAGCCGGACGGGTGTTCATTTTTATATTTTTGTTAACTACATTTATTCAAGTTACTTTGCCCCTGCTTTAACATTTTTTTTGTGGGATGGGGTCTCATAGTCACTATTCAGCAAGAGCCTGTCGGGTTCTTAAGTTACCTCTGGTCCCGCATATCCTGGACGCTTTTGACCTGTTCCTCAGTCGTGTACATAAAGTACACTCCATCGTCACATGCCAAAAATCGTCGCAAGCTATGCGACCCTGACGGCAACATTTATTATTAAACAAGCTCTAAATTTGCGATGCGGACAGCTTGTACGCCACAAAATTATTTTCACTTCAACACGCAAAAAGAAATGCACGGCGTAGCATGATGAGACAAAACAATTACCCCCGTCATTTTGTTAATATAGATAAATATAAGTAAGTGTTCAAATTTAATCTGTACAAAATGCGAGCATGTCTTTTAGTCGGTTCCGGTGCGGAGAGAAGGAGAATATATCTATATTCGACTGAGCGACAAGCCGGAATCGGCAAAATAGAAGCCGCGGATTGTATGAAAGATATTTAAGTGCTTACCATCGTTTGAATTTGAACACTTACCTATCTGAAATTTGATTCATGATGCGTCTGCTCCGTATTGCCATGTGTCTTGTCGCCGCTTTCCTGTTGGTTCCGGTCGAAGGAGATTGCTCCGAGATTTTCGAATTCGAATCAGAGATTGAGGTGATGACTGAGTGTGTACGCTCAACTGTCATCAAAGAGTCGATTGAACCGTCTGTCAAGATTATCAGGGCATTCGAGGCGTCCAGATATATACTTGAATATTGTCATAGGTACACTCCGAAGATTGTCAACACCAATTTTCGAATTATATACTGCGTGTATCTGGAATAAAATGTATGGATCCAAATCTCTCTCCATATTACCGCCGATGCTTGTCGGCGGCAGGTTTAACTCATACATAAATTCATGACAATTATATTATTATATCTTATCGGGGCACTCGCTATATCGTTCCTGTGCTCCGTACTTGAAGCCGTGCTTCTTTCCACTCCGGTTTCATTCATCTCTATGAAAGAGAATCAGGGCGACAAGACAGCTGCTCTGATGATGAAGTACAAGACAAACGTAGACCGTCCGGTTGCGGCGATCCTCACACTCAATACAGTAGCCCACACCATAGGGGCCGCAGGTGTCGGTTCCGAATCGGTAAAGGTTTTCGGTGAAGCATACTTCGGTATAATTTCTGCTGTTCTGACACTTCTCATTCTTGTATTTTCAGAGATTATACCCAAAACCATCGGTGCATCCTATTGGAGAACGCTCGCCATGCCGTCTGCAAGGATAATCAAGGCACTTATATTCATCACATATCCACTTGTATGGATTTCCGAATTGCTTACAAAGTGCTTTTCTCCGAAAATACAGCCTCTTACAGTAAGTCGCGAGGAGGTCGGCGCAATGGTGGATGTCGGAACCGACGAGGGTGTGTTCGACAGTTCTGAAAACCGTATCATACAAAGTTTTCTGAAAATTTCCAACGTGTGTGCGAAAGAGATAATGACTCCATTTGTTGTGGTCTCGTCCGTGCGACGTTCCACAACGATGAAAGCGTTTCATGAGGACGGCACCTTGTCTCCATACTCCCGTATTCCGGTATATGACAGCAAGAGAGAGTTCATTACCGGATATGTAAGGCGCACAGATGTTCTGGAACAACTTTCGCAAGACAGATTTGATGACACCATGGACGGCATTGTGCGCCCCATACTCTTCTTCTCCGAGAATGACAGGGTTTCAGATATATGGCAACGTCTGCTCGAGCGTAAGGAGCATATTTCGGTAATCACTGACGAATATGGCTGCATGCGTGGCATTGTCACCATGGAGGATGTGATCGAATCGATGCTCGGTGTGGAGATTGTCGATGAATGCGATACCACGGAAGATCTTCAGGCCATGGCTCGTGAAAAGTTCTCGACTGAAGGACTCGCCAGAACATAACAGCTGATTCCTAAAAATCCTCTCCCTCTGCCCAACCCGAGCAGAGGGAGAGGATGTAAATTATACGAATAAACAGGGAGATTTTGAAATGAATATCCCTATTTTCCCCCTATCATACAAGTTTTTCTGTAAAAGCGGTTTTGTCCGTCTGCACACCATCTGACACCGAAGACACGCTGTTGTGCTTGTGTTGGCATGCAAAACCGAATTGCCGATAAGCAGAAAATAATATTTTTCATACTTCGATTACAGTTGGGATACTCAGCTAATCGCCAACTAATTGTTTGCCAAAGTCGTAGATATTTTGTAACTTTACAATGAACCCCCGATG
>VSPN01000029.1 GCA_009775355.1 Muribaculaceae bacterium
GAGGTAAAATAAAACTGATCCCCCGCCGCCAGGACTTTTAAGGGGTCAATCTTATTATGCCCGAAGGGGTCAAATCCCGCGTGCCCGAGGGGGTCAAACTCACGCGCCTTTTCCAAGATGCCTTACAAGCGGGTTCTATGGCATAAGACAGGGATAATCATCCATCGGCAAAACCGTCTTCAAGACCGGAATTTCGGACAGGAAAAAGGCAACGGATAGGTAGCGATTCAATCTCCTAACCCTTCCAAAAACCGAATTTTCCGCCGAAAGCACCCTTCGGACGAACAACGCCAATCTCTCCTAACTCTCAACACATTACTTTATTCCCCATTTATTGCCATAGTCTCGCGAATTCTCGCTATATTTGCATCATAAAATTGACTATATGGCAAAAAGAACCTGTTGTGAACTGTTTCAGATACTGCTGTTGTCTGTTGTTGTGCCGTGTATTATGGCGTCCTGCCACTCATCGCGTCATGGGGCCACACGTCCGGGTCATCCCGACGTCGCCCATATTCACGTGGGCAATGTCGGCAAGACGAGACAGAAGATTATAGATGAAGCGTGCACATGGCTCGGGACACCCTACAAATATGCGGGTCAGGAAAAAGGTAAAGGGGCAGACTGTTCGGGAATGGTCATGATGGTCTATGAGAAAGTCACAGGTGAGAAGTTGCCGCGAAACTCGGCGCGCCAGGCAGAATACTGCACGCCGATAGACGCCTCCGAGGTCAATGCCGGCGATCTTGTCTTTTTTGCCACAGGCAAGGATCCTGACCGGGTGTCGCATGTCGGAATCGTCATCGACAACGATAATTTTATCCACGCCTCTTCGTCGAAGGGGGTGGTGGTGTCGCGTTTTACAACAGATTATTATCAGCGAACATTCCGCATGTTCGGACGAGTGTCCTCCGCCGACTGACCGAATTGACCGAATAGCGCGGATTTCAGTCGTTTTTTGCCTTCATGTGATTGTAATGTCGGCAAATTTTATTAAATTTGAAAAATCATGGACCGGACTTTTTTCGCCTGATGCATACATTCATCTCCGGTTCATGACGCATTAGGTCAGTCTGACCTGTAAATGCATATTCAGAGAATACAACAACAATGACCTATTATACCATGGACAACAGAATCGAACTTGGTGCAGAATGGCCCGCTATGCCGGGATTTCAGGAGGGAATCCGCAGGGCTCCCGACAGAGGATACACACTTGATGACCGCAAGACGGTCACCGCACTCAAAAACGCACTCCGCTATCTCCCCGCCGAGCTGCATGATAAAGCCGCGCCGGAGTTCCTTGAGGAACTCCGCACACGCGGAAGAATTTACGCTTACCGCTGGCGCCCCGAGGGTGATCTCAAGGCAAAGCCGATCGATGAGTACAAAGGGAAGTGCCTTGCCGGCAAGGCGTTTCAGGTGATGATCGACAACAACCTGTCGTTCGACGTCGCTTTGTATCCTTACGAACTTGTCACTTATGGTGAAACCGGTCAGGTATGCCAGAACTGGCTTCAGTACAGACTTATAAAGAAATATCTTGAGGAAATGACCGACGAGCAGACGCTCGTGGTCGAGTCTGGACATCCGCTCGGGCTTTTCCCATCGCGTCCCGACGCGCCTCGCGTCATCATCACCAACGCAATGATGGTCGGCATGTTCGACAATCTTCATGACTGGCATGAAGCCATGCAGCTCGGTGTTGCCAACTACGGACAGATGACGGCAGGAGGCTGGATGTATATCGGCCCGCAGGGCATTGTGCATGGCACGTTCAACACTATCCTCAACGCCGGACGCATGAAGCTCGGTGTGCCGGAAGACGGAGACCTACGCGGTCATATATTTGTCTCTTCCGGTCTCGGCGGCATGAGCGGCGCTCAGCCGAAAGCCGCTGAGATCGCCGGTGCGGCGGCAATCATAGCCGAGGTCGATGAGTCGCGCATCAAGACCCGCATGGATCAGGGGTGGGTTAGCGTCAAGACCGGCGATATCGAAGAGGCTTTCAGAGTCGCTGAAGAGGCGATGGCTGAGAAGCGTCCGGTATCAGTGGCATATCTCGGCAATGTGGTTGATCTTCTCGAATATGCTGTCGAGCATGACAAGCAGATCGAGCTGCTTAGCGACCAGACTTCGTGTCATGCTGTCTATGAAGGCGGATACTGTCCGGTCGGTCTCTCTTTCGAGGAACGCACTGAACTTCTGCATGAAAATCCGGAAAAATTCCGCGAGCTTGTCGATCTCTCTCTCAGACGCCATTATGAGGCTATACGTGCTCTTGTAGCCCGCGGCACTTATTTCTTCGATTACGGCAATTCGTTTATGAAAGCCATATATGATGCCGGAGTGAAGGAGATTTCAAAGAACGGGGTTGACGAAAAAGATGGATTCATATGGCCTTCATATGTGGAGGATATCATGGGTCCGATGCTCTTCGACTACGGCTATGGTCCTTTCCGCTGGGTTTGCCTCAGCGGACGCCATGAGGATCTTGTGAAGACAGACCGCGCCGCCATGGAATGCATTGACGTGAACCGACGCGGACAGGATCGTGACAATTACAACTGGATCCGCGACGCGGAGAAAAACGCGCTCGTTGTCGGCACACAGGCCCGCATACTTTATCAGGATGCCATGGGGCGCCTGAAGATCGCGCTGCGTTTTAACGAGATGGTTCGCAACGGAGAGGTCGGTCCGATCATGCTTGGCCGTGACCATCACGATGTGAGCGGCACAGACTCTCCGTTCCGTGAGACTTCCAACATAAAAGACGGTTCAAACGTGATGGCTGACATGGCTGTGCAGTGTTTCGCCGGCAACTGTGCTCGCGGAATGAGCCTTGTCGCTCTCCATAACGGCGGCGGCGTAGGTATCGGCAAGGCTGTCAACGGCGGATTTGGAATGGTGTGCGACGGTTCGGAGCGTGTAGACGAGATACTTAAGAAGGCTATGCTGTGGGATGTCATGGGTGGTGTGGCGCGACGCGGATGGGCCCGCAACGAGAACGCCATGAGCACCGTCAGGGAATGGAACGAGACTCAGATGGAGAATGGATTCCATATCACCGAACCCAATATCGCCGATGAGTCGATGCTTGAGAATTTAATCGCAAAATAAATATCTGACTAACATTTTGTAATACCATGAGGCAGATTATTGAGTGTGTCCCCAATTTCAGCGAGGGACGCGACCGTGCGGTGATTGACGCCATTACCGCAGAGATCGAAAAGGGAGGCAAAGTGCGCCTGCTCGACGTTGATCCGGGCGAGGCTACCAACCGTACGGTGGTGACGTTTGTCGGTGAACCCGAGGATGTGCTTGACGCCGCTGTCAGGGGTGTGCGCAAGGCGGCAGAACTTATAGACATGCGCGGCCACCATGGCGCGCATCCCAGAATGGGTGCGACCGATGTATGCCCTCTGATTCCTGTCAGCGGCATAACTCTCGAAGAGTGCGCCGAACTCGCGCGTCGGCTCGCAAAACGTATTGCCGATGAACTGAATATTCCGACATATTGCTATGAGGCTGCGGCATTTACTCCCGAGCGCAAGAATCTTGCGGTTTGCAGAGCCGGCGAATATGAAGCTCTTCCTGAGAAAATGAATCATGAAGGAAAGGCTCCGGATTTCGGTGACCGTCCCTTTGACGAAGGTGTTGCCAGAACCGGTGCGACAGCAGTTGGCGCACGCGACTTCCTGATTGCCGTCAACTTCAATCTCAACACGACATCGACTCGTCGGGCCAACGCAATAGCGTTCGATGTCCGCGAGAAAGGCCGTCCGATGAGAGAGGGTGGCAAGGTGACCGGCAAGCCTGTCAAGGATGAGAACGGCAACACTATCATGATTCCCGGTACTCTCAAGGGTACGAAAGCCATAGGATGGTTTATCGACGAATATGGCATCGCCCAGGTGTCGATGAATATTACCGACATGGGCCTTGTGCCTCTCCACAAGGCGTTCGACGAGGTGAGCCGCGCGGCCGCCGCACGCGGAATCCGCGTTACCGGCACGGAAATCGTTGGCCTCGTGCCGAAGCGTGCCATAATTGACGCCGGCAAGCACTATCTGCGCATGCAGCAGCGTTCGCTCGGCATTCCTGATGAGGAGATCATCAAGATCGCGGTCAAGTCAATGGGTCTCGATGAACTTAAGGAGTTCAGACCCGAGGAGAAGATCATAGAGTATATGCTCGATTCAGGCGATAAGGGTTCACGACTTGTAGACATGACGTGTCGCGGGTTTGCCGACGAGACATCTTCTGAATCTCCTGCCCCCGGCGGAGGTTCGATCTCGGCATACATGGGCGCGCTCGCTGCCGCGCTCGGCACAATGGTGGCCAATTTGTCAGCCCACAAGGCGGGATGGGATGACCGTTGGGAGGAATTCTCCTCATGGGCAGAAAAGGGGAGAGCCATACAGGATCGCCTCATAGCTCTGGTCGACGAGGATACCGAGGCGTTCAACAGGATAATGGCTGTGTTCGCCATGCCAAAGAATTCTCCGGAAGAAAAGGCTGCGAGAGCCGCCGCTCTCGAGGCTGCGACATTATATGCCTCAGAAGTGCCTCTACGCACAATGAAAGCAGCATTTGAGACTTTCGCGCTTCTCGAGGCGATGGCGGAGTCGGGCAATCCCGCTTCTGTCAGCGACGCAGGTGTGGGCGCGCTTGCAGCACGCTCTGCCGTGCTCGGCGCCTGGCTCAACGTGCGCATCAATGCCGCCGGTCTCAAAGACCGGGCTGCGGCTGATGCCATACTCTCCGAAGCCGGAAAGATCGCCGCTGAGGCTACAGAGCGAGAAACAGCCGTACTTTCAATCGTCAATGGTGTAATAGACCGTCAGTAATGTCCTCTCTTCGAATAATAAACGCTAACATCTCGACTCCTCTGGGCAATTCGGCCCGGAGGGGTGACGAGATGTCGGAACTTCTATGTATTCCCGACGGTGGCATTGTGATTGACGACGGCGTAATCACTTTTGTCGGCAAAATGGACGACATGCCCTTTCCCGACTGTGATGCAAACGTGATCGATGCCGAAGGTCGCGCCGTTATTCCCGGTTTTGTCGACTCTCATACACATCTTGTCTTCGGCGGTTACCGCCCTGATGAATTCGAGTGGCGTCTGAAAGGTGACAGCTACATGAGCATAATGGAGCGGGGAGGAGGAATCCAGTCAACTGTAAATGCGACACGCGCCGAGTCTTTTGAAGCTCTCGTAGAAAAAGCCCGCTGGTTTGTGGACCGTATGTCTGAGATGGGCGTAACCACTGTCGAGGCTAAGAGCGGTTACGGTCTCGACACCGGGACAGAACTGAAGATGCTCGACGTGATCAATACTCTTGCCGGAGAGAAAGAAGGAAAACTGCGTGTTGTCCCGACATTCCTCGGAGCGCATGCCGTTCCCAGTGAATACAAGGGCCGCACCGGCGACTATGTCGATCTGATGATTTCCGAAATGATTCCTGCGGCGAAAGGGAAAGCTCGGTTTTTCGACATATTCACAGAGAAGAATGTGTTTGAGATCGAGGATTCGCGTCGGCTGCTCAATGCCGCAAGAGATGCCGGCTTTGAACTGAAACTGCATGCTGATGAGATCGTCACTCTCGGCGGTGCAGAACTTGCAGCGGAAGTAGGTGCTGTTTCCGCCGATCATCTTCTTCATGTCAGCGACGAGGGAATACGGCGCATGGCCGAAGAGGGTGTTGTCGCGACTCTCTTGCCATTGACGGCATTTGCTCTGAGGGAACCTTACGCTCCGGCACGTAGATTCATCAAGGCCGGAGCCGCCGTCGCTCTTGCGACCGACCTTAATCCCGGCTCATGCTTTTCTGGCTCGATACCGCTCACCATCGCGCTTGCCTGCATCTATATGGGCATGAGTGTCGAGGAGACAATAACGGCACTTACTCTCAATGGCGCGGCTGCTGTCGGACTTGCCGAAGAGACCGGATCGATCGAGACAGGAAAGAGCGGAGACATAGTTATTCTTAATTTTGACACTTACCGTTCTTTGCCATATTATGTCGGCATGAACTGTGTGCGGACTGTGATCAGCAGAGGCCGCATCGTCACCCAAAACAAATAATCTACATACTTATGGATAAACTTGAGACATATGCGATAGGATCCGGAAATCTTACCTACGATCTTATCGAAACGATACTTAAATCGAACGCGCGCCTGACCCTGTCGTCAGAAGCCCGTGAAAAAATTCGTCATTGCCGAGACTATCTCGACAGAAAGACAGACGAGACTTCGGAACCGATCTATGGAGTTACAACCGGATTCGGTTCTCTCTGCAACAAGCACATATCGCACGATGAGCTTTCCACTCTTCAGGAAAATCTCGTCAAGAGCCATTCCTGCAGTGTGGGAACTCCGGTCGATCCTGTCATCGTCAAACTCATGCTTCTTCTGAAGGCGCACGCTCTGTCGATGGGTTTCAGCGGAGTCCAGATCGAGACAGTCGAGCGTATTCTCGACTTCTACAACAACGATGTGATCCCCGTGGTGTGCGACCGTGGTTCGCTCGGTGCTTCAGGAGACCTCGCGCCTCTTGCCAATCTCTTCCTCCCTCTTATAGGGGAAGGAGAGGTGTTCTTCCAGGGACGCCGCATAAAGAGTGCCGACATGCTTGCCCAGATGGGCTGGCGTCCCATCAGGCTCAAATCCAAAGAGGGGCTGGCTCTGCTCAACGGCACTCAGTTCATGAGTGCAAACGGCATAAAAGCTCTCATCGACGGCTGGCACATGGTGAATTGCTTTGATCTTTTCGGGGCGATGTCGCTGGAGGCTTTCGACGGACGCATCGAACCTTTTCTCGCGTGCATTCAGAACATACGTCCGCACGCAGGACAGATCGAGACAGGCCAGGTATTCCGCGGGCTACTAAAAGGAAGCGAGATCATAAGCCGGCATAAGGAGCATGTGCAGGATCCATATTCGTTCCGTTGCATCCCGCAGGTGCATGGAGCTGTCAAGGACGCCATGATACATGTCACCAACGTACTTCATACCGAAATCAATTCGGTGACCGACAATCCCACCGTATTCCCTGATCAGGATATGGTGGTGTCTGGAGGCAATTTCCATGGCGAGCCTCTCGCTCTTGCATTCGATTATATGGGAGTGGCGCTCCATGAGCTCGGCAACATTTCCGAGCGTCGCGTTGCACAGCTTATTCTTGGGCTTCGCGGTCTTCCCGAATTCCTCGTGGCTCACCCGGGTCTGAATTCCGGCTTCATGATTCCGCAGTATGCAGCCGCCTCGATGGTAAGCCAGAACAAGATGTATGCATGGCCGGCTTCATGCGATTCGATTGTAAGCTCCAACGGGCAGGAAGATCTTGTCTCTATGGGTGCGAACGCCGCGACGAAACTTCACAAGATAATCGACAACCTCAAGTATATAGCGGCTATCGAGCTTATGAACGCAGCGCAGGGCATCGAGTTCCGCAGGCCGTTGAAGTCGTCTCCCTATATCGAGACTGTTCTTGCGGAATTCCGCAAGGTGGTTCCGTTTGTCGTCGAGGACGTTGTGATGGAAGACTACATTGCCAAAACAATGGCATTCCTTGACGGTTTTGACATAAATCTCGAGGAAGTGATAGACTAACACAGATAATTATCTGTTATATAAAGGTGGAAGGACGGGTTTCCTTCCGCCTTTTTTATTGAAGCTGTATAAACGGCTTCATTAGCCGTAAATGAATATTGGTGCGGTTGCAAGTGGGTGGCAGACTGATTGGGGGAATAAATTGTAAAACAGAAGAATGTGGATAATTCAACAGACTCCGGCGGCGTTCTTGAGTTGCTTCGCAGACGCCATTCGGTGAGAAGTTACAGTGTCGATGCCATCGACGATGCTGTCAGGAACAGGCTTAGAAGCGAGATAACATATATAAACACACATGAGTCTGGTCTGGCATTCCAGTTGTGTTTCGATGATGCCGCGCCGTTTCAGGGCTGGTCACGAAGCTACGGCATATTCAGGAATGTGAGGAATTACATGGTCGCTGTCATCGATCCGACATTTCCTGATGCGGAGGAGAGGGCTGGCTATTTTGCTCAGCAGTTTGTGATCGAGACTGTGCGTGCCGGACTTGGAACATGCTTTGTCGGCGGTACATATTCCGGATCACACATCAGAGCGAGAGTCGAGGTTTATGAGAAAGTGCCGTTTGTTGTCGCATTCGGCAGATCCGATCACTCAGCCACATCACTTCTTGCAAGAATCTCTTCCCGAATAGCTCATCTCAAGACTATGACCCCGAGAGATTTCTTTGCAGGCGACGATGTGGAGTATCATGAGGTTCTCAACAGATTCCCATGGCTTCATACTGCTCTTCAGGCAGTGGCATGTGCTCCCTCTGCTATGAACCGACGCCCTGTGAGACTGAAAATGCGTGAAGTCGGAGGCCGTTCGCGTATTGTCGCTTTTACAGACGACTCCGGAAAATATGCAGTCGATCTCGGCATTGCGAAATATAATGTTGCGGCAGTAGTGCCCGGAGTGTGGGAATGGGGCGAAAATGCGCCGTTTATTCCGGATGCGGACTGATAAGTTCAATAGATAACCGTCCAGTCAGAATCAATATGAAGAAAGACACATACAGTTTGTCAGGCATACTCGGGGAATTGCCGCTTGAAGTCCAGACAAGGACAAAGTTGTCGTTAGCCATCGCCAACCGCATTGAGAATCTCATGCGCGAGAAAGGATATTCAAAGAAACAGTTTGCCGAGGCTCTTGGCCGAAGACCGAGCGAGATTACAAAGTGGCTTAGCGGAGAGCATAACTTCACTATCGCCACACTTGCCCGTCTCTCGGCGTTCTTCGGTGAGCAGATCATTGCTGTTTCCGAGTGAATTTTTCACCAGACGCGTTCTGAAGCTGGACGCGGTGTAATAATATGCTGTCACGAGACAGTCGGTACGCCCCGTCGATTCTGATGGAATGGCATGGAATGCCGATGCTGTCGGCTTCGGCAAGTAGTGCGGCTTCTCTCTTTTTTCTTACTGTCGGATGTATCACTATGCGCCGTGGACGCGACTGACCGACTATTTCAGAGAGTGTTTCTCTGATTCCTCCCGACAGAATGAGTATGTCGCAGTTGTAAGGAAGGTGAGGAGGTTCGGTCTCGGAGTCTCTTTTTCTTACTGTCCTGTCGATATTTAATATATGTCTTTGCGCGATTGAGCATGATGATATGCTGCCTCTATTGAATGTCAGGCCCTTTTCTTCGCCATGTTCTCTTTCTTGGTAAGCGATACTTACCGATCTGCTGTCTCTCTGAACTATCAGATCCGACTTATTGCTTGCGCTGACAGGCGTAAGCACAGAAAATGTGAAACATAAGGCGAGAATTGCGAGACTCCATCTGTAAAACTTCTTTCGGTTGCCTCCGAGGATGACGGCGGCCATGGCGGCCATCGACAGCCATAAGACAACTGTTACGGCGGAAGGCGAGAAATTTATCGCCGAATCCGCGTTGCCGGTTATATAGTCAAGGTAGTAATTGAGCGCAGAAAGACCCGAATCAAGAATACTGCCGATTGTGTCTGTGACCATTGTTACAGGATAGATCACCCCGGATCCGCATGCCGCGAGTAGAAGATATGACACAGCCGCAACAAGATAAAGAGGCAGGAGAGGGAGCACAACCATGTTTGCCGGAAGAAACATAACAGGGACTGATCCGAAATACCATGCGGAGATACACCATGTCCCGGCTGTAGCCACCCATGTGGAAAGCACCAGTGTGTAAGCATTGAAAATATGAGGATGACTGCGTCTGTCGATCGGAGTGAGCGGAGTCACGAAAAAGATAAGCGAGGACACACATGTGAAACTGAGCTGCAGTCCTGCGTCCATAAGCGAGGCTGGCGATAGGAGCAGAATGACAAATGTCGCCAGCAGCAGAGAGTTCCACGCCTGGTTTTTTCTCTCCATGAACACGCATATCACCATTGTGACCGACATAAGAGTGGCCCGTAACGTAGAAGGCGCGCAACCGGTCAGAAATGCGTATCCGACGAGCAGTACTGCCGTTATGAGCAGTCTGTATCTGTAGAGTCCGAAGAAATTTATCGGGAAGAGAAGCCACAGCAGAATGCCGCCGATTATTGCTACGTGCATGCCGCTGAGCGCGAGCGTGTGCGATATTCCGGCATCGGCGAAGAGAGTCCTGGTGTCACTGTCAAGATAAGACCGGTCTCCGAGAAGTATCGTTATCAGAAAATATCGAGTCTCTTTCCGGAGAGAGGTTTTCTCGATGAATGCCTCAAGTCTGTCTCGGCAATCTGCGGCAGTACCGTGTAATGTGGTGTTATGTCCGGTACGTATTATACGGTTGCCTTCGCAGGTCGTAATGTATAGCAGACCTTTTGCCTTCATCCTGTCAGCGTGTCCGGTCGTAAAATGATTTTCCGAATCGGCGATTCTTTTCAGACTGACAGGCAGAATTATATTGTCATCTATGACGCAGTTGACCGCATCGCTTCTGACAATTATTTTAAGATTGTCGGCAGCCTGTCCCCTCCCGTTGCCGTCTGTGAGAGAACTGACCTCGACAACGCATCTGTCGCCTGCTGTGTCATGATACACATCACGCACTCTTCCAGTGGCGAACCTGAATCTGCCGGGATCGCCCTCAATTGTATAAGGTCTGTTGAGGTCGTAGGTGAGAATGCCGGTGCCGATAAAGACAAGAAATATCCAGAAGTGGTGGTATTTGTTTATGTAATAAGATTTTACCGGGTCATCATGCTGTCTTGAAAGAAGGAAATATATTATACACCCTGCGCCTATGAACAGCGGGGATGTCCACATTGACAATCCCGCGCGGGCGAGAAGTATCCCTGCGCATAGTCCGGCGAGGGGCACAAGCATAGGTGCTGTCAGGGCATTCCGAGATCCTGTTTCCATATCTCCCATGCGCTCTCCGCCTGTCGGTGAAGCATCTCAAGGCCGTTCTTTACTACTGCGCCTTTTTCTGCGCTCTTTTTCATGAACAGAGTGACTTCCGGGTTATAGATGAGATCATAGCATATATGATCCGGTGTAAGCGCGTCATAGGGTATAGGCGGACAGAATTCTGTAGATGGATGCATTCCTACAGGGGTTGTATTGACTATTATTTTATGCCCGCAGATCAGACCGGCAGTGAGATCCTCATACCCGATTATGCCGTTGCCGGGGGTGCGTGAAACGAAAGTCACATCCGTATCGAGACTGCGCAGCGCATAGGTAACTGCCTTCGACGCGCCTCCGGTGCCGAGCACCAATGCTTTCCGTTTCTCTTGTCCGAGCAGAGGAGAGAGACTGTCGCGAAATGCCGACCAGTCCGTATTATGCCCGGTCAGACGCGTATTTCCCTGAATGTCGCGCCGGATACTGATGACGTTCACAGCACCGATCGCGGCAGCCTCTTCCGAGAGAGAATCAAGAAACGGCATGATGCTTTCCTTATGCGGAATCGTCACATTGAGTCCGCACAGGCCGCTGTGCAGTGAAAGAAAATCTGGGAAATTTTCAGCCGATTCCAAAGGATAAAGGCGGTATTCCCCCGCGATGCCCTCTCTCCGGAATTTGTTGTTGAAGTAACTTGCCGAAAAAGAGTGCCCGAGGGGAAACCCGATAAGACCGAGACTGATCATGTGTTTACGGGTTGAAGAGACTACCAGATTATAACTCTTTCTTGTCCGGTACGGAACATCGCGTCTCCTTCTCTGATCTCGAATGCCTCGATAAATTCGTCGATATTCTTCAGAGTGACATTTACCCTGTTGACAGCAAGAGAATGCGGATCATTCTGGTTGCGCACCAGAATCTCTTCCGGTCTGATGTTGGAGGCCCACACGCCGGCATAGGCGAGATAGAACCTCTGCAGTCCGGTATATCCATCAATATCGGGAGCGGAAGCATTGCCCAACGAATCCTGATATGCCGTAAGCGCAACTCGCAGACCGCCCTGGTCGGCTATATTCTCACCGAGGGTGAATTTGCCGTTGGCATGTACGCCAGGAGCGACTTCCACATTGTCGAACTGTCTGACGAGACGTTCGGTAAGTGCCTTGAATTTCTCCTCATCTTCATCAGTCCACCAGTTTACAAGATTTCCGTGCATGTCATATCGTCGGCCGCTGTCATCGAAGCCATGAGTCATCTCGTGTCCGATAACGACGCCGATAGCCCCGTAGTTCTGGGCATCGTCAGCCTCGATATCGAAAAATGGTGGCTGCAGTATTCCTGCCGGGAAGCAGATCTCGTTGGTGAGAGGGGAGTAGTATGCGTTTACAGTCTGAGGTGTCATGTACCATTCATCCTTGTCGACGGGCTTGTCCATCTTGGAATAGTTGTCGCGGGTGAACCATTCTGATGCGGCAAGCACATTCTCGAGATAGGATTTAGAAGGATCTATGCTTATGCCGGAATAGTCTTTCCATTTGTCTGGGTAACCTATCTTGACTTTGAGGGCGGCGAGTTTCTCGAGAGCTTTCGCTTTTGTAGTGTCGCTCATCCATGCCAGAGAACTGATATGTTTGCCGAGCGCTGTGCGCAGGTTCTCGACGAGACGCACCATATATTCCTTGTTCTCACTCGGAAAGTACTTCTTGACGTAAAGCTGTCCCACCGCCTCGCCGAACATTGAGTTTGGTATTGCCATGGCCCGTTTCCAGAGCGGTTTCTTCTCTTCGATCCCCGACATTACCCTGCTGAACATTTCGAAATCGGCATCATAGAACGCATCTCCGAGCACTCCAGTAGAGGATGAGACTGCTCCGAATGCCATAAGATCCTTGATTTGACGGTCGGTGAGACCGGGATAATGACGGTTTATGAATTCCATGTATCCCGGCGATGATACGTTCACCCTTTCTGGCTTGCCGAGACCTGAAAGCCTGAAGATCTCTACCCACGGGAAGTTGGGATAGTCTTCCGTCAGCTGGCTTATGGTACGCACATTGTAACCGGCCAGTGGGTCACGACGTTCTTCTCTTGTCTTTTTGTGGCGGGCGTATTCGGTCTCGATTTCGACTACTGTCGCGCTGATGCGTTCAGCAGCCTCTCTGTCATATCCCGCAAGTTCCATCACTTTGACAATGTAGTCGCGGTATGCTGAAAGTATGCGGTCGTTTGTCTCGTTCTTTTCAAGGTAATAGTCTCTGTCTCCCAGTCCCAGTCCTGCTTCCATCACGTGGAGCATGTTTCTGTCGGAGTCTCCGGGGTCGGGACCTACGCCGTAGCCGAAAAAGGTACTGTCCAGTCCGAACGAAAGCCATGCCACTGTCTCAGCCAGTTTATCTTGACCGAAACTCTCTATCCGCTCAAGGATAGGCCGCAAAGGGCTGTTCCCCTCTTTGTTGCGGCGCTCCATATCCATACCCATGGCATAGAGGTCGCTTATCTTCTGGGCGACGGTCCCTTTTACGCCCGCATCAGGATCTTTGGAGAGAGACTCGATCAGGTTGCGCACATTGTCGCGGGCCTCTTCTGCGAGAACATTAAACGTTCCGAACTGCGAGTATTCACCCTCGATGGGGTGGCTCTTCTGCCAGCCGCCACACGCGTGGCTGTAGAAGTCATGTCGTGGATCGACGGTAAGGTCGAGGTTATCGCGGTTTATTCCTTTTTTCATCGTCTTTAGAGCTTGTTTAATAATAAATATTACCGTCAGGGAGGTTAGTCACCGGGCAGATTTTCGCTTGTGATGTTTCTGCTTCTGCACTATACGGTGATTATTTGCCAAGTTCTTCGAGAAGGGAGGAGGCTTCTTCCCATCGGGCCATTGCTTCTTCAAGAGTCTTCTGAGTATGCTCATATCCCGACAATACTTCAGGTGATGCGTCTCCGCCCGACATCTTGTCCTCATACTCTCCGAGTTTCTTCTCAAGTTCTCCGATCTCGGCCTCTGCGGCTTTGACCTCCTTTTCGGCGCGGCTCACGGCTTTGGCGCGTTCTTTCTGCTCGGCATATGAGAGCTTGCGGCTCTCCTTGCTGTCGGGTCCGGATTCCTCTGGGACTTGGGTGTCGCTTCCTGTAACCGGACGTTTTGTTGATTTTGTCAGCTCCAGCTGGTTGAGGCTGTCAAGGTTCTTCTTGCTCAGGAATTCATATATGCCACCGATATTCTCTCGCACCTTTCCGTCGCCGAACTCATATACCTTCTCCACAAGTCCGTCAAGGAAATAGCGGTCATGGCTGACAACGATGACAGTGCCTCCGAAGTCTCTGATAGCCTCTTTCAGAATCTCTTTTGTCTTGATGTCGAGATGATTGGTCGGCTCGTCGAGAATCAGAAAGTTGACCGGCTCAAGCAGAAGTCTTATCATGGCCAGACGGGTCTTCTCGCCTCCTGAAAGCACTTTGACCTTCTTGTCGGAGGCTTCGCCGCCGAACATGAACGCGCCGAGAATGTCTCTGACTTTTGTCCGCATGTCGCCTGTGGCCACGTTGTCGATTGTCTCGAATACAGTAAGTTCACCGTCGAGCATCTGTGCCTGATTCTGTGCGAAATAACCGATCTGCACGTTGTGCCCGATCTTTAATGTGCCGGTATATGGGATTTCTCCCATTATACACTTTACAAATGTGGATTTCCCTTCTCCGTTCTTTCCGACAAATGCCACTTTCTCTCCTCTGCGGATTGTGAATTCGGCATGATCGAACACCTGGTGCCCGTCATATGCCTTTCCGACGTTTTCAGCAATCAGCGGAAAATCGCCTGACCTGGAGGCCGGAGGGAATTTCAGACGAAGACGGGAGTTGTCGACCTCGTCAACCTCTATGGGAATGATCTTCTCAAGCTGCTTGATGCGGCTCTGTACCTGAATGGCTTTGGTGGCCTGATAGCGGAACCGCTCGATAAAGGCCTCAATGTCGGCGATCTGCTTCTGCTGATTCTCGTATGCACGCATCTGCTGCTCGATGCGTTCCTTGCGGAGTTCGACAAACCGCGAATAGTTTACCTTATAGTCGTAGGCTTTGCCGCATGAGATCTCGATGGTGCGTTTAGTCACGTTATCAAGAAAGGCGCGGTCATGGCTGACAAGCACGACGGCCTTAGCCTTTGTCTGCATGAAATGCTCAAGCCATTGTATCGACTCTATGTCAAGATGGTTTGTCGGCTCGTCGAGAAGCAACACGTCGGGTCTGCGCAGAAGAATCTTGGCGAGCTCGATACGCATGCGCCATCCTCCGGAAAACTCATGGGTGGGGCGGTCGAAGTCATCACGGCTGAATCCGAGGCCGACGAGTGTTGACTCGACTTCCGCATCCATATTCGAGGCTCCCTCTATGTCAAGGCGTTCGTTAAGGAATGTGAGGCGTTCGATCAGCCTGTGATATTCTTCAGATTCATAATCTTCAGATTCGGCAAGACGCATGTTGACGCTGTCGATTTCCTCTTTTATGCCGATTATGTCGTTGAAAGCCTTTTTGGTCTCGTTGATGAGAGTCGTGTCGTCGGCAAGTTTCATCTGCTGTGGCAGATAGCCGATGGTAATGTCATTGGGTTTGCCGATCGAGCCTGATGTCGGCTCCTCCGCTCCGGCGAGTATTTTCAGCAATGTGGATTTGCCTGCGCCGTTTTTGCCTGTCAGGGCTATCTTGTCTGTGTCGTTGATGACAAAGCTTATGTCGTTGAACAGTGGGCGTGCGGAAAATTCCACACTCAGGTTATTGATTGAGATCATAATTCAAAATTACACAAAATTTATCGAAATGACTCATTTCATCATTATTTTTTGAGACAATCTGTCTGATCCCGGTCTTCACCGGCATGGGATTCTTGGTCAAGCCGCCTGACATAGCTCAACAGCTTGCGGTAGAATGGATGCGATGACATGGTTGTGGCGTTGCCTATGATGATCAGTTTCATTCTGGCGCGAGTCATGGCTACATTCATCCGGCGCAGATCGCGAAGAAAGCCAATGTCGCCTCTTTCGTTGGAGCGTACAAGCGAAATCACCACTATGTCGCTTTCCCTTCCCTGAAAACCGTCCACTGTATTTACTGTTATCTGTTTCCTCAACTCGCGTAAATACGGTGTCGATGCAATTAGCCGTCTGAGATACCTGACCTGGGCCCTGTATGGAGATATCACAGCAATGTCGATCCGTTCGTCGGCAATCCGTCGTTTGCCGATCTTGTCGATGTAGTTCTGCAGTGTCTGTAGTGTCAGCAGAGCCTCGTCTTTATTGATTCTGCCATGTGTCTCTCCTGCAAGAGCCTCGGCAAACGTCATGTTGTGTGACTGTGGCTTATCATTTCCTGATTCGTCATAACCGGCTTCATCTTCGGGTTCTTCCTTGATCAGTTCAGATGAATCTATCCATTCCACAGGGATGTCAAGGTCGAGAATTCCTCGGTTGCTGACTTCAGGAGCGGCCTGCATCGCACCGTTGTAGAACCACTCGCTCGGGAATCTCATGATATTTTCATGCATGCGGTATTGCAAGGTGAGTAGTACCACGCATTCAGGATGATTTGTTACTACTCTTTCCATCAGCGATACGCCCAGACCTTGTTTAAGAGCCTCATGGCATTTGACCGTGGGAGGCAGCTGGCAGTGGTCGCCGGCAAATATGACCCTCCCGGCTCTTCGCATGGGTATGAGGCTGGCCGCCTCAAGAGCCTGTGCGGCCTCGTCGATAAAGAGCGTGGAGAACTTCATGCCGTCGAGAAGGTGGCTTGAGCTGCCCACAAGGGTTGAGGCTATCACGCGAGCCTCCCTGAAGATATCGCCATTTATGCGAATCTCAAGTTCTGTGGCGCGACTCCGCAACCGGTCAATCTTCTGATGCCATTGATCCGAATGTCTCCGTGCCATACGTAGCTCGCGCAAGTCTTTTCTGATTTTCCAAAGGGTGGGGTAGTCGGGGTGGGCTTCAAACCTCCTTTCATATGTAAACGACAGCATTTTGTCATTCACACGTGTCGGGTTGCCGATCCGCAGCACATTGATGCCACGGTCGGTGAGCCGTTCGCAAATCAGGTCGACTGCTGAGTTGCTCTGTGCGCACACAAGCACCTGACTTTCGCGTCTGAGGGTCTCATATATGGCCTCGACGAGAGTTGTTGTCTTTCCTGTGCCCGGAGGTCCGTGCACGACAGCGATCTCTTTTGCGGCCACAACTTTGTTTACCCCTTTCTGTTGTGACGGATTCAGATATGGAAATCCGAGCGGTGCGAATTTATGTTCTGACGCTTTGCGACCGGAATATATGAGGTCGCGCAGTTCGGCGAGACGACCGCGTGCAGAGACTGTCCGGTCTATCGCGTCGAACATGGTCTTGTAGCTTGTCTCGTCGAACGACAGCATTATTCCCGGTCTCTGTCCGTTGCCTGGAGAGGGGAGAAGCGCTTTCTCAGGAATCTCAACAACCATCCGGTCACCGTCGACATAACTCACGCTCCCGTTGAAACAGCTTCTGATGTATTTGTTTCCGCTGTCCTCGATGAAGAACATCACCGGGCGTCCGAATTCGAAATTGTGCTCTGCTTCCGATTCTTCAGTGCGAAACACCTCGATGATGCGTTGGTTTAACGAATTATGGCGAACATCTCCGATTCTTATGGGAAACCATGCGTTGCCGTTTTCGACAAGACGCGATATTCCTGTTCTGTCGGCGGCCTCTGTAAATGCCTCCTTCTCGGCATGGTATTCGAGTTGCAGAAGACGGCGCTGTTCGGCCAGAATTGCACCGGGAGATGAAAAATTTTTCTTTTCTTTCATTGCATGGCAAAATTACAACATTATGCGGTATTCTGCAACTTTTGTAGGTGCTCCATGTCTGCGCCGCCGCATTCTGCCGTCTTGCATGATCGCCTTATATGGGGAATCGGACGGACAATGTTAAGGAATATTTTTCTAACCTTTGTGGGATATTAGAAATTTTTATATATTTGCGGCGGATAAGGACTGTCGCTGCTGACATGAGGGCGTAAGCCCTGGAAAGGTCTGCATGCACAGGTCTGTTTATTCACCTTAATCAATATTAATGCATTCATCTGTCAAGATGTGGTGAGCATTAATAGCCGGATAACCGGAGGGTGTCCGGAGAATAGAACCTTAAGTCAGAACGTACCTTAAAAATCTATACCGATGAATCTAAAACCAGCACATGCCGGAACTCTCGAATCCGGAGACATTCTTGTGCAGATCTCACCTGCCGCCGACGGAGAGGGGCTGACTGTCAATCTTGACAGCTCTGTCGCGTTCCAGTTCGGCAAACAGATCAAAAAAGTAATCTCTGAAACCCTCGTCGGGCTTGGAGTCAGTGATGCGGTTGTCAATGCCACCGACAAGGGTGCCCTCGACTGTACAATCCGTGCCCGCGTGACGGCTGCTGCCGTCAGGGCGACCGGAAAGGATGTCTGGAAAGATTAACATCTCATATTTTCTCCATGGAAAGACTCAGAAGAACAATGATGTTCGTGCCCGGAAACAATCCCGGCATGATGGCAGACGCGCATATATACGGACCTGATTCCATTATGCTCGATCTTGAGGATTCTGTCACGATGACCGAAAAGGATACAGCGAGACTGTTGGTTTATAACGCGCTGAAGACAATCGACTACGGTGACACGGAAATGGTGGTGCGTATCAATCCGCTCAATACTCCCTATGGCAAGAAAGACATAGAGGCGATGGTCAAGGCTGGTGTACATGTGATACGCATGCCTAAGACAGAGACTGCCGAAGAGGTGGTCGAGGTGGAACGTGAGATAGAAAAGGTCGAGAAAGAGATCGGATGTGTCGGCAGAACCAGAATCATGGCTGCGATAGAAAGCGCGCTCGGTGTTGTCAACGCCTATGCCATAGCCACTGCCTCTCCCCGTATGATGGGCATAGCTCTCGGTGCCGAAGACTACTGTGCCAACCTCAAGACGCAGCGTACGCCCGGCGGCGATGAATTGCGTCTTGCACGCGAGACGATCGTAGTGGCCGCCCGTGCAGCAGGCATCGATGCCCTCGACACAGTGTATTCCAACCTCAACGATATGGAAACCTTCCGTCAGGAAGTCGAATTCATCCACCGTCTCGGTTTTGACGGCAAGTCAATCATCAACCCGCGACAGATAGAGATAGTCAATGAGGTTTTCGCCCCGTCTGAAAAAGCCATAGAGAAGGCGCGAACAATAATCGCTGCTATAAAGGAGGCGGAGAAGAAAGGTTCGGGAGTCATCGCGGTCAACGGCAAGATGGTTGACCGTCCGGTCGTGATCCGCGCCCAGCGTGTAATTGAGCTTGCCAAAGCATCTGGTATCATTAAAGAAGGGGAATTATAATGAATACATTGAAAGACAGAGCGGCCGATATCAAGGCCGCAGCACAGACTCTTGACAAGGAAGTCTATAATTATGCCGGCAAGGACAAGGTCACTACTCCGCGTCGTGAGTTTCAGAGCCGCAGTCCCAAACTATGCTCTCTTGAAGAGGCTATCCGCCGCTCCGGACTCAAGGACGGCATGACCATATCTTTTCATCATCATTTCCGCGGCGGAGACAAGGTTGTCAACATGGTTGTCGGCAAACTCGCCGAAATGGGTTACAAGGATCTGCAGTTGGCCGCATCATCGCTTTCGGATGTGCATGCCCCTCTGATTGAGCATATCCGCAACGGTGTGATAACAGGCATATCCACATCAGGACTCAGAGGAGAACTTGCCAATGAGATCTCTCGAGGCCTGATGGAGAAGCCTGTGGTGTTCAGAAGCCACGGTGGCCGCGGATCTGCCATCGCGTCGGGAGACCTGCATATAGATGTGGCATTCCTCGGCGCATCTTCTTCCGATCCGCTCGGAAACGCTTGCGGTTATTCTCGTTCGGAAAACGCCAAGTCCATATGCGGTTCGCTCGGTTATGCTCTTCCTGACGCGCAGTATGCCGACAAGGTTGTCATCCTGACAGACGATCTCGTTCCCTATCCCAATGTGCCGAATTCAATATCGGAAGATCAGGTGGATTTCGTTGTGGAAGTGGACTCTGTCGGAGATTCGTCGAAGATTTCGTCAGGGGCGATCCGCGATTCCAAGAATCCCCGCGACATTCTTCTTGCCCAGCTTGCCGCAAAGGTGATTATCAATTCCGGCTATTTCAAAGACGGATTCTCTATTCAGACCGGCACCGGCGGCGCGTCACTCGCAGCTGTAAAGTACATCAGAAACGAGATGATCGAGCGGGGCATCAAGGCGTCGTATGCTCTCGGCGGAATAACCGCCCATATGGTCAGGATGCATCAGGAGGAACTGATCGACAGACTGATCGATGTGCAGTCGTTCGACAAGGTCGCCGCCGAATCTCTTAAGAATGACATGACTCACAAGGAGGTGTCGGCGTGCGAGTATGCGAGTGCGGACGAACCGGGTTCGGCTGTGCATTATCTCGATATCGTCATTCTGTCGGCTCTTGAGGCAGACGTCAATTTTAATGTGAATGTGCTTGTCGGAAGCGACGGTATAATCAGAGGTGCTATCGGCGGACATCCGGATACTGCCGCAGACTCTGCACTGTCGATAATAGTCTGTCCGCTCCTGAGAGGCCGTATTCCCTGTGTAGTCGATGAGGTGACGACTCTCATCACCCCCGGTTCGACGGTTGACGTCATTGTCACTGAATACGGCATAGCCGTCAATCCCCGCAGACCGGAACTGGCCGACCGTCTGAGAGAGGCCGGGCTCAAAGTGGTCGATATCCGCAGTCTCAAGGAGAAAGCGGCGTCGATTATCGGCGAACCTGATTCTCTTCCTTTCGGTGACAAGACTGTGGGTATTGTCATGAACCGCGACGGCAGCGTGCAGGATGTCATAAAGAATATCAAGGCCTGAAAACCAACCCTTCACCTCTCTGATCACAAGAATAATGGCAATAACCCTCGAGGAACTTCTCGAAGCGCGTGACAACCGGAGGCTCGCCCAGCTTTCATTGATTGAAGCAAATCCGGGCATGACTCTTGTTGTGCTTACAGTCAACATTCCCGGATCGGAAAAACGCACTCCCGATTCGCTTGTGGTGGGCAGAGAGGGAGTGAAGACTCTTGAATGCGCTCTTCATCCGGAGAGTGTCGAAGTGCGCGATCTCATCACCGGATTCGAGGCTTTCCTGCTTGTCCGCATGGACAGGCAGGAGGCCAAGAAACTGGCTGTAGGAATAGAGACCGGACATCCTCTCGGACGGCTTATGGACATAGATGTGTTCAATGAAGACGGGACACCTGTCTCACGCACCGCACTTGGACACGCGTCGCGCAGATGTCTGATTTGCGGGGAGGACGCACGGGTCTGCATGCGGACATTTGCGCATACTCAGTCAGAACTTCAGGATAAAATTCATTCAATTGTCAAGGCATATGTTCAGCGGCACTGAATTGCATAGGATTTATCTTGATATTCCCTCTGCCAGACGCAGGTGGTCGGATCTTCTCGCCCTCGTGTCTCTTACTCCTGACGAAGATCCGGATTACACTGTCGGTGTGTCTGATAATGAAGGCAATCTCATTGGCACAGCATCTCTTCATGCCGATATCATAAAATATGTGGCCATTCACCCTGATCACAGAGGGGAGTCTGTGGCCAATATACTCCTTTCCGATATAATCGGTCATGCGGCCGATCAGGGAATTTCCTCTCTTTCCATTTTTACCAAACCTGATTATGTTCAGGTCTTTTCCGATCTGTCGTTCAGACTTGTCGGAAGTTGCGCATCGTCGGCGTTGCTCGAGAATTCAGCCGCTGGTATATCGGCTTACAGGTCTTATCTCAGGAGTGTTCGCGAGTCCGCGTCAAAGGATTCGGATTGCGGTGCGGATTCAACCTGCGGCGTAATTGTCATGAATGCCAATCCTCCGACACTCGGTCATCTTCATCTTGTGCGCGAGTCGGCCTCAAGAGTCGGGAGACTGTTTGTCATTCCTCTTGCCGACAATGACAAGACTGAGTTTTCGTATGTAGCGAGGAGGCGCGCGCTTGTCAATGCGACCGCGCATATTCCCAATGTGACGGTTCTGGAGGGAAGTCGTTACTGCATAAGTTCGTCTACATTTCCCTCTTATTTCATCAAGGAACTGTCGGAGCGTACCGACTCTCATATACTTCTTGATCTTGACATATTCGCCACACATATCGCTCCCGCACTCGGCGCGAGTGTGAGATTTGTCGGTGAAGAACCTTCCGATCCGCTAACGGCCAGATATAATGAACTAATGAAGCAGGTTCTGCCCGAAAGAGGAATCGAAGTTGTCGAGATTCCACGGCTTGCGGATTCACGAGGCTGTCCTGTGTCGGCGTCGCGTGTGCGCGAGGCATTGTCGGGCAGACGGGTTACGGCTGCTGCCGAACTTTTGCCAGACGCTTCGATTCCCGCATTGCTTGCGCGATGCGCCGCGCTCGCGCTCAAGCGTGAACTTGATCTTACCCCGAAACCCGGACTTGTGGATTGTAACGACAATGGAGCGCATAAGGATATGGATCACCGGATGATGTCAGAAAGCATCAGGACTCTCGAACCCGTTTTTGAAGAAATTGCGCGTATCTCGATGTCAGAAAGTCTTCCTGATGCCGAAGTGCTGAAGCCCGTCGGTTTGTCTGGCGAGCGTCTGATGCTTGAAGCGACCGGAGGTGTCAATACCCATAAGGGGGCGCTCTTTTCGATTGGTCTTGCCGTCAGTGCCGTTGCCTATCTGATTTACAAAGCTCGCATTTCTGGTAGTCCGGCCTGTGGTGCAGAGATATTGTCGCCTGACAGCATATCGTCGGTCATTTCAGATATCGCGCAGACTTTCTCTCGCCCGCACGGCACACATGGCGCTTCTGTCAGGAATCTTCATGATGTTCCGACCGCGCTTGACATGGCTGTCGGGGGGTATGCTCCCGTCTTCGGATCATGGCGGCGCATTGCCGATCCCTCCAGACGGCTTCTGCTTATCATGAGCGAGCTGGAGGATTCCAACATATATCACAGAGGCGGAAGAGAAGGGGCGGATTTTATCAGGAAGAGATCAGCCGAACTGCTGTCTCTTCATGCAGATGACGCCTCTGCAGAGGCTTTGACTGATGCGCTTGGGCGTTTCAACGCCGAGTGTGTGGGCAGATGGCTGTCTCCGGGCGGTGCCGCCGACATGCTCGCTCTCTCTCTTTTCATCGACACTGTAACTGATAGTAAGTTTTGAACCAAATCGAATATAACCTTAATACTAACAACCATAAAAACTCAAAACAATGGTAGAACTGATCGACAAAGGTGTTTACCTTCTTGATGGAAAGACCATCGCTACCGAAACCGAAGGACTTCCCGCACCCCGGGAGGCCCGCGAGAACACTATCGCCTATCAGATCCTCCGCGCTCATGATGCGGATGGCGGGAAGGGTGACCGGATGCGTATCAGATTTGACGCGCTGATGAGTCATGACATTACTTATGTCGGCATCATTCAGACTGCCCGTGCGTCCGGTCTGGAGAAATTTCCCATTCCTTATGCGATGACCAACTGTCACAATTCACTCTGTGCGGTCGGAGGCACTATCAATGAGGATGACCATGTGTTCGGTCTCTCTGCCGCTAAAAAATATGGCGGCATATATGTGCCCGCCAATCAGGCCGTGATCCACCAGTATGCCCGAGAGGCAATGGTAAAATGCGGCAACATGATTCTCGGATCGGACTCGCACACCCGTTACGGTTCGCTCGGCAACATGGGAGTCGGAGAAGGTGGCGGCGAGCTCGTGAAGCAGCTTCTCTGCAACACTTGGGACATAAATGCTCCCGAGGTGGTGCTGGTGTGGCTTGAGGGGAAACCGAAGAAAGGTGTCGGCCCTCACGATGTTGCGATTTCGCTTGTGAAGGCTGTCTTCGACAACGGTTTTGTAAAAAACAAAGTTCTCGAGTTTGCCGGTCCCGGTGTGAAGTATCTGCCGGTAGACTTCCGCAATGGAATCGATATAATGACCACCGAGACCACATGTCTCAGCTCTATATGGGAGACAGACGATGAAATCAGGAATTTCTATGAGATTCACGGTCGTCCCGAAGACTACCGTGAACTCAAACCCGGAAAAGTGGCATACTATGACTCGATGATCCGCATCGATCTCTCATCGCAGGAGTGTATGATCGCTCTTCCGTTCCACCCGTCGAACGCATACACCATCAAGGAACTCCAGGCGGATCCCGAGAGAATCCTGCGTGAGGTCGAGGATGACGCGCGCAATCGTTTCGGCGACAAGATCGAGATTGATCTCGTCGGCAAGATACGTGATGGCAAGGTCATGGCTGATCAGGGTATAATAGCCGGATGTTCGGGCGGAACATACGATAACCTCGCGGAGGCTGCATCGATCATGAAAGGCGGATCTGTCGGCAACGACTATTTCACTATCTCGGCATATCCGCAATCAGTGCCTGTATATATGGCCACGACCCGTGACGGAATCGCCGAGGAGATGCTTGAGGCCGGCGTTGTGATCAAGCCTGCATTCTGCGGTCCCTGTTTCGGCGCGGGAGATGTGCCTGCCAACAACGGTCTCTCTATCCGACACACCACACGTAACTTCCCCAACCGCGAAGGCTCGAAGCCGGGTCAGGGCCAGATTTCACTCGTAGCCCTGATGGATGCGCGTTCTATCGCCGCCACAGCCGCCAACGGTGGTGTAATAACTGCGGCCACCGATGTGGATTATACAAATGAGCACAAGCCCTATTCGTTCGACAAGAAGATTTACGAGCGCAGGGTTTACAACGGTTTCGGTAATGAAAAACTCGACTCGGAACTTCGCTACGGACCCAATATCAAGGACTGGCCCAAGATGTATCCCATGCAGGAGAACATGCTTCTTGAGCTGGCTGCCGTGATCCATGATCCTGTCACTACTACAGATGAGCTTATACCCTCGGGCGAGACATCTTCATATCGTTCGAATCCGTTGAAACTGTCGGAATTCGCGCTGTCGCGCAGAGTCCCTGAGTATGTCGGTTTCAGCAAGAGGATTCAGGCCGAGGATCTCGCACGTCGTGCAGGAAACTGCCCCAAGAGAGTCAAGGAGGTTCTCGCTTCGGTCGGAGCATCGCCCGAAGATACATCTTTCGGATCCTGCGTATTCGCAAACCGTCCCGGCGACGGCTCTGCACGCGAGCAGGCCGCATCTTGCCAGAAAGTGCTTGGAGGCGATGCGAACATATGCTATGAGTATGCCACAAAGCGCTATCGTTCGAACTGCATCAACTGGGGAATCGTTCCGTTCACTATCTCCAAAGAGACGGAATTCGATTACAATCCGGGAGATTACGTGTTCGTGCCGGGCATACGGGAGGCAATTCTGTCGGGCAAGGAGGAGGCCGATGCAAAAGTCATCACCAAAGATGGTGTGCGCGACATAAAGCTTCACTTCTCCAACCTCACCGCCGACGAGCGTCAGATTCTTGCAGACGGCTGTCTGATGAACTATTATGCAGCCCTGAAGAACAAATGACATTCTCTCCATATCACATCAGTAAATCAACCTTAAAACACAATACACAACATGGAAAAAATCAAGATGACCACTCCGCTCGTGGAGATGGATGGCGATGAAATGACACGTATCCTCTGGAAGATGATCAAGGATGAACTTATCCTTCCATTCGTGGATCTGAAAGCCGAATACTATGATCTCGGTCTTGAAAAGCGCGACGAGACTGAAGACAGAATCACCGTAGAGGCTGCCGAGGCTACGAAAAAATATGGTGTGGCAGTGAAGTGCGCGACAATCACGCCCAATACCGCACGCATGTCGGAGTATAATCTCCACCAGATGTGGAAAAGCCCCAACGGCACAATCCGCTCGATTCTCGACGGCACTGTGTTCCGCACACCCATCACGATCCCTTCGATCAAGCCTGCTGTGAAGAGCTGGAAAAAGCCTATAACCATAGCCCGTCATGCATATGGCGATGTCTACAAGAACTCTGAGATCCGCGTAGGCGAGGCTGGAGTGGCAAAGCTCGTTTTCGAAGGCGAGAACGGACAGCGCGAGGAAGTGGTGATCCATGAGTTCAAGGGTCCCGGCGTGCTTCAAGGCATGCACAACACTGACAAGTCGATCACTTCGTTCGCGCATTCGGTGTTCAAATTCGCGATCGATACGAAACAGGATGTGTGGTTCTCGACTAAAGACACAATCTCGAAGAAGTATGACGCCCGTTTCCGCGAGATCTTCGACGAGGTGTTCGAGGAGTACAAATCTGACTTCGAGCGTCTGGGTCTTGAGTATTTCTATACGCTCATAGACGATGCTGTGGCACGTGTGATCAGAAGCGAGGGCGGCTTCATCTGGGCATGCAAGAACTATGACGGCGATGTCATGTCAGACATGGTGTCGACCGCGTTCGGCTCGCTCGCCATGATGACCTCGGTGCTTGTGTCTCCCGATGGCAAGTATGAATACGAGGCCGCGCACGGTACAGTGACGCGCCACTACTACAAGCATCTCAAGGGTGAGGAGACCTCTACAAACTCCATGGCAACTATTTTCGCTTGGAGCGGTGCGCTCCGTAAACGCGGAGAACTTGACGGCAACACCGATCTTGTCAATTTCGCCGATCAGCTTGAGGACGCATGCTTTGACACTCTCAACCAGGGCACAGTCACAAAAGATCTCGTGAACCTTATGGAGGGCGTGGAACCCCATGCTGTGAATTCACGCGACTTCCTGCTCGCAATCCGGGCAAACCTCGAGAAGCGTCTTGAAAAATAACCATTACGACTGATCATTACAGGCATATGGCCTGACTTTCGCGAGGCGGACATCAATGAGTTGTCCGCCTCTTTTTAATTGCAGTTCTGACGAAAAAAGGCTAAATTTGCATGATCAAACACCAATCACGATGATAGACAGACACAGTTCATACAAACCCGATAACACAATGCGTGAACTTATACGCGACAACAATCTGCTACTTATGACTATAAGCAGGTTTGACATAGCGTTTGGCTTCGGTGACAGCACTGTCCGTGACACGTGCGACTGCAATCAGGTTGACATAGGCACATTCCTCGCCGTGTGCAATCTTCTCAGCGGTCGTGAGCATGAGTCTTATCCTGTGGCGCTTCCTTCGCTTATGGACTATCTGAAGCGTGCGCACAGTTCGTTTATAGACATCTCGCTTCCCAAGATAAGGCATCGCATCATTGAGGCTATAAACTGTTCGGAAACCAATGAAGTGTCGTTTCTCCTGATCAAATTCTTTGACGATTATGTGGCCGAAGTCAGACAGCATCTATCGCATGAGAATGATGTGGTGTTCAGGTATGTTGATGGTCTGTTGTCGGGAGTCAGGGACGATTCTTTCGGGATCTCGCAGTTTTCTGTTGACCATGATCATATGGGGCAACAGCTTAACGAGCTTAAGGATATCTTCATCTATCATTATTCACAGAAAGGAAATGCCCTGTTGAGTTCCGTTCTGTTTGACATAATCAATCTTGAGAAGGATCTGATGAGTCATTTCCTTGTAGAGAACCATCTGTTTGTTCCGGCAGTTGAGCAGCTTGAGCAGAAACTGAGTGTCACTCAAAAAGAACAGAAGACTCATGAGGCCAAGGATGAGAAAGTCGAGGCCCTCGGCGAGAGGGAGAAGGAAATAATTTGTTGTGTGGCGAAGGGGATGTCGAACAAGGAGATCGCCGATGCTTTGTGTCTGTCTGTGCATACGGTAGCCACCCACCGCAAGAATATAAGTTCAAAACTCGAGATCCATTCCACCGCCGGTCTCGCCATCTTTGCAATTCTGCACAAACTTGTCGATCTGAAAGATCTGAATCCGCATGCATCGCGCAAAGAATGACGAGGCCTGACGTAATGACATGTTCACTAACGATTTGAAATTACGGCAGAGGGAGACCGGCTTCGGTCTCCCTCTGTAGTGATGTCTATTGTCCTGACAATCGATTTACAATCATAAGTGTTTTTTATCAGTAAGCGTAATCATGAAGCTGCTCGCGAAGTTTCTTGCGTGCACAGAATATTCTGCTCTTAATCGTGCCAAGGGGCAGATTCAGCTTTTCGGCGATTTCGTTGTATTTGTAACCGGCCACGAACATGTTGAACGGAATCCGGTATTCGTCGGTAAACGAATTGAGTGCTACATTGATCTCTTTCACCGCAAATGAACCCTCGGGAGTGTCAAGCCCCGAGTCCTGACATACATTGAGATGATAGAGGTCTTCCGTCTGGTCGATTACAGTCGCCTTGCGCACATTCTGACGGTAGTTGTTGATGAATATGTTGCGCATGATGGTGAATATCCATCCCTTGAAATTCACATTGTCAACATACTTGTCTTCATTAGCAAGAGCCTTGAGAGTGGTGTCCTGGAGCAAATCCTCAGCCTCTTCCCGGTCTGTTGTAAGCTGGTATGCAAAGTTGAGAAGATTTCCCTGAATTCCAACCAGACGTTCTTCGAAAGATTTGTTCAGTTTCATGTCGTCATGATTTGAGTTGATTGTTGTCGTTATCGTTATCTTGTTTCAGAACACATACATAACAATCTGTAGGCGCGTAATGTTCCGTAATTATTGAAAAAAATTCTTAAAAAGTGGCATGATTTGTTTACTTACCAGAATTACAGGTGATTGTGTCGGGGCTTTTATTACAAAAGATCTTTTGTAATATTCTGTTTTTCGCAAAGGCAGATATGAGAGACCCTCTATCTGAATAAAAAATATTAAATTTGCATATTGAAAAGTATTGAATAATGAGATTTGACGAAATATTGACCAATGACGACGTCCTTGACGGATTGTGGGACATGCACTTCGACGAGTGTACTCCTATACAGGAAAAGACCATTCCTGCAGTCATCGAGGGCAGAGACATAATGGCATGCGCACAGACCGGTACCGGCAAGACTGCAGCGTATCTTCTTCCTGTAATCAACTGTCTTGCAGACGGCGGCTATCCGTCGGATGCAGTAAACTGTGTCGTGATGTCTCCAACACGCGAGCTTGCCCAGCAGATCGACAGGCAGCTTCAGGGATTCGCGTATTTTATGCCAGTAAGCGGCATGGCTGTCTATGGCGGTACTGATGGTTTCACTTACGAACAGCAGAGAAAGAGCCTTAAGATGGGAGCCGACGTCGTGATCGCTACTCCGGGTCGTCTGCTCGCGCACCTGAGCATGGGATATGTGGATCTGTCGAAGGTATCGTTTTTCATTCTTGACGAGGCCGACAGAATGCTCGATATGGGTTTCTATGACGACATAATGCAGATCTACTCGCATCTGCCGAAGAATGTGCAGGTGCTTATGTTTTCTGCCACGATGCCTCCCAAAATCCAGCAGATGGCGTCTAAGATTCTCAAAGATCCTGTCGAGATAAAACTCGCTGTATCCAAGCCGGCGGAGAAAATCAGACAATCTGCTTATATCTGCCATGAGACCCAGAAACTTCCTATTCTCCAGAAAATATTCCGTGAGAATCCGCCGCAGAGAGTCATTGTCTTTTCCTCGTCTAAGATCAAGGTCAAGAATCTTGCCCGTGAACTCCGTCGGTCGAATCTGAAGATAGGGGAGATGCATTCCGATCTCGACCAGAACCGGCGCGAAGATGTCATGCTCGATTTCAAATCCGGAAAAATCAATGTGGTTGTCGCCACAGACATCATTTCGAGAGGCATTGACATAGATGATATCGAAATGGTCATAAATTTCGATGTTCCCCGTGAGGCGGAGGATTATGTGCACCGTATCGGCCGTACGGCTCGCGCCGACCGCGACGGACGCGCGGTCACTTTCGTGTCGAAAGAAGATTTTCAGCGGCTGGCCCGCATAGAGCGCCTTCTTGAAAAGGAGGTTCCTAGGGAGCAGGTGCCCGAAGAGCTTGGTGAGGCACCGTCATATTCCGGCAGTTCACGTTCCGTTGGCAATAGATCCGGGCGTGGACGTAACGGACGAAATCGCAAGGCTGTGAAAAACACCGGTGCCTTCAGACCTCGGCCCCATGATAAGAGTGTTGTCCGGACTCCGGAAAATCAGCCTGCTCCGACCGATGAACAATACAATCATTCTTCCAAGGACAGTTCTGCCGCAGAAGACAAAAAAAATGGAAACGGCAAGCACCATTTCCATCGTCATAAAAACCGTAGAGGCAAGCCTCAGGGAAGCAATGCGAATTCAAGTGCTTCCCCGACCGACTCCACGAAGTGAAATTCGAGTCCGTCGATATATTCAGGTTTGATTTCCTCTATATCCTTTCGATTCTTCTCGCACAGCATCACAGTCTTGATCCCGGCGCGCTTGGCCGCCAGGATCTTTTCTTTTATCCCTCCGACCGGAAGCACTTTTCCCCGGAGAGTGATCTCCCCGGTCATGGCGAGATGGCTTCTGACTTTGCGCCCGGTGAATGTCGATGCGAGCGAAGTCACGATCGTGATTCCGGCAGACGGCCCGTCTTTGGGCACGGCTCCTTCTGGTACGTGAACGTGGACTGTTCCGAATTCAAGAGCCTCGGCAGTAATACCGAGACGCTCATGATTGGCTTTTATATATTGTAGTGCGAGGACAGCCGATTCCTTCATCACATCGCCGAGGTTGCCAGTGAGTGTAAGTTTTCCTTCTTTGCCTGGTGAGACAGAAGACTCTATGAAAAGAATCTCTCCTCCTGCCTGAGTCCATGCAAGTCCAGTGACGATGCCGGGAATATCATTGTTCTCATAGCGGTCATTGAATGCTTCCGGCTTGCCGAGATATTCCGAGACAAGTGCGGTGTCGATCGCTGAAGGATAGTCTTTGCCCGATGCTTTCAGTCGTGCGAGCTTACGCATCACTTCATTGAGTTTCTTTTCAAGTCTGCGCACACCACTCTCTCTTGTGTATGAAGTTATGATCTCCATGAGAGCATCGTCGTCAAATGATATTTCATCGCTGCCGAAACCATGTTCGGTCAGACATTTGGGGATGAGATGCCGTTTTGCTATCTCGATCTTTTCTGCCTCGACATAGCCGCCGATCTCGATCAGCTCCATACGGTCGAGCAGGGGAGCGGATATTGTCGAAAGAGAGTTGGCTGTGGCAATGAACAGGACTTTGGAAAGATCGTAGTCCTGATCAATGTAGTTGTCATGGAACTTGCAGTTCTGTTCTGGATCGAGAACTTCGAGGAGCGCCTGCGAAGGATCGCCCTTGTAGTCTGCTCCGATTTTGTCTATCTCGTCGAGCACCATGACAGGATCGCTCGTTCCGCATTTCTCGAGGGCGTTGATTATCCTGCCGGGCATTGACCCAAGATACGTGCGGCGGTGACCTCTTATCTCGGCCTCGTCATGCAGACCGCCGAGAGCGACGCGCACATATTTTCTGCCGAGAGCCGATGCCACAGAGCGCCCGAGCGAGGTCTTCCCGACACCCGGAGGTCCGTACAGGCACAGGATGGGGGCTTTTGTATCCTGACGGAGCTTCAGCACAGCCATCTGCTCGATGATTCGTTCCTTCACTTTCTCAAGTCCGAAATGGTCGCGGTCAAGAACCTCCTCCACGGTGTCGAGAGTGAAGTCGGAATTGTCACAGTGATTCCAAGGAAGACTCAGATACTCGTCAAGATAGGCGTATTGAATTGCGTAATCGGCCGATGTCGGATTGAATCTTCGGAGTTTGCGGAGTTCCTTGTCAAACCGTTTTTTCGTTTCCTCATTCCATTCCTTGAATTCCGCCCGGGCCTGAAGTTCATCGATTTCCGCGTCTTCATTCTCTCCGAGTTCATTCTTTATCTGCTGTATCTGTGTGCGGAGGAACTCGTCACGCTGGCGGTGGCCGATCTCCGACATGGTCTTCTGGTGGATTTCCGATCGGATGAGCAGATGTTCTTTCTCTTCCTCAAGCATGTCGGCAAACATGCTTCGCTGTTCCGCCAGAGTGGAAGCCTCCAGAAGCCTGTAGCGGTCATCGGTCGGAACAGGTGAGTTCTGCATCTTGAAATAAAGCTGACGGACTGAGCCGGCATTCATCTCTTCAAGCATGCCGTTGAGACGCTTCCTGTCGTCGTCGGTAAGATGCTCGGTGATGCTTGTGTATATTTTATCCAGACGCTGTTCGGTCTTCAATTCTTCTTCCGACGGAGTGATGCGTGCCGGGATAGAATACACGACATCACCGCGCATGTATGGCGTCCGTCGCTTCAGGTTGACGGCTATGGCGCGTGGTCCAATACTGGCTGTGATCATTGCGCTTCCGTCAGGATTGTCGTTGATTTCCAGGATTGTTCCGACGCATCCCCTGCTGAACATTATGTCTTCCTGTTCGGTCAGCTCGGAGTCGTCGGGCATGGATTCGGACGCAAGGAAAAAGAACAGAGGTTCTTTGCTTTTCACAGCCTTGTGAACTGTCGCCACGGAGTCCGGATGTGTAAGCATCGTGCCGATCTGCATGTATGGAAAGAACACCTCGTTTTCAAGAGGAATGAAAAGTATGTTTTCCCGGACTTTCCCCTCAAGTCCGTCTATTGCGGGCGCAGTGTCGCCCTCATATATAGGGCCGCCGTCATTGCCGAACAAATCAATATCTTCTGGAAAGTTATTTTTTGGCATCTTTTTATTAATTTTGCTGAGGTTTGTCTCCGACGCTTTTCACAAGACCTGACATCTCTGGTGCAGCTTTGTATGTGTCGCGGAGGAAAATATCCGTATAATACGAAATATATTGCAAAATTACATAAAATTTCTGAATTATGCGAAAGTCTGTGTTCAGGTTCAAATTCTTCGAATGCTCGCATGCCCGCGCTTCCATGAAAATCGGAGTGGATGCGGTGCTGATAGGAGCATGGGCCGATACCGATGGTGCACGAAGAATACTCGATGTCGGCACCGGATGCGGAGTGATAGCACTGATGTGCGCACAGAGGAATGCCGTTGCGCATGTGACTGCAATTGATATCGATGCGGACTCGGTCGATGAGGCTCGTATCAATTTCATGGCTTCTCCGTGGAGTTCGAGACTTGAGGCCAGACTTATGGATTTCAACTGCATATCTGAAGAAAAATTTGATCTGATTGTTTCTAATCCACCTTATTTCGACAGCGGTGTTGATTCGCCCGACTCGCCCAGGCTCGTGGCGCGTCATCAGAATGTTCTGTCGCCTGCCGCCTTGCTTGAGAACGGAAGCCGGTTAATCTCTCCCGGCGGTAGAATCGTGATCGTAGTTCCCTCTTCGAGATTCGAGGAATTGTGTGGAGTGGCGGCATCCGTTGGCCTGAAACTGCGGAGATCGCAGTTTGTAAGAGGGCATGAAGCGGCTCCCGTCAAAAGAGTGCTCATGGAATTTTCCGAATCAGGTGTTTCTGCCGGTCTCGCTTTCATGCCGGTTCTGACTCTTGAGACTATGCCGGGGCTTCCATCAGACGCACACCGGACATTGTGTAAGGATTTCTATCTCAAATTCTGAACGCGATCTTAAGGAATGCGCTCTTAACATTTTTTTGTGGAAATTGGTCTTAAACGCAACTACTCGTTTGATGTCTAAGTATAAACCGATAAAACCAGAGTTATGAATAGATTTTTATTAGGTCTGGCAATGACAGCCATAGCGATTCCCGGATCATATGCCCAGGATGAGTTTGACGATATATACTACAATCCTAAATCGGAAAAAGAAAGCAGCAGAAAATCCGATATAAAATCCAGCTACATCGAAGATTTCAGTGATATGGATGTCGATGAGTACAACCGCCGAGGTTTCTATTATGAAACTGCGGTCGATACAATCGGGCAGACTGCTGAAAATGCCGAAGACTTCGTCTACACACAGCAGATTCAGAAATATTATAACCCGACAATCGTAGTTGATAATTCTGACGTGCTGTCTGACATACTTGAGAATTCATATGGCAATGTCGAGATTGTCATAGACAACGGTTCTCCTTCGTTCACTTCGATCTATACCGGGACATACGGATGGTCGCCCTCATATTACAACTGGTGTCTGAGGCCTGCGTGGACATGGAGCTATGCGTGGGGGCCGGTGCACTGGTCTTGGATCTGGGGGCCGTCGTGGGCATGGGATCCGGTCTGGAGCTGGGGTTACCCGTCATGGTCATACTATCCTTCATGGGGATGGGGATATGGCCCGGGATGGGGACCGCGTCCTCCAAGACCTCTATATGGCTATCATCGTCCGGTCAGACCAGGGGCTACACGGCCCGGCGCTCCCAATCCCGGATGGTCTTATAACACTAGACCTGGCGGCAATTACAGCGGCGGCGGATCTTACGGGCGTCCGGGCTCCCGTCCGATGGGTCGTCCTGCGGCTGGTATGTCAGGAACAACTTCGTCAGGAAGATATTCCGACAGAAGGCAACAGACTTCGGTGTCGACAGGTATGCTCAATCTGGGCGGCACAAGGCCGAACGTCGGAACAACTGTCAGGTCTGACCGTAAGACTGCTAAGACAGCCACCCTCAACGGCTCAATGGTAAATTCGAACATAACTGTCAGAAATGACGGTAATGTCATTGACAAGTCCGGTAACACGTCTAAGAGGAGCGGTCTGGTGAGAACTGAAAGAAACAGCAACACCACAAGAAAGAATAATACTGTCACCTCGCAAGGCAGTCTCAGATCTTCCGGAAGCAACGGCAGTACAGTCAGGCGTGAGACAACCGGATACCGCAAAATGACCACTACAAAGTCCGCGGGCAACCGGTCATACAATTCGACGCGCAACCGATCGTACAACTCCTCATGTAGCCGGAATTACAATGTCGGATCATCGCGCAGCACAGGCAGTGTTTCCAGAGGTGGAGCAGGCGGAGGTGCGTCGCGTTCGGGTGGCGGAGGTCATCGTGGTGGAAGAAGATAATCAGAGCTTGTTTAATAATAGGCAAATCAGCCTGACATATGAAATCTTTATGTCGAAGTTGTTCAAACTTATTTCAAGATGTTAATAATACAGTAAAATAATAAAAATACAGCGCATTCAGCAAAGGGCG